>JBFXES010000023.1:0-24586 GCA_050179875.1 Thiohalomonadaceae bacterium
CGTCGGTGTCCCAGGGCAACGTGGTCGCTTTTGCATGGAGTCCCGACGGCACACGCATCGCATACACCGCCGAACAGTTCGACGGCCGTCTGCAACTGTTCGGCACCCTCGCCGAACAACCGCAGATCACCCTGCTCTCGGGCATCGTGGCCGGGGGCGACATCCTCGATTTCGTGTGGTCACCCGACGGCACGCGGGTGGCCTATCTCGCCGATCAGAACCTTGATGATGTGTTCGAACTGTTCATCACATCGTCGCTCGGCGGCGGTTCGCCTGCCCCGGCCTCCGGCCCGCTGCAATCGAATGCGGACGTGAACGCATTCGCATGGTCGCCTGACGGCACGCGCCTGGCCTACCGTGCCGACCAGCGCGTGCCCGGCATCCAGGAACTGTTCGTCACCACCGGCCCCGGACTCGATCAGCCCCTCCATGGGCCGCTGGCGGCGGGCGGCGGCGTCGGTGATTTCGCCTGGGAGCCGGACGGCGATCGCGTGGCCTTTCTCGCGCGCGAAGGACTGGCTCCGCTGGCATCGCTCTTCGTCAGCACTGCGGGCACGGCCACGCGCCTGTCGGATGCATCGCAGAACGTGGCGGCCTTCGCCTGGTCGCCCGACGGCGGTCGCCTGGCCTACCAGACCGACGCGCTGTTCACGGTGGCCCCCGGCGGCATACCCTTGCAGGTGTCGCGTACGCAAGACACGGCGCTGGATTTCGTGTGGTCCTCGGACGGGGAGCGGCTGGTCTACCGCGCAGACCCGGGCGACGGCTCCCTGCGCCTGTTCGCCACCGATCCCCTCGCGGGCAACCCCGTGGACATCTCCGGTCCCGAAGCGGGGCTGCGCGTGCGTTCGCGGGGGGATTACATCGCCGGGCGGATTGAAGAAGACTGAGAGGCTGCGGTTTCCCTGACGGCGCGCCGTCACTTCGGACGGACGCAACGCGGAGGGCGTGGAGGCACGGATCAGGCGAGTGAAACGCGGAGGACGCGGAGGCGCGGAGGACGCGGAGGATATGAAGTGCGAAAAAACCGACGACGTAGGTCACGTTGGCGCGCAGCGGCTACGTGACGGCGGGTTGTCAGGTAGCGCTTCGCGCAACCTGACCTACCAAGGGAAATGCGCGCTGCACGGGACGTGTTTGCCTCTGCGTCCTCCGCGCCTCCGCGTTTGGCTGGCGTGATTGCCGCGCGCCGCCCGTTCAGCGCCCGCCCTCGTACAACACCTTCCAGCGGCCGTCCTCGCGCGCCAGGTACAGGCGCTTGCCCATGCGGCTGTTGAAGTTGTTGGAGCGGTAATCCTGGCGCAGGT
The DNA here is from genome assembly GCA_050179875.1 of Thiohalomonadaceae bacterium. Classification (GTDB taxonomy): domain Bacteria; phylum Pseudomonadota; class Gammaproteobacteria; order Thiohalomonadales; family Thiohalomonadaceae; genus JALOAT01. The sequence goes on from JBFXES010000023.1 coordinate 1,308, forward strand.
TGACCACCACCAGCTCGCGCCCGTTGTCCGCGGTCGCGGGATAGGCGAAGAGGGACACGTCGTCCAGGCTCACCTGCTGGAAGGTCTTGCCCAGCGCCACCTGGCGCTTGCGCGCGGCCCAGCTCCCGGCGTCGTAGCCGGGCGCCCAGAACTGCGCCGAGTAGTGCGAGAGATAGCGTTCCACGTCGCCGCTTTCCCAGTCGGCACGCCAGGCCTCGATGGCGCCCAGCACCTCGCCGCGCAACTGCTGCCATTGCTCCCGGGTCAGCCATTGCACGCGCTCGCTGATCACCACCGGCGTCACGCCCGGATCCAGGTATTCCCCCAGCGCCAGCAGATCGGGATTGGGCAGCACCACGCAGCCTTCGCTGTCCAGCGGCGGACGGCTGTAGTAGGCGCGCTCGGTGCCGTGCAGCCAGATGCCGTCGCCGGTCTTGCCGAGACGCGCGTCCAGTTCGTTGGGATAGTTCACGGGATAGGCGCCCACGCCGTACTTGTCGGGCAGGCGGCTGTCCGGGATGTAGCCGGTGACGAAATACACGCCCTCCGGTGTGCGCAGGTCGCCACGCAGGCTCTTGTTGCCGATGAGCTTGCCGGTGCTCACGTAGTGATCGCGCACCAGGCGCGGCGGTTCGTCGGGTCCGGCGTTTTCGTACACATAGAGACGGTGGTTGGACTTGTCCACCACGATGGCGGTGCGCACGTCGTCATCCAGCGCCAGCAGGCTGCGCGGGACGCGGTCACGGGGCAGGGATTCCAGATAGGCCTTGAGGCGCGCCTCGGCCTCTTCGCGCAGGCCGTCCAGGCCCTGGGGCGCAGCGCCCAGCAGCGGCGCGCCGCCCAGATCGCCGAGGGCATGGGTGCGCGCCAGCAGCAGATCGCCGTGGACCAGGTGCGCCAGGTGGAAGCGCGGCGCGCGACGGGTGAGGCGCTCCAGTTCGTCGTGGGCCTCTTCCAGACGCCCGGCCTTGAAGTCGAGGATGCCCTTGAGCAGGCTCGCCTCGGGGTCGTCGGGGAAGCGGGCGAGGCGCTCCTCGAGGCGCGCCATGGCCTGGGCGATGAGCGCCGTCTCGCCCATCTGCGCCGGCGCGAGGTCGAGGTCGGCGATGCCGTCCGCGTGGTCTTCACCCTGGAAGCGATGGGCGCCATAAATGCCGAGGGACAGCGAGAGCAGCAGCCCCGCGAACACGGCCGTGCCGAAATGTCTGCGCATGTCAGGGCAGGACCTGGAGTGTGCGCTCGCTGGTGATCAGCCAGCGGCCGTCGCGGTGCACCACGGAAAAGGCCTTGCGGGTGCGGTCCCGGTAATCGTCCGAGCGATAGCCCTGCACCACGCGCACCGTGGCCGCGTCGGCGCCGCGCAGGCGCACCTGCACGTCCTCGAGGGTGACCTCGATACGGCCCGGGCGCGCCAGCCGCGCGCGCCGTTCGGCCTCCCAGTCGGTACGCGCAGCACCGCGCGGGGGCGTGAAATCCGGGGCATAGAAGGAGAGATAGGTCTCCACGTCCTGACCGCTCCAGGCCGCGGCCCAGGCCTCGAGCATGGCGCTCACTTCCGCCTGGGCCCCCGTCACGGGTTGCGATGCCGGCGCGCCCGGTTCCGGTTGCGGGGCGGCAGGCGCCGCGGCGGGCGCGGGTTGGACGGGTGCGGAGGCGATGGATGCGTTCGGTTCAGCCGGTGCCGGAGTAACAGGCGTCGGCGGCGGCAATGCCGGCGCCATGGCGACCGGCTGCGCGGGCGCGGCGGGTTGTGCGGGTGCAGCCGGTTGCGCTGCGGGCGGGGTCTGCTCCGTTGCCTTCGCGGCGGGCGTGGCGGGGGCCGCTTCGGCCACGGCGATCTCCGCCTGCGCGGCGGGCGCGCGCATGGCCTGCAACACGCGCAGGTCGGGGGCCGGCGTGGTTTCCTGCAGGCGCAGGGCCTTGGCGTAGGAGGCCCGCGCCATCTCCACGTAAATGGCGCTCAGGTTGCCGTACACGGCCGCGTAGCGTTCGTCGGTGCGCATGGCGCGCTCGAGCACGTCCTTGGCCTGCTCCAGCTTGCCTTCGGCCGCGTAGAGCGCCGCCAGGTTGTTGTACGGCTCGGGGTTGTCCGGATAGTCGGCGATGAGGGATTCGAACTCCTTCACCGCGTCGGCACGCTCGCCCATGCCCGCCAGGGAGGTGGCGTAGAGGAAGCGCTCCCGCACCTGCTCCTTGGCGAAAGGCGCGGCCGCGCGCAGGCGCTCGACGGCGGCGGCGTAATTCCCGTCCTTGATGTGCCGGGCGGCATCGGACGCGGGATCGGCGCCCGCCAGGGCCGGGACGCTGAATGCGAGAAGCCCGCTGAGGGCCAAGCACCTGAATTTCATCACTTATCCATCGGACTGCGCTAAACGCGAGTGGCGAAAATTATACCAATCGCGTCACAGAAGTCATGAACTGCCCGGGGCTTCGCTTTCTGGACCGATCACGCAGCCGTACAATGGAGCCTCACCAAAAACGTGAGTCCTTGCGATGTCCCGCCCCCTGCTCCAGCGCATCGACAAGCTGGTCGAGATTGGCATCGCCCTTTCCGCCGAAAAGGACACCGAGCGGCTTGCGGAGATGATCCTTCTCGGCGCGAAAACTATCACCAATGCCGACGCAGGTACCCTGTACTCCGTCACGGAAGACGGCCTGCTCAGGGTGGAGATCCTGCTCACGGATTCCATGGGGATCGCCATGGGCGGCACCAGCGGCAAACCCGTGGATTTTCCGCCCATTCCGCTGCGCGATCCGCACGGCCGGCCCAACCACCACAACGTGGTGACCTACGCCGTCCTCAACGACGCCATCATCAACATCCCGGATGCCTATGACGCGGAGGGCTTCGATTTCTCCGGGACGCGCGAGTTCGATCGCGTGTCGGGCTACCGCTCGCGCTCCTTCCTCACCGTGCCCATGAAGAACCACGAGGGCGACATCATCGGCGTGCTGCAGCTCATCAACGCGCAGGATGAGGACACCGGTGAGGTGATGCCGTTCTCCGAAGAGGCGGAACGCCTCGCCAGCGCGCTGGCCTCGCAGGCCGCCATTGCGCTCACCAACAAGCGGCTCATCGCCGATCTGCAGGAACTGTTCACCGCCTTCATCCACCTCATCGCGCGCGCCATCGACGAAAAGTCGCCGCACACCGGCCAGCACTGCCGGCGCGTCCCGGTGCTGACCATGATGCTTGCCGACGCCGTGCACGCCACGCGCGAAGGCCCGTTCAAGGAATTCCGCCTCACCGAAAAGGACCGCTACGAACTGGAGGTGGCCGCCTGGTTGCACGACTGCGGCAAGATCACCACGCCCGATCACGTCATGGACAAGGCCACCAAGCTCGAAACCCGGTTCGACCGCATCGCGTTGGTGGACACGCGTTTCGAGATCCTGCGGCGCGATGCGGAAATCGCGCTGCTGCGGCGCAAGCTCGCGGCCGACGGCGACGCGGCGACGGTTGCCGAGGCGGAAGCCGAATACGCCGCCACCTGCGCGCGCCTGGTCGAAGAGCGCGCCTTCCTGCGTCGCATGAATCCGGGCGGCGAGGCCATGAGCGCCGCCGATCAGGCGCGGGTGCAGGCCATCGGCCGCCAGCCCTACACCACCCTGGATCGCGAAACCGCGCACCTGCTTACCGAGGACGAGGCCTACAACCTGTGCATCGCGCGCGGCACGCTCAATCCTACCGAGCGGCAGATCATCAACAACCACATGCTCGCCACCATCGACATGCTGGAGACCCTGCCCTTCCCCAAGCATCTGCGGCGCGTGCCCGAATTCGCCGGCGGCCACCACGAGCGCATGGACGGCAAGGGTTATCCCCGCGGACTCACGCGGGAGCAGATGTCGGTGCAGGCGCGCATCATGGCCATCGCCGACGTGTTCGAGGCGCTCACCGCCGCCGACCGCCCCTACAAGCCGGGCAAACCCTTGTCGGAAACGCTGAAGATCCTCGGCGACATGGCCCGCAACGGCCACATCGATCCGGACCTGTTCGACATTTTCATGCGCGAACAGGTGTATCTGCGCTATGCGGAGGCCTACCTGGACCCGAGGCAGATCGACACGGGCGCGGCCGACGCCCGCGCCGCTCCCGGAAAACCCTGAGGCGACGGCGTCGAACGCACGTGCCCGTCAGGCGGTGCGGGCTTCCGGCTCGGGGATGGAAGGGGAAGACGGCTCATCCCAGCTGAAGCGCTTCTCGCGGAACAGCCGCAGGCAGGCATCCACGACATCACTGTCGTAACGCACCCCCTTGCCGCTTTCGATCTCCTCCAGTGCAATCTGCAGCGGCAGTGCCGCGCGGTAGGGACGGTGGGAAGCCATGGCCTCCACCACGTCCGCCACGGCGATGATGCGCGCCTCCTGCAGGATGGCGTCGGCCGCGAGGCCGTGCGGATAACCGCTGCCGTCCAGGCGCTCGTGGTGTTGCACCACCATCTCCACCACGGGCCAGGGGAAGTCCACGCCCTTGACGATGTCGTGACCCATTTGCGGGTGGGAGCGGATGATGTCGAACTCGGGTTCCGTCAACTGTCCCGGCCGGTTGAGAAATTCCGCCGGCACGTAGATCTTGCCGATGTCGTGGATCTGCGCGCCCAGGCGCAGCCCCTGCAGACGGTGCGCGTCCAGTCCCAGTTCCTCGCCGATGGCCACGGCGAGTTGCGCCACGCGCGTCTGGTGGCCGGCGGTGTAGGGATCGCGCTTCTCGATGGTGAGTGCGATGGCCTCGATGGTCTGCACCAGGGCGTGCTGCAATTGCTGGCCGACGCGTGCCCTCTCCTCCTCCATCCGTTTGCGCGCCGAGATGTCCAGCAGGCTGGCGCGACACTCGGTGACGTTACCGTCGGCATCGTGCACCGGCTCCACCGAAAGGCTCACCCACACGGAGCTGCCGTCGCGCCGGCGCATGCGGACCTCCCGATCGCGCACGGCCTCGCCCGTGCTGAAACGGGCGAAGAACTCCGCGTTGCCGTTGTTTTCGTCGACGCCGTCGCCGAAATCGGACATGCGCATGCGCAGCAATTCCTCGCGGCTGAAACCGAGCAGGCGCACGGTGGCCGCGTTGGCCTGCAGGATGGCGCCGTCGCCGGCGGCGAGGGAGACGTAACCGGTGGGCGCGTTGTCGTACAGCTCGTGGTAACGCCGCTCGCTGCGCTGCAATTCCTGCTCGGCCTGCTCGCGCAGGCGGCGGTTGCGCAAGGTGACGATGCCGAACGCCAGGTCATCGGCCAGTTCGCGCAGCAAGGCCACCTCGGCGTCGTCGAAGGCGTCCGCCTCGGCGGCATCGATGGTGAGCGCACCCAGCAGCGTGCCGGCCGAACGCAGCGGCAGGGCGATGGCGGAGGCGAAGCCGTGCCTGGCCGCCTGTTCGCGCCAGGAAGCGGCGTTCGTGCCCGTGGCCACGTCGCGCACGATATAGGGCTCGCCGGTGCGGATGGCGATGCCAGTGGGTCCGTTGCCGGTCGGATCGGATTCGCTCCAGCTCACGCGCACGCTGTCCAGGTAGCCGGCGGCGGCCCCGGCGCTCGCCATGGGCTTCACCGTACGCGCCGCGTCCTGCTGCGGATAGCCGACCCAGGCCAGCCGATAGCCGCCCACCTCCACCAGCACGCGGCACACGTCGCCGAGCAGTTGTTCCTCGCTTTGCGCACGCACCAGGGTCTCGTTGCCGCGGCTCAGGGTGCGCAGCGCGCGGTTCAGGCGCCGCAATTCGCGCTCGGCGTGACGCGCGGCGGTCACGTCCTGCACGGTACCGATCATGCGTATGGGTGTGCCGTGCTCGTCCCACAGCACCATGGCCTTCTCGTGCACGATGCGCTCGCTGCCGTCGGGCCGCACGATGCGGTGGTCGATGGAGTAGTCGCGCTCGCGACGCAAGGCCCGGTTAACCTCGTCCTCCACGTAGGCGCGATCGTCCGGGTGCACGCGTTCGAGGAAGGCCGGATAGGTGGCGCCGAACGCCCTGGGCTGCAGGCCGAAGATGCGATAGATCTCGTCGGACCAGGCGAGCTCGTTGGTGACGATGTCCCAGTCCCAGTTGCCCAGGTGCGCCACGCGCTGGGCCTGGGCCAGGCTTTCCTCGCTGCGTCGCACCGCGGCTTCGGCATCCAGCCGGCGCAGGGTGTTGGCGACGATCTCGCCCACCGCGCGCAGCAGGCGGATGTCCTCGGGCGCCCAGTGCTTGGGCCGGTCGGCGGTGTCGAAACCGAGAATACCCATCATGGTGTCGCCGCTGGCCAGCGGCACCATGAGCAGCGAACGCATGCCCGCCGCGGTGAGGAATTCGCGCTCGTGCGCCGCCTCGTCGGGCATGGCGAGCACGTCCTCCACGTGCATGGCCTCGAAGCGCGCCATGCGCGCGGCGAACCAGGGCAGCTCGGCTACCTTCACGTCCTGCATGCGGCTGCGGTGGCATTCCACGCCGCTGCTGCGCCATTCATGGGTGTTGCTGAGCACGCCCCGCTTGGCGTCATAGCGGAACAGATAAGCGCGATCGGCCGACACCGAGGCGCCGATACGCGCCAGCGCCGCATTCATTTCCTTGTCGAAACGCGCCACGTCCACAGCCACGAAGCGGGCGGCGATGGCGCCCACCACGGATTCGAAAGCCAGGCGGAAGGTGAGGGCCTGCTCGGCGGCCTTGATGGTGCGCAGGTCCATGAGCGTGAACACGAAGCCCGCGTGTCCGCCGTCGCCGTGAAAGGTGCTGGCGGTGGTGAACACGGGCACGGGTGCACCGTCCACCGGTTCCAGCGAGAACTCGCCATGCCAGCCGTTCTGCGCAAGGCGCGGCAGGATGTCGTCCACGCGGCGACGGTCGGCTGCGACAAAGAGTTCACGCAGCGGCATCTCGCGCAGCTCGTCCGGCGCGCTGCCCACCAGGTCGCCGAGCGCCGGATTCGCATAGATGATGCGGCCGTCCAGGTCGGCCACCACCACGCCTTCGCCCGCCTGCCCCACCGCGTGCGCGAGCATGCGACGCTCGGACTCGGCGCGCCGCGCCGCGGTCACATCCTCCAGGATGTGAATGGCATGCCGCACTTCGGCGCCGCCCACGGCGAAGGAACGTGACACGAACACCTCGCCGGTCTCGAGCCGCAGTTCGGAAACCCCGAAGCCGGTGCCGTCGTGCTGGAATTCCCGGCAGGACACCAGGGGTTCGGTCAGGCGCGGGAACACCTCCCAGTACGGCAGCCCGGCCACGGCTTCCGCCGGGCGTCCCGCGCGCGCCAGGTAGGCGGGATTGGCGTGCACGATGCGGCCGTCACGATCGTGGATGAAGATGGGATCGGTGATGGCGTCGAAGGCATCGTGCCAATCGCGATGGGCCAGGCTCTCCCGCCGGCGGGCCGTCTCCAGCTCGGCGAGCGCGGCGGACAGTTCGGCGGTGCGCCCGGCCACCGCCTGCGCCAGTTCGTCGTGCGCCTTGCGCAACGCCAGATCGGTACGGCGCAGGCGCCGGTTCAGGCGCGCCACGTGCGCCACCGCCAGCGCCAGTCCCAACATGCCCGCCGCGCCCAGCGCCAGATAGATTCCCCAGGCGCGCAGGGCGGAGGCGAGGGTGAGTTCCTCGGCGCGGTACGGGCCGATGCGCAAGGCATGCATGAGCTCACGCACCGGCGTGTAGTCGGCCGGGTCGATCCAGCCCGCACTCTGGCTGCGCAAGGCCGCCTCGCTACGCGGCGGCATGGTGATGAGCACGTCGGCGACGCGTCGCGCCAGATCCACGGACAGATGCCGCGCCCGCGCGATGGGCCACTCGGGGTAGAGCTCGGTGCTGCACAGATAGGGGAATTCGGCGTGGGTGACGGGATTGAGCACGCGGAAGTCGTCGAGCCGGATGAGGCCGCGCGCGGCGAGGCGCTCCAGCACGTCGGTACGCACGGTGCCGGCATCCACCAGGCCGTCGCGCACCGCCATGACCACGGCGTCATGGGTGCCGCCGAAGCGCAGCATGGAAAGGTCGCGATAGGGATCGATACCGATGCGCCGCAGTTCGCGCCAGGCCGCATGGAAACCGCCGAGCGAGGCCTGCTCCACGGCCATGAAGGTGCGGTCCTTCAGGTCCGCGAGCTCGTGCACTTCGGGATGGTCGGCGCGCGTGATCACCACGCCGCCGAAGCGCGTGGTCCAGTGCTCGCCCACACGGCTGCGCAGGGTGGCCAGGGCCTCCGCGCCGAACCGCACCTCCAGTTCCACGTAGAGCGAGGAATTGGCGATGAACAGGTCCACGTTGCCGGCCTCCACCGCGAGCGGCAATTCCTTGAAGCCGAGCGGCACGACGCGGAAATCGGTGCCGACGATCCTGCGTTCGAGGTATTCCGCGGTCGGGCCCCACTGGGCCATGGCCTCGGCCTCGCCGCGATTGGCGAGCACGCCGATGCGGATCTCGCCGGCGGCCGCCGGGAGCGCGGCGAAGAGGAGCATGAGAAGCAGGCCGGCTGCGCCCGCTGCGGCGCGTTGCTGGCGTCTGGTTGGGTGGACGAGGCGGTTCATGCCGCCAAAGGCTCCGATCCGGCTGGGAAAGGGCACGTTACCCCGGAAGGGGCATCAGTACAATGGACCCCGTCAACGCTCGAGCATCCGGGCGACGATGGCCGCGGCCTCCTGCACGCCCGTGGCCGCCACCGGCGCGGGACGCGGGCTCGCGAACACGCGTTCGAGGGCGGAGGCGATGCGACCGGCGTGCAGGTCCTCGCGGCTCACTTCCACCGCCAGTGCATGCCCGTGCAGCCACCCGGTGAGCGCGGGTTCCTCGGGCCAGTCGCCGCGGCGCACGTACAGCACGGGCACGCCCACGGCCGCCGCCTCCGCGAAGCTGCCGTAGCCCGGCTTGGTCAGCAGCGCGTCGCAGGACGCGAGCACGTCGGAGAAACTCATCTCCAGCGCTTCCAGCTCCAGCACGTCCTCACGCTGCACGCGCCAGTGCCGCGGCACCAGGAAGCGCACGCCCGGCAGCCGCGGCCAGGACTCCATGGGCGGACGCCAGTCGATGCCGCCCATGGCCAGCAACACCAGGCGCTCGCCGCACGCCAGCCCGGCCCGCCGCGCGACGTCGGCGCGGCGATCGCGGCCGCGCGCGGCGATGGGACCGATGGCGCGGGCATTCGCCAGAGCCGGCATGGGCATGGAAGGCGTCGGGCACAGGAAGCCCTGCGCGCCCGCATAGGCGGCGCGCATCTGCGCACGGATGGCTGCCGCCTCGGGCAAGTGACCGCAGTAGTGCCCATAGATGTCGTGCCAGTTGAGCGAGCACAAGGCCAGGGCGGGAATACCGGCGCGCCGGGCGGCAGCCAGGGTGAGGTAGGGCACGTCCGCGAGCACCAGATCGGGCGCGGCGCCGGCGAGCGCCTCGGTGGTCGCGGCGAGGCGCGCCGGCCAGGCTTCATGGAATTCGCGATAGCGCTGCGCGCTCGCCGCCACGTCCACGTCCAGCGCCGAGGTCTGCACCATGCCGAAGTCGTCGCTGGCCGCCTGCAGTTCGAAGCGCCCGCCGATGCGCTCCTCCAAATGGGTGCGCGGCACGGCGGTGCGCAGCGTGAGACGCAGGTCCGGGATGCGCTCGCGCAGCGCATGGATCACCGGCGCCACCTGCGCCACGTGGCCGAAGCCGTGGGAGGAGATGGCGACCAGCAGGTGCGGTTGACTCATGGTTTTCTTTCGAATCTCACAAAGGCGGAGGAGGCGTTGGGTTTCTGGCCGTGCCTCGTGTCTGCCACGGCGCTCCATTCTGCCCGTCTCCGCGTCGTCGGTATCACGCCCCTGTGGGGGGCCTCTCATGCACGCTCGCAGGGGCGCTCGCCCATCTTATCTGCCTGAATTCAAATACAATTGCGGCACGGCAGACACTCCCGGCGAGTGGATCGCGGGGCTTCGGCATCGGCACCCCGCCCCGGTTCCCCCTCCCACAGATGCCGTTCCGCCTCGCCGCGGGACTGGCCGCTGCGCGCCGCGGGGCCCGTGATTTTGCTGAAAATCCCGCGAACGGACCATTCAATTTCTGACCATTTGGCGCTAGGATACGCCGCCCAAAGCGTACGGATTTGGCGTACGCGAAAGACCTAGGGAACCTCTGCAAAAGTCCGGTTGGGACGTTCACGACCAAACGGCGTTGGCGTGTTTTCAATCACTTGCGAGGCTCCTATCCGCGGATGGCTCACTTTTGCAGAGGTTCCCTAGTCACCCGGCTACCTTTAGAAAAGTCCGCAACCGGTTTTCGACAGACCGGGACGGGTGATTTTCACTGTCGTTTTCAAGGAGCAGACCATGGCCCACATCGTGATCCTCGGCGCCGGTACCGGTGGCCTCCCCTGCGCTTACGAAATGCGCGATGCACTCGGTAACGAGCACCGCATCACGGTCGTCAACGCCAACGATTATTTCCAGTTCGTGCCCTCCAATCCGTGGATCGGCGTGGGCTGGCGCAAGCGCTCCGACATCACCTTCCCGCTGCGTCCCTACCTGGAGCGCCGCAACATCGACCTGGTGGTGGACACCGTCACCAGGATCGTGCCCGAAGACAACCGCCTGGAACTCCAGGGCGGCGAGCACGTCAAGTACGACTACCTGGTCATCGCCACCGGCCCGAAGCTGGCCTTCGAGGAAGTGCAAGGCGCCGGCCCGCACGGCGGTCACACCCACTCCGTGTGCACCGTGGATCACGCGGAACTGGCCCACGCCGATTACCTGAAGCTGACGCAGGAGCCCGGCCCGGTGATCATCGGCGCCATGGCCGGCGCGAGCTGCTTCGGCCCGGCCTATGAGTTCGCCGCCATCGTCGACACCGACCTGCGCCGCCGCAAGATCCGCGACCGCGTGCCCATGACCATGGTCACCTCCGAGCCCTACATCGGCCACCTGGGCCTGGGCGGCGTGGGCGACTCCAAGGGCATGATGGAGCACGAACTGCGCACCCGCCACATCAAGTGGATCTGCAACGCCAAGGTCAGCAAGGTCGAGGCCGGCAAGATGTTCGTGGCCGAGCACAACGAGAAGGGCGAGGTGATCAAGGAACACGAACTGCCGTTCAAGTTCTCCATGATGCTGCCCTCGTTCAAGGGCGTGGACGCCGTGGCGGCGGTGGAAGGCCTGTGCAATCCGCGCGGCTTCGTCATCGTGGACGCGCAGCAGCGCAGCCCCAAGTACCCGAACGTCTATGCCCTGGGCGTGTGCATCGCCATCCCGCCCGTGGAAGCGACTCCGGTGCCCACCGGCGCGCCCAAGACCGGCTACATGATCGAGTCCATGACCACCGCCATCGTGCACAACATCCGTGACGAACTGGCCGGCAAGACGCCCCACGAGACCGGCACCTGGAACGCCATCTGCCTGGCCGACATGGGCGATACCGGCGCCGCCTTCGTGGCGCTGCCGCAGATCCCGCCGCGCAACGTCACCTGGTTCAAGAAGGGCAAGTGGGTGCACTGGGCGAAGATCGCCTTCGAGAAGTACTTCATCCGCAAGATGAAGAAGGGCACGTCCGAGCCCATCTACGAGAAGTACGTGCTGAAGCTGCTGGGCATCACCCGCCTGAAGGACAAGGGCGGCCAGCAGTAAGCGCCGCTGGCGCAAAATAAGGGGCGGCCATCCGGCCGCCCCTTTTCGATTCCGCAACGCCATGACAGCGCCAAGGTCTGCGGCGCTGCTCATCCACCCGGCAGCGACGGCGCTTCGTTCAGCTGCAGCCAGTACCGGCTCAATTCCCTCGCCATCTCGTTGAATACGGCGAAGTCCACAGGCTTGCACACATAGCTGTTGACGCCGCACCGATAGGCCTCCCGCAGATCCCGCTCCTCGCGCGAGGAGGAAAGGATCACCACCGGAATGGTGGCGGTACGCGCATCGGCGCGCATCCGGCGCAACACCTCCATACCATCCATGCGTGGCAACTTGAGTTCGAGCAGCACCAGGGCGGGCTGGCGGCGCAGATCGCGCCCCACGTATTTGCCGGTAGCGAACAGATAGTCCAGCGCCTCGACGCCGGCCTCCACGACAATCACGTCATTCGGGATATCGTTCCTGCGCACACGCCCTGGGCCTGCTGCAAGGTGGTGTCGGGAAACACGATGGCGAATTCCTCGCCGCCGTAGCGCGCCACCACGTCCGCGCCGCGCACGCGCCGGCGCAGGATGTCGCTGACCTCGCGCAACACCCGATCGCCGGTCTTGTGCGAGAGGCGATCGTTCACGTCCTTGAAAATGTCGAGGTCGCCGAGCATCACGGCGAGCGGACGGCCGCTGCGGGCAGCGCGTCCAAACAGCTCGCGCGCCTGTTGATCGAAGAAACGGCGGTTGCGCAGGCCGGTGAGCCCGTCGCGCACGCTCAATTCTTCGAGCTGCGCGCCAGTTCCGCGCTCATGCGGTTGAAGGCCCGCGCCAGCTCACCCACTTCGTCGCCGGACTCCACCGCCACCCGCTGCTGCAGATCACCGCCCTCCACCGCCCGCACGGCCGCGGTGAGGCGGCGCAAGGCTGCGCTCAGGCGCGGGTGATGACGCCGGTCTCGGGAAACACCAGCAGGGCGTCCTCCCACAGGTGTTCGCGATAGAACACCGGGTCGTTGGTCCACAGCCGCCGCTCGATATCGAGCAAATGGGTGATGATGTCCATGGCGCAACCTCGTCCGAGATGCGACTGGCGGCACGACGGTGACTGGCTTGCGCCGCCGTCGCGGGCGAGTCCATGCTGTCGTCACCTCCAGTCCAGGGCCTCACGGGAAGGGCAGACGAGATGATGAATCCGGCGGTGCTCCACGCGCTGATTGCGGCCGTGCTGTTCGGCGTGAGCACGCCGCTGGCGAAAATCCTCGCGGCGGAACTCTCTCCCGTGCTGCTGGCGGGACTGTTGTATCTCGGCAGCGGTATCGGGCTGGCATGGCTACGGCTGGTGCGTGACCGGGGCTGGAAACCCTCGGGCCTGGGGCGCGCGGACTGGCCCTGGCTGCTCGGCGCTGCACTCTTTGGCGGGATGATCGGTCCCGTCGCACTGATGTTCGGATTGGCGCGCACCAGCGGCGCCAGCGCCTCGCTGCTGCTGAACCTGGAACCGGTGCTGACCGCGCTCCTTGCCTGGCTGGTATTCCGCGAGCACACCAGTCTGCGCGTGGTGATCGGCATGGCGGCCATCGTCGCCGACGGGGCGGCGCTCGCCTGGCCCGCGGCGGACGGCGATGCGCAGGGCGTCGGACTGCTTGCGGTCGGCTTCGCCTGCCTGTGCTGGGCCATCGACAACAACCTGACGCGCCACGTCGCGGCCGCCGATGCGGTACTGGTGGCGTGTGTGAAGGGCTTGGTCGCGGGGATCGTGAATACGGCGCTGGCGTTGGCGCTGGGCGCCGCCCTAGCCGGCGCGGTCACGGTGATCGGCACCCTGGCGCTCGGGCTGATGGGCTACGGCATCAGCCTGGTGTTCTTCGTGCTCGCGTTGCGTGGGCTGGGCACGGCGCGCACCGGGGCCTATTTCTCCACCGCGCCGTTCATCGGTGCCATCGCAGCGATCGTGCTGCTGGACGAATCCGTCTCACCTGCCTTGCTCATGGCGGCCGCGCTGATGGCGCTCGGTGTCTGGCTGCACCTGACCGAACATCACGAGCACGACCACCGGCGCGAGGCGCTGGAGCACGCGCACGCCCACGTGCACGACGAACATCACGAGCATGACCACGATTTCCCGTGGGACGGCGCGGAGCCCCGTACTCACTGGCACCGGCACGGCGCCCTGTTCCACAGGCATCCTCATTTCCCCGACATCCATCACCGCCATCCCCATTGAGCAATGGCCACCGCCGGCCTGCGCATTCACTCCTGCGCCGGCAGCGGTTTTGCGACGAAATGCAGGCTGGACACACTCATGCCTTCCCGCTCGTAGAAGCGATGCGCATCCTTGCGCTGAATGCCCGAGTCCAGGTGCAGTTGTGCACAGCCATGCTCCGCCGCCGTGCGCTTCAACCAGGCGAGCAGGTGAGCGCCATGTCCCCGGGAGCGGCAGGTGCTCGCGGTGACCAGGTCATCCACGTAGAGGAAACGCCCCCAGGCCAGGTTTTCTCCGCGGCGGAATCCGGCCACGGCAACCACTTCGCCTTGCTCCTCCACGAATGCCAGCTGGTAACCGGCGGCCTGCTGGCTGCGCACCCGCGGGAGGAATTCATGCTCGGCGATGTGCGGGCGCAATTCCCGCATGACCGGGTAGCAGGCAGTGATTTCGGCGTCGGTGCTGGCAAGGCGGATGTTCACTTCGGTTCCTCAGGTGGATAGGTTTGTCCCATGGTCACGTGCGTATACGCCCGCCGTGGGCGCTACGCAGGGCCGCGATCTTACTTCGGCATCGGGAATACAGGGAAAGGTTTCACCGCCAAGGACGCGAAGGAACACGAAGGCGGACAGGGAGTGCAACCGGTGCGCAGGTCACGTTGCGAAGCTACGTGACACGTTGACGTCACGTAGGCGCTGCGCGCCAACGTGACCTACGCCGGCTGATAATTCTCGTTCAAGGACCTTGGCGAGCCTTCGCGTCCTTTGCGGTGAACAATCCGTCGATCACGGCTTGCGGGAGGCGCAACCCGAGGCGCTGCATCCGGAACACCCGCCGCGCCCGGAGCGGAAGGCCCGCCGCAGGGCCCAGGCGGTGCCTGCGAGGATGCCGATGAGCCACAACACGTCAGCGAGTCCCATGTCCACCTCCACCACTCATTGGAAGCCCAGCAGGCGACCGCCCTGGTAGATCACGAAGGCCACCGACCAGGCTAGCGCGAATTCATAGCCCAGCGCCACGCCCGCCCACTTCCACGTACCGAACTCCTGGCGCATGGCGATCATGGTCACCACGCAGGGCATGTACAGCAGCACGAAGGCCATGAAGGCGTAGGCGGAAAGCGGCGTGAAGGCGCCGGCCACCGCCTGCCGCAAGGCCGAGCTGCTTTCGTCCTCGGCGCTCAGGCTTGCGATGCCGAAGGTGGCGAAGACGTTGTCCGCCGCCGCGCCCAGCGCGTCCAGGAAGCCGCCGCCGATCTCGGCCAAGTCTTCGCCGAAGGTCGGGATGGTTTCCCCGGCCTGCTCCACCTCGGGCGCGTAGATCTCGCCCATGGTGCCGATCACGATCTCCTTGGCCACCGCGCCCGTGAGCAGCGACGACGCCGCCTGCCAGTTGCCGAAGCCCAGCGGCTCGAACACGGGCGCCATCACCTGGCCGGCGCGACCGAGCACGGAATCCTGCTTCTGTTCCACGCCCCAGGGCAGGTTGAGGGCGAACCACACCAGCACCGAAACCGCGAGGATGTAGGTGCCGGCCTTGACGAGGAAGTGCTTGCCCTTCTCCCAGGTGTGGATGAGCAGGCTCCTGAGCGTGGGCAGCCGGTAAGGCGGCAGCTCCATGATGAACATGGGCGCCTCGCCCTTGAACAGGGTGCGCTTGAACACGATGCCCACCAGCAGCGCCAGCACGATGCCGAGCACGTAGAGCGACCACAGCACCGTGCCCGCCGAATCGGGGAAGAACACCGCCGCGAACAACACGTAGACCGGCAGGCGCGCGCCGCAGGACATCAGCGGCACCAGCAGGGCGGTGAGGATGCGATCGCGCTGGTTCTCCAGGGTGCGCGTGGCGTACACGGCCGGCACGTTACAGCCGAAGCCCATGAGCAGCGGGATGAAGCTCTTGCCGTGCAGGCCGACGGCATGCATGGCGCGGTCCATGACGAAGGCGGCGCGCGCCATGTAGCCGCTGGCCTCCAGGAAGGTGATGAAGAACATCATGGCGAAGATCACCGGCACGAACACCAGCACGAAGCCGACGCCGCTCAGCAGACCCTCGGTGGCGAGCGACACCACCCAGTTGGGCGCCGCCACCGCGCCGAGGGCCGCGTCAGCCCAGCGCGTGAGCGGGCCGGCGGTGACGCCGTCAATCCAGTCCACGAAGGGCGTGGACACGTCGAAGGTGAGCTTGAAGGTGAGCCACATGGCCGCGAAGAACAGCGGCAGGCCCAGGAAGCGGTTGAGCACGATGCGATCGATGCGCTCGGTGAGTTCCGTGCGCGCCACCGCCGGACGTTGCACCACCTCGCGCGCCAGACCCGCGGCCTGGCCGTAGCGCGTGTCGGCCATGAGGGATTCCATGTCCTCGCCGTGGGCCTGACGCAGATGATGCAGCGCATCTGCCGTGAAGTCGCCGGGGTCGGCAATACGCGTCTCCTCCAGCACCTGGCTGTCACCCTCCATCACCTTGAAGGCGAGCCAGCGCAGCGGATAGCTATCGGAGAGTTCGGGACGCATGGCCTGCAGGCGCGCGGCGATGGCGTCGACCGCGGCTTCGATGTCGTTGCCGTAATGGATCTCGCGCGCGGCGGCGCCCTCATCGGCCACGGCCAGCACCGTCTCCAGCAGTTGCGCCAGGCCTTCGTTGCGGGTCGCCACGGTGGGGATCACGCGCACACCCAACAGGCGCTCCATGGCGGGCACGTCGATGCGGAAGCCCTTGCGCTCGGCCTCGTCATAGACGTTCAGCGCCAGCACCACGGGGATACCCAGCTCCAGCAACTGCACGGTGAGATAGAGGTTGCGCTCCAGGTTGGTGGCGTCCACCACGTTGATGATCACATCCGGCCGCTCGCGCAGCAGATAGTCGCGGGCGATCACCTCTTCCTGGGTGTAGGGGCTGAGACTGTAGGTGCCGGGCAGATCCACCAGGCGCACGGCGCGACCGGCGTGCACCAGGTTTGCCTCCTTCTTCTCCACCGTCACGCCCGGCCAGTTGCCCACCTGCAGGCGCGTGCCGGCGAGGCCGTTGATCAAGGTGGACTTGCCGGCGTTGGGATTGCCCGCCACGGCGATGACCACCGGTCGTTCTGGCACGGCCGCAGGCTTCATGACTGCGCTCATGACAGAGCCTCCACTTCGATGGCTTCCGCCTCGCTCTTGCGCAGCGAGAGCTTGTAGTGCTTCACGGTGATCTCGATGGGATCGCCGAGCGGCGCCACCTTCTCCACCGTCACGGTCTCACCCGCCAGCACGCCCATGTCCATGAGCCTCCGCTTCAACGGGCCGGTCACGGCCACGGCGGTGATGCGGCCGCGCTGGCCGGGACGCAGATACGAAAGTCGCGTGGCGCTCATGGGCAGCACCCTCCGCAACCACCGCCGCAACCGCCCGCCCCGTGCGCCGGCCGCACGCGGATCCTCATGGCCACGCCGCGGCCGATGGCCACGCGCGACTCGCCGACCTTGAGCAGCAACGGGCCGTGGCCTTCGTTGGCGAGCACCTGCACCCGCGTGCCCTGGCGCAGGCCCATCTCTTCCAGCCGCACCAGATCGGCGGGAACGTCCTGGCGCTGCCCGCTCGCCGCGGATTGCACCACTTCGACCAAATCCCCGCTCGCCATCAGACCGAGCGGCAACGCATGCGTGTTGCACTGGAGGCTCATGGATTCTCCCTCGATGAATACGCTCAGAAGGCGGCCGTGACGCGCACGCCGGTCACCCAGGTTTCCTCGTCCACCGCATCGCCGGTGCTGTCGAAGCCGGGGTTGCGCACGTACTGGATAGAGGGCGTGATCTGCAACTGCGCGCCGAGGTCGAAACGCGCATGGAGCTCGACCTGGGTGGTGTCGTCCAGCGCATCGGGGGCAGCGTCCTGCGCGTCGCCGGACACGCCCGTGTGCGTGACGCCGAGACCGAGAACGGCGGGGCCCACGGGCCGCTCCAGGGCGGCGCCCGCAAACCAGGCGGCCGCGGACACGCGCTCGTCGGCTACGCCTGCGCGCAGGTTCCAGCGCAGCGAGCCCGCGGCGCCGTCGATCACGCCGTAGGCACCGCGGTTGTCTGCCGTGGCGGATGCGCCGTCGAAACGGTCGTGATCCGCGGTTTGCGTCCACAGGCCGAAGCGCGGCGTGATGTCGCCCAGTTCCCAGAACACTTCGGCCGCCACGAACACGCCCTTGCCGTCGGCGTCCATGTCCAAGAGCTGGCGGTAGGACCGATTGGGGTTGTCGCCGAGGCCGTGGGATCCGGCGGCGAGCAGCGTGAGACCGGGCAGGCCGTCCTGCGGTGCTGTCTGCAGGGCGAGGCCGATGCTGTAGTCGGGGAATTCGATGGTGGGATTGTTCACCAAGGTGGCGTTGATGAACTGCGCCGCTTCGTCATTGGCGATGTCGCTGCCGTCGAGAAAGCCGGTGGCGTCGAGCAGTCCGGCGTACACGGTGGTGCCGCCGAGCTCGATGCCATAGTAGAGCTCCGAAACCTGGAAGCGCCCGTCACCGTCGCGGTCCAGCGCCGTGCCCACATCGGCGTTGGCATCGGGGATCAACGCGCTCACCACGTCGCCCCCCACCGAACTGGACCCTTCCACGTGGACGTTCAGGGCGCCCGGGCTCGCCGGCAGCAGGATGGCGAGGTCCACCGAGGCCGTCGCCTCGTCCGACACCCGGTCGTCCGCGGCATGCTGGAACGTGGCCACCAGGCCCCCTTCCACCACGGCACCGTTCGTTTCACCCTCCTGGGCGAAGGCCGGCACGGCCGCGGTGGCCGCGAGTACCAGCAGGGATGACGCATACTTCATGTTGTTTACCCCAACACAGCTTGGTGTTCCGTTTTCGTTGTGTTTCGCGGCCGGTGCGCGGCAGCCCCTATGCCACCCGAGGCCGGGTGCGTTTGCGGATGATAAGCATTCTCATTTGTGGAAATCAACCCCGTGGGAAACCGCGGGGGCCGGGGCTCCGTTTGCCCGCCTGGGTGACGGGGATGTAGAGTCCCGAGCCGCCGCACGCCGCCGGACTGTCGCGCGGGACCACGCAACCGGCAGTCCTTCAGCTCAATGGGAGATCACATGAACATGAACAGGCTCAGATCCATCGTTGCGTGCATCCTGCTGCTCACGGGAAACGCGCTGCAGGCCGGCGAGGTCAGCGTCGCCGTGGCCGCCAACTTCATCGGCCCCATGAACGCCATCGCCGCCGCGTTCACGGCGGAAACCGGCCACGCCGTCCGCCTGTCGTCCGGTTCCACGGGGAAGTTCTACGCACAGATCAGGAACGGCGCGCCCTTCGACGTGTTGCTCGCCGCCGATGAGGAGACGCCCGCGAGGCTCGTCAAGGATGGCCTGGGCGTGGAAGAGTCCCGCTTCACCTATGCGGTCGGCGCCCTGGTGCTGTGGTCTCCGCGGGAAGGCCTGGTGGATGCCGAAGCACGGGTGCTGCGGGAAGGCGGGTTCAACAAGCTCGCCCTCGCCAATCCCCGCGTTGCGCCTTACGGCAGGGCTGCGGTGGAGGTGATGGCCAACATGGGCCTGCTCAATGACCTGGAACCGCATTTCGTGCTGGGCGAGAACATCGCCCAGGCCTACCAATTCACGGCCACGGGCAATGCCGACCTGGGGTTCGTCGCGCTGTCACAAGTGATGAAGGACGGGCGCGTGGCCGGCGGTTCCTACTGGGTGGTCCCGCCGGACGCCCACGCGCCCATCCGCCAGGATGCGCTGCTGCTCACGTCCGGCAAGGACAATTCCGCAGCCCGTGCGCTGTTGGATTACCTGCGCAGCGACAAGGTGCTCGCCATCATCCGCGCCTACGGTTACGCATCCGACTAGCAACCCGCTGGCGTCGTTTACTTGAACCCCAACAGGCGGATGTAGGCAATCACGGCATTCACTTCCTCGGCCGAGAGCGTATTCGCCCAGGAAGGCATGTAGGAACCGCCCTTGACGATGATGTTGCGCAGTTCCTGGTTGCTGAGCTTGTCCATGCGGGCGGCGTTGGTGTGATCCGCCGGCTTGAGCGGCAGCAGTTCCGCCTTGATGCCGTCTCCGCGACCTTCCTCGCCATGGCACACCACGCAGTAGTCCTGATAGATGGTGCGGCCCACCACCGGATCACCCTCGAGCGGATGCCTGGATTGCTGCAGGAAGCGCACGTAGGCGAGCACGGCCTCCATGTCGGTGTCGCGGATCAGCTTGCCCCACTTGGGCATGACGCGCGACGGCTGATGGTTGTCGGTACCGGCGATGATCTGGAGCAGTTCCGCGTCGCTGCGCGCGCGGGTGCGCTCGGAGGTGAGATCGGCCGGACGCACGTCCATGCGCTTGGTGAGCGGACCGTTACCCTTGCCCTCGGCGCCGTGGCAGACGAAGCAGAGCGACTGGTAAAGCTTGCGACCCTCGAAGGTCTTCATGGGATCGGCAACGGCCGCGTGTGAACACAGCATTGCCCCAATCACGCCCACGACGGGCGCCAGACGCCTGAACATACCTTTGTCCTCCCCGGCGCGGATGCGCGGGCCGTTTGCCCGCATGCGCTCTTGTTCGAAATGTTCGCTCATTGCAGCCCCGAAATGTACTGTGCCACCGCATCGATGTCCTCGTCGGTCATGCGCGCCGTGGTGGTACGCATCATCTTCGCGGCATCGTTGTTGCGCGCGCCGCTCTTGAAGTCGCGCAACTGCTTGGCCACGTAATCGGCGTGCTGGCCGCGCAGGTAGGGATAGCCTGCCTGCGGCATGCCGTCGCCGCGCGCGCCATGGCAGCCGGCGCAGGCGGGCACGGACGCACCCTGGCCGCCACGGAACAAGGCCTCGCCCCGGGCGACGACCTCCGGCGGCGCGGCCGGAATGTCCAGCGTGCGCTTCTGCGCGGAGAAATAGATCGATATGTCGCGGATATCCTCGTCGCTGAGCGCCGCGGCCATGGGCGCCATGACCGGATCCTGGCGCTGACCGTCCCTGAAGGCCTTCAGCTGTCGGGTAATGTACCCTGCGTCCAGCTCCGCAATCTTGGGAAACATGGGCACCATGCTGTTGCCGTCCGGATTGTGGCACCCCGCGCACATGGCGGATTTTTCCTGGCCGGCCTTGTAGAACTCCGACTCGGCGTGGGCAACGCCGCTGGCGACCAGTGCGAGTACGGTGATGAGCTTTTTCACGGTAATGTGCTCCGTCAGTATCGTCTGCCGCCGCGCCTAGAAACGATAACGCACGGTAGCGGCGATCAAATGGGCTGTGTAATCGGGGCTTTCGCGATCCAGCAGGATCAAGTCGGCGACGTCCGTCACACCGACGTCATCCACGCCCCAATCCTTTTCGTCGTAGGTTTCCATCATGTAGCGTACGCGTACGTCCATGTTCCGGGACAGGCGCCAGTCACCATAGAGGCTGAACAGCCCCAGGTTGCTCTCCAGATCCGGATAGGCGTTGCTCGCGCCGACCGCCGGGACCACGTCCATCTTGCCTACGGTCTGCACCAGCATGCCTTCGATGCCAAGCTTCAGCTTGTTCGGGATGAGCACGTACTCGCCGCCGACGCCGACGGTGAAGGTCTGGTCTTCGCGATCCGCCGTCCAGGCCACGCCCGCGTCCGCATCGAAGCCGGCCTGGTCGTAGGTACGGTTTTCGAAGCTGTAGAAGGCGTAGGTCTGGAGGCGATCGGTCGGGAACCAGGCGATGTCCCAAGAATGGATCATGCGCTGCGATTCGGTGAGGCCCAGCTCCGAGGCGATGTAATCGTCGTTAACCATCTCGCTGCGCAGCGTGGTCTGCACCCGCGCAGTAGGCATGTAGCTGAGGTGCACGCCGGCGCGGGTGCGATCGCGATCGGCGAGATAGTACTTGCGCAGTTCGACCGGCAGGGTCTCGCGCTCCCAGTTGGAACCGCGCTGCTCGGCCACCGCGTAGTTGAGCATGACCATGGCTTGTGACCAGCGCGAGCGCAGGCGCGCCTCGTAAGTCTCTTCCTCGGTCTTCTCCCGATCCTCGTAGGTGCGCTCGCGTTCGTCGTTGGTATAACCGAGCGTCAGGAAGCTGCGACCGGCAAGGCGCAGTTCCGCTTCGCCGCTGATGCGCTCCTGCTCGAAGCTGACGGGACGGGTAACGCACTCGGTGGCGGCGACGCCCGCGGCGATTCCGCACTGGAATCCCCGTGCGGGATCGAGCAGGGGCTCGCCCCGATCTACCACCAGTTCCGGTGTCTTGTTGTCACGATCGTCGAAGCGGTAGTCGGCGCGCAGCGACAGGCGGTCGAACAGGCGCGTGCTGGCACGCAGGTTGATGACCTTGGTGTCGATCTGCCCATCCAGGGAATCCTGCACGTCGCCGTCGGCGTTCCTGACCACGGCCTGATCGTCGATGAACTTCGCATCCTGCCGCATCACGCCTACCTGCACGTCGGCGCCCAGGCGCGTGTACTGTCCCAGCGACAGGCCCAGATTTCCGCTCAGCTGCTGAAAGTTGTTGTTGGGTTCGAGCACCTGGCGCATGAACTCTGCGCCCGACCAGTCAAGCGCGTGGGCATCAGCGGCAAGGAACGAACCCTTGTTGCTCTGCGAGAACACCGAAACCATATAACCGAGGCGGCTCTGCAGACGCGGGCCGTCATAGGTCACATCGGCCTCGAAACGCGTGGTGTCATAGTCCACGGGAGCCGGCACCACGGTGGCGCGCTCCAGACCCCAGTTGTCGCCTATGCCACGGATCTTGTTGCCTTCCTTGTGCTCGTGGTGCAACGCCGTGCTGGTGCGCCAGCGCGGCGTGATATTGAGCCGGCCGCCGAGACCCACGCGCTGGCGCTTGGTCTCGATGTCCACGTCGCGCAGGTTGTCCTCCAGGGAGGCGAAACCACCGTCCGGCGGCAGGGTGAGACGATTACTGCCCAAGCCGCGATAGGGCGTGCCCGCATCGGGCTGGATCAGGTTAGGCATCTCGCGATAGTAGATGAACGCACTATAGCGCCCCTGGGAACCGCCGCTGATGCTGAGGCTCTGGGAGTCCAGGCCGAGGTTGTCGCCTTCGATGCGCCACAGGTACGGCTTTTCGTCCGTATACGCGGAGCGCGTCAGCACGTCGAAGGACAGGTCAGGGAACAGACCTTCCTCGGTAATGCCTGTGAAGCGGCCCAGGCGGAAAGAGTCGTCGCTGAGCAGCCCGGCGCCGACGCCGATCTCCTTGATGGTGCCGCCCTCTTCCGCCAGTTCGGCGGTGGTGGGCGCCGCGTGCACGGCCAGGGGAAGCGTCAACATGCCGAGCGCTGCGAGCACGGCCAGTGAAAGAGAGGTGCGCTTGTTCATGCTTTCTTCCTCATACGCACGCTTACGCTGGGGCAGACGTCCCGCCCGATTGGTCCGAACCCTGACGCTCATCGCCGGATCGCTCCAAGGAAATTCCCTCGGGGGTGGTTGGAGCCATGGACCTCCGAGTGGCAGTTGACGCAGCTCTGGCCCTGGATGCGGAAGTCAGGCCCGCCGCCCGTGAGGGCCTGTTGGGAATGCGAGCCCAGGTGGCGCTGCTGGCACAGCAGGGGCGGAGGG
>JBFXES010000024.1:0-24557 GCA_050179875.1 Thiohalomonadaceae bacterium
TGGCAAGTTAAACTCGTCAGTAAGCGTAGACCACCGACTTAGTGCAGGAACCCACATCGTGGGCGAATGCATTTCCAGCCATGGCGGTTTTCAGAACCGCATTCGCCGACGGGGTCGGCTCCTACAAGACCCTTTTCGAAACCGCTCGTAGGAGCCCACATCGTGGGCGAATGCTTTTCCAGCCATGGCGGTTTTCAGAACCGCATTCGCCGACAGTGTCGGCTCCTACAAGGCCCTTTTCGGAACCGCTCGTAGGAGCCCACATCGTGGGCGAATGGTTTTCCAGCCATCTGGTTTTCAGAACCGCATTCGCCGACGGTGTCGGCTCCTACAAGGCGCTTTTCGGAACCGCCGTAGGAGCCCACATCGTGGGCGAATGGTTTTCCAGCCATCTGGTTTTCAGAACCGCATTCGCCGACAGTGTCGGCTCCTACAAGGCGCTTTTCGGAACCGCTCGTAGGAGCCCACATCGTGGGCGAATGGTTTTCCAGCCATCTGGTTTTCAGAACCGCATTCGCCGACGGTGTCGGCTCCTACAAGACCCTTTTCGAAACCGCTCGTAGGAGCCCACATCGTGGGCGAATGTCGTTCCAACCACCCGGGATCATCGAACCTGTTCGCTGCGTCAATTAGCTGATGTTTCACGCTTGCCTGTTAAGGTTTGAGGCATTTAAAGTAGGCGCCGAGACCTAACAATCCATGGCCTGAGCATGATAACTGCCGCACAGATCCGGGCCGCGCGTGCCCTGCTGGGCATGGATCAGCGCAGCCTTGCGGAGGCCGCCGGCCTGTCGCTCCCCACCATCCAGCG
Source organism: Thiohalomonadaceae bacterium (assembly GCA_050179875.1). Classification (GTDB taxonomy): domain Bacteria; phylum Pseudomonadota; class Gammaproteobacteria; order Thiohalomonadales; family Thiohalomonadaceae; genus JALOAT01. Next base: position 812 of record JBFXES010000024.1, read on the forward strand.
CATGGAGGCCAGCGCGGGTCAGGTGCGCGGGAATGTGGAGTCATTGGTGAAGGTCATCGAGGCCCTCGAACGCAACGGCGTGGAACTGCTCGGCGACGGCGCGGCGAGCGCCTCCGGAGGGCGGGGGGTGCGGTTCAAGACACCGGAAAACGTATGACAACAAGTGCAGCGCTGTCGCTGGTGATGTTGGCCGTGGTGCTCGCCCTGGCCTCGTCCGTCGCCTCCCTGTTCGCGGCGCGAAAGCCCACGGTGGTACGCCTGCTGGCCATGCCGCTGTTCGCCCTGGCCGGCGTGGCCGCCCTGGCCGGCGGGCTGGGGGCCCTCCTGGGCGGGGAGGTGGTCACCGCCACTCTGCCGCTGGGCCTGCCCTGGCTGCCCTGGCGGGTGCGGCTGGATGCGCTTTCCGGTTTCTTCCTGGCCATTATCGGCGTGGTGAGTTTCGCCGTGGGCGTGTACGGCCCGGCCTACGTGCGCGGTTTCGAAAAGGGCCGCGACTCGCTGGTGGCCCTCGGCGGATTCTCCGGGCTGTTCCTCGCCGGCATGATGGCCGTGGTGCTCGCCGCGGACGCCTTTTTGTTCATGGTGGCCTGGGAGGTGATGTCGCTCTCCTCCTATTTCCTGGTGGCCTTCCAGCATGACAACGCCGCCAACCGGCGCGCGGCCTTCCTCTACCTGCTCATGGCCCACGTCGGCGGACTCGCCATCCTGCTGGGCTTCGGCGTGCTGGCCTCTTTCGGCGACGGCTTCGCCTTCGACGCCATGCGCGCGGCGACCCTGTCGCCGGCCTGGGCCAGCGTCGCCTTCGTACTGGCCTTCATCGGCTTCGGCATGAAGGCGGGCCTGGTGCCGCTGCACGCCTGGCTGCCTGAGGCCCATCCGGTGGCGCCGTCCCACATCTCGGCCCTGATGTCCGGGGTGATGCTCAAGGTGGCGGTATACGGCTTCGTCCGTTTCGTGTTCGACCTCGTGGGCGAACTCTATTGGCAGTGGGGCGTGGCCGTGCTGGCCATCGGCTGCATCTCGGCACTGTTCGGCGTGCTCGCCGCCCTGATGCAGCGCGACCTGAAGCGGCTGCTCGCCTATTCCTCGGTGGAGAACCTGGGGATCATCTTCATCGGCCTGGGACTCGCCCTGCTGTTCCTGAGCGCGGGCCATTCCCTGCCCGGCGTGCTGGCCTTCATCGCCGCCCTCTACCATGCGCTCAACCACGCCCTGTTCAAGGGGCTGCTGTTCCTCGGCGCCGGCGCCATCCACCACAGCAGCCACGAGCGCGACCTGGAGCAGATGGGTGGCTTGCTGCGGCGCATGCCCTGGACCGGGTTCCTGTTCCTGGTGGGGTGCATCTCCATCGCCGCCCTGCCGCCGTTCAACGGCTTCGTTTCCGAGTGGCTCACCTTCCAGTCGGCGCTGCGGGCCTGGCAGCTGGACAGCGGCGTGCTGCGCAGTCTGGTGCCCATCGCCTCGGCGGTGCTGGCGCTCACCGGCGCCCTGGTGGCGGCCACCTTCGTCAAGGTGTACGGCGTGGCCTTCCTGGGCCAGGCCCGCAGCCGGCACGTCCGCCATGCGCGGCCGGTGCCTCACGGCATGCGCGCCGGCCAGGTCGTGCTGGCCGTGCTCTGCCTGGTGATGGGGGTGATGCCCAGCGGGGTGATCGCCACGCTCGACGCCATTCCCGTGCAGCTCCTGGGCTACGGTTTGCCGCCGGCGGCCTATGACAACTGGCTGTCCCTGGACCTCGCCGCCGCCGCCAGCGCCAGCTACAGCGCGCCTCTGGTGGCGGTGCTGCTGGCGCTGATCGTGGCTGCGGCGGTCTGGGCCCTGCACCGCGGCGGCGTGCGCCGGGTGCGCCGCTGCGATGCCTGGGACTGCGGTTTCGCGCCGCCGAACAATCGCATGCAATACACCGCCACCGCCTTTGCCCAGCCCATACGGCGCGTGTTCACGCACCTGTTCCTGGTGGACGAGGCGGTGGTGCCGCGCAGTGACGGCGGCCAGCGTCACCAGCTCACCATCGGTGATCGCACCTGGGGGCTGGTCTACGTGCCGGTGGCGCGCTGGGTGGAGGCCGCGTCACGGCGCGTGGTTCGCCTCCAGTCCGGCAATGTGCGGCTCTATCTCGGCTGGACCCTGGCCACGTTATTGGTGCTTCTATGGATCATCTCCTGAACGCCGTCGCGCCCGTGGCGGCCTTGCTCCAGGCGCTGTTGTACGCCGCGGCGGCGCCGTTGCTGGTGGGCTGGATCCGCAAGGTGAAGGCCCGGTTGCAGAACCGGCGCGGCCCGTCGGTGTGGCAGCCGTACCGCGACCTGCGCAAGCTGCTGGGCAAGGAAGTGCGGGTGGCGCACACCGCCTCGCCCCTGTTCCGTGCCGCCCCCTACATCGTCTTCGCCGCCACCTGGCTGGCCGCCGCCACCGTGCCGCTGGTGGCCGTCAATCTGCCCACCGCGGCGCTGGCCGACATCATCGTGCTGGTGGGGCTGCTGGCGCTGGCGCGTTTCTTCCTGGCCCTGGCGGGCATGGACGTGGGCACTGCCTTCGGCGGCATGGGCGCATCCCGCGAGATGCTGGTTTCGGCCCTGGCCGAACCGGCCATGCTGATGGCGGTGTTCACCCTGGCCATGACGGCCCACAGCACCAATCTCGCGGGCGTAATCGACTTCCAGTTGAGTAACGACTTTGCGCTGCGGCCGTCGTTCATGTTCGCCCTCGGCGGGCTGGTGCTGGTGGCGCTGGCCGAGACCGGCCGCATCCCGGTGGACAACCCGGCCACCCATCTGGAACTCACCATGATCCACGAAGCCATGCTGCTGGAATATTCCGGCCGGCACCTGGCCCTGATGGAGTGGGCGGCGCAGATCAAGCTGCTGCTCTACGGCACGCTCATCGCCAACGTGTTTTTCCCGTGGGGCATCGCCCAGAGCTTTGCCGCCGGCGCGCTCGGCATGGGCATCGCCGCGGTCGCCGCCAAGCTGCTGCTGCTGGGCGCTGCGCTCGCCATCGGTGAGACGGTGCTGGCGAAGATGCGGTTGTTCCGCGCCCCGGCGTTCCTGAACCTGGCGTTGCTGCTGGCCCTGCTCGGCCTGCTCAGCCACGTGATCCTGGAGGTGGGGGCATGAGCCTCGTCGCCCTGCCGCTGCTGCAACAGTTCCTGCTCGTGCTGGCGGCCCTGGTGTTGTTCACCTCGTTCGTCCTGCTCTCCCAGGCCCGGCTGGTGTCGGCCATCCACTCTTTCGCCTGGCAGGGCGGGTTGGTGGCGGCGGTCACCGGCGTGGTGGCCGTGGCCGGCAGTTCCGGCCACCTCTACTTCTCGGCGCTGCTCACCCTGGTGCTCAAGGCGGCCCTGATCCCCTGGATGCTGCACCGCCTGATCCGCCGCCTGGAACTGGAACGCCACGTGGAGTCTTTGCGTTGGCCGGCCGTGGTGAACATGGTCGCCGTGATCCTGGTGATCTTCAGCTACTGGTTGGTGCTGCCCATGGTCCAGCAGGAACTGGCGTTCACCCGCAACATCGTGGCCATCAGCCTGGCAGTGGTGCTGATCGGCCTGTGGATGATGGTGGTGCGTCAGCAGGCCGTGGCCCAGGTGCTGGGCTTCATGTCCATGGAGAACGGCCTGTTCCTGGCCGCCGTCTCCGCCACCGCCGGCATGCCGCTGGTGGTGGAACTGGGCGTCGCCTTCGACGTGCTGGTGGCCATGGTGCTGTTCGGCGTGTTCTTCTTCCAGATCCGCCAGAGCATCGATTCGCTCGATGTGGATCGCCTGAACCGGCTGAAGGAAACCGTGGAGGATGTGGAAGCGGAATTCAGCGCCGCCCCGCCCCGGCCGCGGACGGTCGCTGCCCGTTCCATGGCCTTGGAGGAGGCGGAATGACCGCACTGCTGATCACCTTGCTGGCCCCGGTTTTCGGCACCTTCGCCCTGGCCTGGCTGCGTCCCCTGCGCTGGGCGGGCTGGCTCAACGTGGCGGTCTCCACGCTCACCTTCGCCGCCAGCGCGGTGCTGGCCTGGCAGGTGGCGGAAGGGGGCGAGATCGGCGGGCTCAGCTTCCGCGTGGATGCGTTCAATGTCTACCTGGTGGTGTTGACCGCCTTCGTCGGCCTGACCACGTCCATCTTCTCCCGGCCCTACATGCGTCACGTGTGCGAGACCGGCATGACCACCGAGCGGGGCATGCGCATCTACCACGCCATGTACCAGGCCTTCATGTTCACCATGCTGCTGGCGCTCACCACCGACAATCTGGGCGTGCTGTGGGTGGCGGTGGAGGGCGCGACCCTGGCCACGGTGCTGCTGGTGTCCCTGTACCGCACCCCGGAGGCGGTGGAGGCGGCCTGGAAGTATTTCGTGCTGTGCGGCGTGGGCATCGCCCTGGCCCTGTTCGGCACCGTGCTGGCCTACTTCGCGGCGCAACAGGTGATCGCCGATCCGGCCGAAGGGCTCACCTGGAGCATCCTCTACCAGCATGCGGGCGCGCTCGAGCCGTCGGTGATGGGACTGGCCTTCGTGTTCCTGCTGGTGGGCTACGGCACCAAGGTGGGCCTGGTGCCCATGCACCAGTGGCTGCCCGATGCCCATTCCGAAGGCCCCACGCCCATGTCCGCCGTGCTCTCGGGCCTGCTGCTGAACGTGGCGCTGTATGCGGTGGTGCGCCTGAAGATGCTGGTGGACGGCTCGCTTGCGGCCACCGCCTCGCCCCACATGGCCGGCTATCTGCTGATGGGCTTCGGTCTGCTGTCGTTCCTGGTGGCCGGGCTGTTCCTGCACCGCCAGCGGGACATCAAGCGCATGTTCAGCTACTCGTCCATCGAACACATGGGCCTGATGACCTTCGCCTTCGGCCTCGGCGGCCCGCTGGCCACCTTCGGCGCCTTGCTGCACATGCTCGTGCACTCCCTCACCAAGTCGGCGATCTTCGTCACCGTCGGTCATGCCGCCCACATCGCCGGCACCCAGACCATCGACAAGATCCGCGGCCTCATCCGCACCCAGCCCGCGGTGGGCTGGTCCCTGCTGGTGGGCGTGGCCGCCATCGCCGGTTTCCCGCCTTTCGGGGTGTTCACCAGCGAGTTCCTGCTGCTCACTGCCACCATGCAGGCGCAGCCCTGGCTGACCGTCGCCCTGCTGAGCGGCCTGGTGATCGCCTTCGCCGGCCTGTTCCGCCACCTGCACCCCATGGTCTACGGCCCGGCGCCCGAGGGCCAGGCCCCGGTGGCGGCCAACATGCTGCCGGTACTCATCCACCTCGGCCTGGTGCTGTGGCTGGGCCTGGCGATTCCCTCGTTCCTCGCCGGCTGGCTGGACCGGGCCACGCAACTGATCACGGGGGTCCATCTGCTGTGAGCGGATTCGACTGGCTTTCCGAGTACCTGGCGCGCCTGGAAGACGAGCATGTGCTGGTGCGCTCGGGCGACGCCCGCAGCCTGGCGCCGGCCCATCGCCTGCTGCTGGATGCGGAGGACTGGGGCACGGCGGCACGGGTGGCGGCGGCGTTCGGTTGCCGCTACGTGGCGGTGTGGGGCGATCCCACCGAGGAGGAGGTGGTGGTGCGGGCCTGCCTCGCCTTCCAGGGCACCTACCTGGTGCTGCAGACCGAGGTGCCGCTGCGCAATCCGGTGCTCGCCTCCCACACGCCCCACTTCGCCAATGCGGATCGGCTGGAACGCCACCTGCAGGACCTCTGCGGCATCGCCTTCGTGGACCACCCGGACGGACGCCGCTGGACCCGCCACCGGGCCTGGGACGAAGGCTGTTTTCCGCTGCGCGTCGATTTCCCGGTAACCGGCTATTCACCGTGCCGTGCGCCGGCCGATGCCGACTATCCCTTCGTGCGCGTGCACGGCAGCGGCGTCTACGAGATTCCAGTGGGCCCGGTGCATGCCGGCATCATCGAGCCGGGCCATTTCCGCTTCCAGGCCGTGGGTGAGGAGGTGCTGCGCCTGGAGGAGCGGCTCGGCTACGTGCACAAGGGTATCGAGAAGATCGCCGTGGGTCGCGACCCGGCCGGGCTGGCCCGCCTGGCCGGCCGCGTGTCCGGCGACAGCGCCGTGGCTCATGCCTGGGCCGCCTGCCAGGCCATGGAGCGGGCCAGCGGCTGCCGGGTGCCGCCGCGCGCGGAGGCCCTGCGCGGCCTGCTGGCCGAGCGTGAACGCGTCGCCAATCACCTGGGCGACATCGGCGCCATCTGCAACGACGTCGGCTTCGCCTTCGCCCACGCCCAGTGCGCGCGCCTGCGGGAGCAATGGCAACGGCGCAGTCATGCGCTGTTCGGCCACCGTTTCATGATGGACGTGGTGATCCCCGGCGGTGTGACGCACGACCTCAGCGCGACCGACGCCGCGCTGCTGCGCGAGGACCACACCGCCCTGCGCCGGGCCATCGCACCGCTGTTCGACATCATCGACGACCATCCCTCCCTGGATGACCGCCTGCTCACCACCGGCCGCCTGAGCCCCGAGGATGCGCGCACCCTGGGTTGCACCGGCTATGTGGGCAAGGCCAGCGGCCAGGACTTCGACGTGCGTCGCGACAGCCCCTACGGCCCCTATGCCACGCTCGACGTGCCCGTCGCGGTGCGCAGCGAAGGCGACGTGGCCGCCCGCGTGCGCGTGCGCATGGACGAGATCCGCGGCAGCCTCTATCTCATGGACCGGCTGCTGGACGGCTTGCCGGCAGGCCCGATCGCCACGCCGCTGGCCGCGGGCCGGCCGGGCGCGGAGGGCATCGGCATGGTGGAGGCCTGGCGCGGCGAGTTGCTCACCTACGTGCGCTTCGACGCCGACGGGCGCGTCGCGCGCTTCTTCCCACGCGACCCGAGCTGGTTCACCTGGCCGGCGCTGGAACGGCTCATCCACGGCAACATCGTCCCGGACTTCCCCGTGTGCAACAAGTCCGTCAACGGTTCCTACTCCGGGGCTGATCTGTAAAGTCCGCGAATGAACGCAGTGATGTGAAGGGGGGAATGGTGATCGAGTACGGGGCAGCGGCAGCGTAGAACGCTTCGGGTTCGCCGACACAAGTTTTCTATTTGCGTTTATTTACGTTCATTCGCGGACTTCACTCAAAGGGCATTCATCCATGTGGCGGATTCTCAAGCAGGCGGTGGGCACCGGGGTGGTGACCGAGCCGGCGCCGACCGACGCGGAACTGGAGCAGGTGGGCGCCGAGTTGCGCCGGCGCATCGAGGAGCGTTTTGGCAGCAGTCTCGCCATCCGCCAGGTGGACGCGGGTTCGTGCAACGGCTGCGAGCTGGAAGTCCACGCCCTCAACAATCCATACCACGACATCGAACGTTTCGGCGTGCATTTCGTGGCCTCGCCGCGCCACGCGGACGCCTTGCTGGTGACCGGTCCGGTGTCCCGCCACATGGAAACCGCGCTACGCAGGACCTGGCGCGCCACCCCCTCACCCAAGTGGGTGATCGCCGCAGGCGAATGTGCCTGCAACGGCGGCGAATTCGGCGTGTCCTATGCGAGCTGCGGCGCGGTGGAAAACGTCATCCCCGTGGACGTGAAAATACCCGGCTGCCCGCCCACGCCCGTCATGCTCATGAAAGGCCTGCTGGCCGCCCTCGACCGGCGCTGAATTAACGCGCGCGGGGAACGAGTGTCCCGGCGCGGGCCAAGCGCCGCGCCTGCCCGTGCAGTACGCAAGCACGGCGGACCCCATGAAATCCCCCCGTGTTCCCCGTGTCCCCCATGTCCCCCGTGGTTCAGGCTTTTTCTTCGCCCCGCCTCAGCCTGTGACCTTCAGCAGTTCAGGCACGGCGATCGCGATCCTGTCTTCCTCCAGCACACGGCCGCCGTCCACGCGGAACAGGTAGTCCACTTCGCGCAGCACGGTCTGGTGGTGGGCGATGATGAGCACCGTGCGGCCTTCCACCAGGCGTTCCAGGCAGTCGGTGATGGCCGCCTCGGTCTGGCTGTCGAGGGCGCTGGTGGGTTCGTCGAGCAGCAGGATGGGCGCGTCCTTGAGGAAGGCGCGCGCCAGCGACAGGCGCTGACGTTCGCCGCCCGACAGCAGCATGCCCCGATCGCCCACCGGGGTGTCGTAGCCCTGCGGCAGGCGTGAAATGAATTCGTGGGCGTCCGCACGCCGCGCGGCCTCCATGATCTCCGCACGGGTGGCCCCCGGCCGCGCATAGGCGATGTTGTCGGCCACGGTGGTAGAGAACAGCACCACGTCCTGGGAGACCATGCTGAACTGGCGCCGCAGATCGGCGATCTTCAGGTCGCGGATGTCGTGACCGTCCAGCAGGATGCGCCCCTGCTGCGGATCGAACATGCGCACCAGCAGGTTGATGAGCGTGCTCTTGCCGGCGCCGGAGCGGCCCACCACGCCCACCTTCGCACCGGCGCGAATGCGCACGTTCACGTCCCGCAGCGTGGGGCGATCGCTGGTCGGATAGGTGAAGGTCACGCCATCGAAGACGATCTCGCCGCGCGCGTGATCGAGTGCGCGCGCATCGGGCTTTTCCTCCACCATGGGCTTTTCGTCCAGCATGCCGAAGGCGCGCTCCGCGCTGGCGATGGCGCGCTGCTGTCCGGTGATGTGGTTGCCGATGGTTTGCAGCGGGCCGTAGAGCTGGCCGATGTAACCCATGATGAGCAGCAGATCGCCGGTAGCGATCGCGCCCGCCTGCACATCGCGCACGCCCAGGTACAGGATGGCGGTGGTGCCCAGCGAGATGGCAAGCCCCAGTCCCATGGACAAGGCGCCTTCCAGTTGCACCACGCGCAGCCGGGCGCGCAGGCTGGCGTGCGCGGCGCCGAGATAACGCTGCTGCTCGCGTTTTTCCTGCCCGAACACCGTCACCACGCGGATGGCGCCGAGCGCCTCCTGCACTACGGACTGGGCTTCGCTTTCCTTCTCACGCACCCCGTGCCACCTGTTGCGCATGCGCTTCTGGTTGAAGTGGATGAGCAGGATGACGGGGATGGCCGTGGCCAGCGCGACCATGGCCAGCCGCGGCGCCATGAGCGAGGTTACGTACAACATGCTGCCCAGGGAGGTGAGGGCGACGATGACCGGAATGATGCCGTACAGCGCCGTCCATTGCAGCGCCGGCGCATCGAGGTTGATGCGGTAGGCGGGTTCGTGGGCGCCGCGCTGGAAATGGCTCAGGAGCGAGGCGTGCAGGCTGTGCAGGAACAGCTTGCCGCGGAAGTCCACCACCATGCGTTCCGCCACGTATTCGCGCAGCAGCCAGTCGGCGGCCGAATGAAAGATGCCGAGCAGGGCGATGCCCACCGACAGCACGATGGCCAGGGCGAGCACGGGCTCGGCGCTCGTGCCGCCGGGCACGGCCCAGGCGACGTAGGCGGGCAGGGGTTGATCGCCCAGCACGTTGTCTACGATGAGTTTCACCGGCAGGGGCGTGAGCAGGGCGAGCGGCGTCCATGCCAGGCCGAGCAGCAGCACCAGGGCCAGGTGCGGCCAATAGCCTCGGACTTCGCGCAGGGCGCGAACGTAGATGGTGAAAGGCGCGGTCTTGGCCATCGGAAACTCCGTCACCGGGGCGGTCGAGCCCTGCGGTTTTACGGATTTCATCGCGCCCCAAACCGTGACAGGTTCTCAAAACGCGCGACCGCAACGAATCTTGCCGTCATCTGTCGCGGATTTGCGTGAAAGGCGAAAACGTTGCCCGCGCGGTCGGCGATGCCGCTGCGGTTACGGAGGGCAACGATAAGAATTACTCATTGTTTGCGTTCCGATCGACACGCCGCCGCCTGACTAAAGTTTTTTCCACCCACCCCTCGCGGGTTCCTTTACGACGGAGGAGATCATGGTCAGTAACCGTGCAGAAAACCCTCACGAACTGGTGGAACCGCCGCGCGATGGAGAATTTTTCCTGGATGAGGCCTACACCGTGGATGAGCGCCTGGCAGGTGCCATCGAGCGGGGCATCGACGGCCTCGGGCGCATCGGCGTCGGCATCGTTCAGTGCGTGCTGCGCTATCCCTTGCTGTCGCTGGGCGCGGCGGTGGCCGTGGGCGTACTGGCGAGTTCGGCGGTCTTCCAGCTCATCTGACGCGGCCGGTCCCGGCGGCGCGACCATGCGGTCGGCCGCGGGGGCCGGTCCTTCCTGAAGCCTTCACGCCAATGCACCGGCGCCTTGCCGGAGCACGGCGTTCTCCAGTTCCTCGGCGCGGTGTTCGCTGGTGTGCTGCGCCAGCACCCGTCGCCGGGCCTGTTCGCCGAGGGCGATGCGTCGTTCCGCGGGCATGTCGCGCAACAGCGCGAGCACCTCGTCGCCCGAGGCCACCACGGCGATCTCCTTGCCCGGCGTGAACACGGTCTCGAGCCCTGCCCAGCGATCGCTGACGATGGGCGTGGCGCAGGCGGCCGCCTCGAACAGGCGCACGCTCGGGGACCAGCCCAGCCTGACCATGTCGGCGCGGGTGACGTTGAGGGTGAAGCGCTGGCGGTTGTAGAACAGGCGGTGTTCCGAAGGGGGGAGGTGTTCTATGCGCAGCACGTTTTCCGACCACGGCGTTTCCGCAGGGTATTGCGGCCCGGCGCACACGAAGCGGCCTTCATTCCACTGCCGCGCCGGTTGCATGAACAGGCGCTCCAGTGCCGGTTGGCGATCGGGTGCGTAGGTGCCGATGTAGCCGAGGTCCCAGCACTCCGACACGGGCTCGGGATGGTAGTGGGCGGGATCCACTGAACAGTACAGCGCCACGGCGCGCCGGGCGCCGAATTCCTTTTGCAGCCGCGGCAGCGCCGGGCCGCCGGTGAACGAGAAATAGATGTCGTACTGCGGGATCTGCCTGCGCGCCAGATAAGGACAAGTGTCCGATGCGAGCTGCGCGAAGGTCACCGGTGTGTCGATGTCGTAGAAGGCGCGCACGCCCCGTGCGGTGCGCAGCACCCAATCGCCGACGGCGATGCCGTCCGGCACATAGGAACCCACGATCACCAGGTCCGCGTTGCGCACCTCGGCCGCATGGCTTTCCTTCAGCGCTTCCACGTTGTCGTACAGGGCAAGCCGTCCGTAGGGGAGCGTGGGCAGGTCGCGGTTCTGCGCATACCAGGGCTTGTCGCGCTCCAGGAAGAGCACGTCGTGTCCGCGCGCGTACAGGGCGCGCAGGAGTCCGCGATAGGTGGTGGCGTGGCCGTTGCCCCACGAGGAGGTGACGGACAAACCGATGACGACGATGCCGAGACGGTCCATGGAACAGTCCTTTCAGAGCGCTTCGCGCGCGATGTGGGAATCGAGGAGGCGGCGGTACAGGGCCAGATAGGCGTCCGTACAGCGTTCGAGGGTGTAACGGCCTGCGGCGACCCGCGCCTTCTGCATGTAACCGGTGCGCAGCCTTTCGTTGCGGGAGAGGCGCTCGATGGCGGCGGCGAGCGCCTCGGCGTCGTCGGGCGGCACGAACAGCGCCGCGTCCTCCCACAGTTCGCGCAGGCTCGGAATGTCGCTCAACACCAGGGCGCAGCCGTTCATGGCCGCTTCAAGAATGGAGAGCCCGAAGGGCTCGTAACGGGCGGGCGAGGCGAAGATGGCCGCGCGCGCGTACCAGGCGGCGAGCGTCGCCGCAGGGAGCACGCCCAGGTGCTCCACGCGGCCGAGGTCTCTTTCCCAGCCGTCGGGGTGCTGCGTGCTGCCCGCCAGGAAAAAAGGCCAGCGGATCCGATCCGCCGCCTGCACTGCAGTCTGCACGTTCTTGGCTTCGTCCCACAGCCGGCCCACGCAGAGCACGAAGGGTTCCTTCGCCACCGGGGCGGTGCGCAGGGGCGGCAAGCCGTTGTGGATCACCTCCCCCTGGGGCACCGGCCCGTAATGGGTGCGCAACGCCGCAAGCATGGCGCGCGAGGGCGCGGCCACCGCGCGCGCCGCGGCGAGTCCGTTGCGCACGGCGTGTTCGTAGCGGCCATAGCCGAGCGGCGGCCGCGTGCCATGCACTGCCCGCCACCAGGAATAAACACAGGAATGCCCGACCACCACGTGGGGTGCACGCCACGGCAGGGCGCCGTGGGCATAACCATTCAGGTGGATGACATCGGGTTGGAGTTCCGCCTCCAGGGCGAGCAGCCAGTCGCCTGCCGCGGCCACGTCGTGCCAGGGCGCATGCATCCACTCCAGCTTGAAGGTGCTCTCGTGCAACTGCAGCCCGGGGATGAGCGATGCCTCGCGTCGCTGGCTCTCCCGCGGGCACTCGCCCATGGTGGCGATGTGCGTCTCCACGCCGCGCGCGGCGAAGGCCTCCGCGAGGCGCAGCGCATAAGTCCAGACACCGCCCATCGTGTCCGCGGTCATGAGGACGCGAAGCGGGCGTGTCATGTTTCCTCCGGCGAAAGGCTTTTCAGGTTCCGTGACGTGAACCACCAAGACAGCTTGGACGGTAAAGCCGATCTTTCAAGGTGAGTTCACCGCGTTTGTCATGGCGCCGCCATGGACGTTCCCCGATGCTCACGGGGACCGGGAGGAGGCATGCCCATCCCGACCGCGGATCGTGAACGGATGAGGAGAAGCACATGGCCGGCGAAAGCCACATCACGACCAACCACGACGAAATCCGGCGCTGGATGGAAAGCCGCGGCGGGCGACCCGCGTCCGTCAAGGGCACCGGCGGCAAGGACGATCCCGGGATCCTGCGCGTGAACTTTCCGGGTTATGGTGCCGAGGCCTCTCTGGAAGACATTGATTGGGACGAGTTCTTCCAGAAGTTCGAGGACAACCAGCTGGCGTTCCTTTACCAGGACAAAACGAAAAGTGGAGGAACGAGTAGGTTTTTCAAGTTCGTGAAGCGCGGGCGCACGCACTGAGGGGGAATTGGACTAAACGATCACAGTCGCATCACGTGCATCGTCAAGGAGGACGCATGGCCCGTGCACTCGTCACCGGTGGGGCCGGTTTCCTGGGGCGCCATCTGTGCGAGCGTTTGCTCGCGAGCGGACACGAAGTCCTGTGTCTTGACAATCTGCTCACGGGTACGCAGGAGAATATCGAGGCCTTCGTCGACCATCCGCGCTTCCGGTTCGTGCAACACGACGTGTGCAGGACCTACGACATGGAGGTGGACCGGATCTACAACCTCGCCTGTCCCGCCAGCCCGGTGCATTACCAGCGGGACGCGCTGCATACGCTGAGGACCAGCGTGCTGGGCGCCATGCATGCGCTCGAATTGGGGAGACGGCACGGCGCCAGGGTGCTGCAGGCCTCCACCAGCGAGGTGTACGGCGATCCCCTGCAGCATCCCCAGAGCGAGGCCTACTGGGGTCACGTCAACCCGGTGGGCACGCGCGCCTGCTACGACGAGGGCAAGCGTTGCGCGGAGACCCTGTGCTTCGATTACCGGCGCCAGTACGGTGTCCCCGTCAAGGTGGTGCGCATCTTCAATACCTATGGCCCGTTCATGCAGCACGACGACGGGCGCGTGGTGTCCAATTTCATCGTGCAGGCCCTGCGCAACGAACCCATCACCATCTACGGCAGCGGCGAGCAGACGCGCGCGTTCTGTTACGTGGATGACCTCGTGGATGGGTTGGTGCGCATGATGGAGAGCGCGGAACACGTCACCGGCCCCATCAATCTCGGCAACCCCGGCGAATTCACCGTGGCGGAACTGGCCGAGCGCGTGCGCGACATGGTGGGGTCACGTTCGCCCATCAGCTACCGGCCCTTGCCCAGCGACGACCCACGCCAGCGCAGGCCGGACATCACCGAGGCGCGACAACAACTGGGATGGGAGCCGCGCACGCCGTTGCAGGAGGGACTGGCGCGCACCATCGCCTGGTTCGAGCAGCGCCTTGGCCGGGCGCGCCCGCCCGTGGCGCGCACGGCGACGCGGCCGTGGTGAGGCGTGGAGAAACCGCTTTTCCTTTGTCTTGGCCTGATTCGCTTTAGGAACCGCAGGCGCCGCGCCGCAGACCGGGCGCCGCGCCGGCCAGCAGCGCCTCGAGTTGAATCGCGCGATGGGCATAGGTGTGCTCGCGCAGGACGCGCCGGCGGGCGCGCTCGCCGATGCGCCGCGCCCGCTCCGTGCTCAATCGATCCAGCCACCACACCACCTGGTCGCCGTCCTCGGCCACCAGTACCTCGCCGTTCGGCTCCAGGAAATCCCCGATGCCCTCCCAGCGATCGGTCAGCAGGCACGCGCCTGCGCCTGCGGCCTCGAACACACGCGTCGCCGGCGACCAGCCGTTCGCGGCCATGCTGTCGCGGCTGATGTTCAGCACGGCTGTGGGCGTGCAGTTGAAGGCATTGTGCTCGTGGGTATACACGTGCCCGAGGTAACGCACGTTGGCGGGCAGCGGCTTGTCGTCCCAGCCGGCGCCGCCGAGCAGGAAGGCTGCGGCAGGGCGCTGCGCCGCAGCGCGCAGGAAGAATTCCTCCACGCGCGCCTCGCGGTCGGGCAGGCGATTGCCGAGGAAGCCGAGGCTGCCCGCGAAACGCGCATTGGGTCCTACAGGGTGGTGGGTGTCCGGGTCCAGGGCGTTGTACACGGGCTCGCAATGACGGGCGCCCAACTGCATGTAGGCGTCCACCACGGGCCTGCCGCCGCCGTAGGTGAGCACCATGTCATAGGCAGGGATCAGGCGGCGCAGCGGGTCGTGTACGTCGGCGCGCATGCGGGCGAGCGTCGCCGGCGCGTCCACGTCCCAGAACACACGCAGTGCGCCCGGCCGCGCCGCATCCGGCACTGCACGCTCCAGCAGGTCGTCGAACACGCCCACGCCGCTGGCCTTGACCACCACGTCCGCTGCTGCGGCCTGTTCAAGCGCGCGGTGCACGCCGTCCTCGCTGGCCGGATATACCACCACGCGGGCCCAGGGCGGGTCGGCCATGTCACGGTGCCGCTGGCGATCGTAGGCGTCGGGCTCGTAGAAGGTCACGCGATGACCGCGGGCCGCGAGCGCCCGGATGATGCCGCGGTAGTAGGTGGCGGCGCCGTTCCAGTAGGCGGACACCAGGCTGGAACCGAAAAACGCGATGGCAAGACCCATGACGACTCTCCAGGGGATCAGGATTCGGCGCTGCGGCGGCGCATGCGTGCGGTGTTCGCGCTGTCGAGTTCGCCGAGGACGGCGAAGAGCTCGTCCACGCGATGGGCGCAGGTGTGGCGCGCCAGAATGGTCTCGCGGCCGTGGCGGGCGAGGGAGGCGGCCAGCGCAGGATCACCCAGCACGTCGCGCAGGTGGCGGCGCATGGCGATGCCGTCGCGTGCGACCAGGTAGTCGACCCCGGGCCTGAACAGATTCTCTGTGTCCTCCCACATGGCCATGATGAGCGGGATGCCGCAGGCGAGCGCCTCGAAGGGACGGATGGTGGGAATGCCGGGCAGGCGATCCAGGTACGGACGGCGCGGCACGTGCACGGTGACGCGGTGCGCGGCGAACGCCGCCGGCACATCGAAGTTGGCGATCCAGCCCGCGTAGTCGATGCCGAGCCGGGCGAGCTCGTCGCGTGCCTCCTGCGGATAGCGCACGCCGTGGATGCGGCAGCGCAGTTTCAGCAGGGCGGCGGGCTCGAACAGGAATTCACGCAGTTCCGCGGTGCGCTCGTCGTCGCCCCAGTTGCCGATCCAGATGAGTTCGCGCTTTTCGCCCTCAGGATGGGGGAGCGGCCGGAAGACGCGGGGATCGGCGGCTTCGTGCCACACCCAGACGCGCTCGGCCCAGCCCTCGCGCAAATAGCGTTCGCGCAGCGCCGCGCCGAAGGCGAGCACGCCGTCGTAATGGGACAGATCGTAGCGGCCGAT
This sequence comes from Thiohalomonadaceae bacterium, assembly GCA_050179875.1. GTDB lineage: Bacteria > Pseudomonadota > Gammaproteobacteria > Thiohalomonadales > Thiohalomonadaceae > JALOAT01. The sequence goes on from JBFXES010000024.1 coordinate 16,519, forward strand.
GCTGTGCGGCTCGCTCACGGAACGATGATGGGTGTCGTGGAAGAGCAGGCGATAGCTGCCGTGGGACGCGCGATGCCGCCCGATGCGCGCCACCAGTTCGTGGTCATTCCACTCGTGGACCAGCACCAGATCCACGTCCTCCAGGCACCGCTCCAGGTCGGGGTGGCCGGGGTCGTAGGTCTCGGTGCGCAGCAGCGGATAGGTGGCGCGCAGCCGCTCCAGCACGTGCGGATCCTCACGCACCTGGTTCACGAAGCTCCAGGCGTCGCGCGGTTCGAACACACGCACGCTGTGTCCGCGTTGCGCCAGTTCGGACACCACCCCGCGCAGGAAGTGGGCGTTGCCATGATTCCAGTCGGAACGCAGCGAATGACAGAACAGGGCGATTTTCATGCGGTGGCGGTTCCAATATGGGTTGGACGCAGAGGGCGCGGAGGCGCGGAGGACGCGGAGAAAATCCGTCATCAGCAATTCAGAGGAGCGTTTTTCGGGTGAAAGGTCCTCCAGTGACTTGATGACACTCTGCGTCCTCCGCGCCTCCGCGTACTCCGCGTTTGGGCTACGTCATGAATCCACGCGCTCCAGGGCGTCGAGTGGCAGCGGGCGTTCGTCCTGGATGTCGCTGAAGCGGCTGAACTGGCCGAGGTAGTGCGCGTGGGCGCGTTCCCAGGCCAGATCGTCGGGCGGGCCCCAGATCTCCGAATAACCCGGCGAACCGGGGTAGGGGAACATGGGCACGGGCTCGTTGACCCACACGCCCTGCGAGAGCAGGTCCTGGCGGAACGCCTCCACCGCGTCGTGGTCGTCCACGCCGGAATCGATGAGGCTGGCCTGCACGAAGGGCACGCTGCGCCGCGCATGGAGGAGCTTGTCGCGCAGGGCGTCCGAATCCAGCCTGCAATGCTTGTTGACCAGCAGACGACTCAGTTCCGAGATGCTCTCGATGCCGGCCTCGATGGAGACGCAGCCGGCGTGGCCGAGCAGATCGAGCATCTCGGGTTTCCACAGGTCGATGCGGGTCTGGATGCCGAATTGCACGGGACGCGCGGCGAGACCTTCCAGCAACTCGTGGTTGGGCAGGAAGATCTCGTCGACGAAGTACACGTAGCCCACGCCCTGTTCAGCGAGCGCGTCGATTTCCTCCAGCACCGTGGCCACCGGTCTGCGGCGGAATTTGTCGCGGAAGTTTTCCTTGGCGCAAAAGCTGCACGCGTAGGGACAGCCGCGCGAGGCCTCCACTTCGGCGCCCAGCCCGCGACGCGGCTCGTCGAAGCGATGATGATGGTGCTCGTGCAGCAGCGCCGGTTCCCAGCGCAGGGCAGGCAAGTCCTCGAAGCGGGCCGCCAGGGGTCCCCCGTGCACGACGATACGGTCTTCCTGGCGCCAGGCCAGTCCGCTGATCTCGCGCCAGTCACCGGCGAGCTTCGGCAGCACCTCTTCGCATTCGCCCATGACCACGGCGTCCACCGGCAGCTTCATGAGCGTGGCGCGCGGCGTGGTGGAACCGTGTGGCCCCACCGCGACCAGGCGCGGCGAGACGTCGCGCAGGGCCTTGCAGGCGCGCAGGGGCGAGCGCAGCTCCGGCGGCGGGCAGCGCCAGAAGAGGTAGGTGGGGGCGGTGGCGACCACGGTGATGTCGGGGGCGAAGGCCTCCACCCGCGCGCGCACGGCAGACAGATCGAGCCCCTCCAGCGCGGCGTCCACCAGCATGACCTCGTGACCCGCCTGCTGGAGCAGCAGGCGCGCATAGCCGAACTCCAGCGGCAGGTGGCCGTCGCGGCAGCCGAAATAGATGCTGCCGGCGAAGTCCCACGGCGGATTGACCAGGGCGTATTTCATTGCGCCCGCCTTCCTTCCTGGGCGGGCGGCTGACGCACGGCTGCGGGCGCCAGGTGCTCGCCCGTAATCCAGCGCCACAGGCGTTGCAGGCCGTCGGCCACGTTCACCTCGGGACGCCAGCCGGTGGCCTGGGTGAAGCGCCCGGTGTCGGAGACATACCAGCGCTGGTCGCTGGCCCGCCAGCCTTCGAAACGCACCTCGGGCACGCAATCGGCAATCTCCGCAAGGCGATCGATGAGTTCGAGCAGCGACAGCGTGTTCTGCGGACCGCCGCCGACGTTGAAGGCGTGGCCCTTGAGTGCGTTGATGTGGTGCAGGACGGCGCCGAAGGTCTCGAGGAGATCGTCCACGAACAGCACGTCGCGTACCTGCCGGCCATCGCCGTAGATGGTGATGGGCTCGCCGCTCGCCACCTGGCGCATGAAATGCGCCACCCAGCCCTGATCCTCGTTGCCAAACTGGTGCGGGCCATAGATGCAGCTCATGCGCAGCACCACCGCGGGCAGACCGAAGGTGCGCGCGTAATCGACCACGTATTGATCGGCCGCGCCCTTGGAGCAGCCATACGGGCTGCAGAACGACAACGGCCGCGATTCGTCCACGCCTTGCCGGGCGAGCAGGGGATCAGCGGGCGCGTAACGGGCGCCGTCCAACCTGAAGTCCACGCCTTCCAGGCCGCCGTACACCTTGTTGGTGGAGGTGAAGATCAGGGGAGGCGGCGCCGGATGCTGCCGCAGGGCTTCGAGCAGATTGAGCGTGCCGCGGGCGTTGACCTCGAAATCGTGCACCGGCGTTTCCAGGCTGGTGGTCACCGCCACCTGTGCGGCGAAATGGAACACCGCCTCCGCGTCCAGGGTGGCTTCGGCCACCACATCCTCGTCGCGCATGTCGGCGAGCACGAATTCCAGCCGCTCGCCATACTGCTCCGCGAGCCATTTCAGGTTGGTTTCGGTACCCGCCCGTTGCAGGTTGTCCAGCAGGCGTACGCGCTTGCCCTCCGCGAGCAGGCGCGCCGCGAGGTTGGTGCCGATGAAACCCGCACCGCCCGTGATCAGGTGCACGCCGCGACCGTTGCGACGCACGCCCGGCGCAGCCGCGAAGGCAAGTTCGCGCACCGCGGCGGGTCCGCCGCCGGTGAGCAGACGGCCCAGCAGGCGTGAGCGCCCGTTGGCGTCCACGAGTGCGCCTGCGGAGCCCGCGTCGTCGTGCTCACGGCCCGCGGCGTGGATGCCGGCCCAGTACACGCGCTGCGCGGGAGCGTCGAGGGCTTCGAGGAAGGCGCTCATGCGCCCGCGGTCGTCGTGCTCGGCGCCGGCGAAACCGGCCTCGGTCAGCCACAGATCCGCCGTGCTGCCATGACGCGTCAGCAGGCTGCGCACGCGGTCCGTCTGGCGCGGCCAGAAGTGACCGCCCAGGTCAGCGGCGACGGAACGGGCTTGCAGCCCGATGGCGTCGATCTCGCGCAGCAGGCCGCGCGCGCCCAGCAGTTCGAGCCAGCCGCCGTGGAGGTCCGGGCCGGCGCCGATGAGCACGCGCTTGCCGCGCTCGCGCACGCGGCCGATGAGCTGGGCGAGGACATCGCTGAAGGCTGTGCCCAGCGGATCGAGCCGCGGATCCCGCGCGCCGCCGTCAGGCGCTCCCGTCAGTTCCACAGCAGCGATGTAGGGGGAGAAACCCACCAGCACCTCGTCGACGAAGGCGGCATAGGTCTCCGGCTCGGGGGCGGCCTCTGCACCGGGAGAACAGGACAGGCAAACCAGCAGCTCGGCGCGACCGGCCAGCGCCGCCAGCAGCCATTCGAACCAGGCGCGCCCATGGGGCGTCGCGAAGTCTTGCCGATGCATGGCCGTGCGCACGCGGCGCACGCCCAGGCGTTCCAGCTCGGCGATGACGCGCTCTGCACGCGCGTATTCGCCGGGCCTGAAGTTTTCAGCGATGCCATAGGTTTCGTTGGCGATCATGCCGAGAGGCCCCGCAGGCGCAGTTCCTCGGCGGCCTCGGACACGCGATCCTCGGCGCATTGCGTGGCGAGCCATTCGGCCAGGCGCGTGACGCCGTCCTCGAGCCGCACCTGTGCCCTGAAGCCGAGCAGTTCCTGCGCCTTCCCGGTGTCGGCGAAGCAGTGACGGATGTCGCCGCTGCGAAAGCGACCCGTGATTTCCGGTGCGATGTCGCGCCCGAGCGCGCCGGCGACCCTTTCGGCGATGGCGCGCACCGTGGTGGACTCGCCGCTGCCGATGTTGAACACCTGGCCGATGGCGGCCGTGTGTTCGAGGGCGAGCAGGCAGGCCTCCGCCACGTCGTGCACGCTGACGAAATCGCGGCGCTGCTCGCCGTCTTCGAACACGAGCGGCGGGCGATCGTTGAGCAGGCGCGACGCGAAGATCGCCAGCACGCCGGTGTAGGGATTGGAGAGCGCCTGGCGTTCGCCGTAGACATTGAAGAACCGCAGGGCCGTGGTCGGTATGCCGTAGGCCCGCCCCAGCACCAGCGCCAGGGTCTCCTGATCGAACTTGGACAGTGCGTAGACGGAGGAAAGCATCGGCAGCTTGTCTTCGGGCGTGGGCACCGGCACCAGGGCTTCACCCGCCGGACCGACGGGATCCCAGCGGCCGGCGCGCAGTTGTGCGTCGCTGCGCATCGCCCGATCCGTGATGCTGCCGTCGGCGCAGCGATAGCGTCCCTCGCCGTAGATGCTCATGCTGGAAGCGACCACCAGCCGTTCCACCGGACGCTCCATGAGCGCTTCCATGAGCACCGCCGTGCCGAGGGCGTTGTGTTCGGTGTAATCGGCCACGCGGTACATGCTCTGGCCCACGCCGACCCGCGCCGCGAAATGGAAAACCGCGTCGACGCCTGCGAGGGCCTTGCGCACGGCCTCGCTGTCGCGCACGTCGCCGATCTGGAGTTCCACATCGGGATGGAGATAGTCGGGACGAACGGCGTCCGGGCCATGTACCTGCGGCAGCAGTGCATCCAGTACGCGCACGCGGTAGCCGCGGGTGAGCAGCCGGTCAGCGACGTGAGAGCCGATGAAGCCGGCGCCGCCCGTGATGAGCACGTGAGAGGGCATGGAGTCCTTTCTGAAACCCGTCGAACGTGCAATCAACTTTAGATTGAGAACGTTGATTTTCCACGGAGACGGCGGGTGGTCGGCCGCACCTATACTTTGCTTATGGTTTCGCCTCGGAACATCTGGAGGTGTCCGCCATGGTCGAGGTGCTCGAGGAAGGCGACGTGTATTTCCTCTATCGGCCGCGCGTGGTGGGGGCGGACGAAGAAGCGCATCCCGAAGGCGTGGAAGACATCCAGCGCTTTTTCATGGTGCTGAGTCCTCATGGCAAGCGCCTCTATCGCCTGGTGGTGCTTGGCCGCAAGCGCCTGCCGGCGGTGAAGCGCGGGGGAGAGAAATACTGGGCCTTCGTCGACCGCGTCGAACACGACCCGAAGGCGTTGCGCGAGGATCTCGAAGGCGGCGAATACGCAACCAGAACCCGCGGTGAGCGCGAGGTCCCGCCGGCCCGTGCGGCGGGCGAGGGGGTGTACGGCATCGTGCGCCACGACGGCCACGCCCACTTCGTCTATGTGCTGGAACTGCCGAAGCAGCCGCGCGAGGTGCAGGACGAACTGAACATCAGCGACGAGGCCAGCTACGTCATCAGCGTGAAGAATCCCTCCAAGCCGTCACCGCGGCGCACGGGGTTGCGTCCGTCGCAGAAGGCGGCGCTGCCCAAATCGCTCATGAGCAGGTTCCGCAACCGCCGTTTCGCCGATCCCGCGCCCGAGCTGCTGGATTATGCCGGCACGGAGTTCGTGCTCATCGGCGCGGGCGAGGACGTGAAGAAGGAACTGGGCACCCGATTCGGCGCCGAGGATGAAAGCGCCGGCAGCGCGGAGATCTTCACGGACTTGCGCCTGCGCAAGAGCCGCAATCCGGTGAAGCCCTTGTTCGAGGGGCGGTGGGAATGAATTCCTCCGGTGGCGGAGCACGCGCACGCATTACCAGCGCAGATAGAATCCGATGGTCGGTACCGGGTCCGCCTGGGCGGAAATTCCCCGATGCTCGTCGTTCAGCCCGAGAAAGGCGTCATGGATGAACAGCGCGATGAAGTTGCCGATGGCGGCACCGGCCAGTTGATCGGAGGGATAGTGGAGACCGGCCTCCACGCGCGCCCATGCACTGCCCGCAGCCATGAGATAGAAGCTGGCGTCCACCGCGGTCTCGGCCCAGCCCGGTAGTCCCAGCCAGTCGGTGTTGCGCCGTATGAGCGCCGCGCGGGCGAAAGGCTCGGTGGCGTGATTGGAGGTGAAGCTCTCCGTGCCCTGACCGCCGGGCTGTTCGCGGCCTACCACGTCCTTGAGCAGGTTGGTGGTGCCGATGGTGGCGAGCACCGCACCCGCTTCCACCGCCACGCCCCGCGACTTGTTTTCCAGCCACTCGTCCTGCGGGCCGCTCGGGGTCATGAGGGCCGTGGCGAACATGCCCACATTGGTGTAGTCACGCAGGTCGTCCGACACCACCGCGGCATTGCGGCCGTTCCCGAATACGGGCGCCTTGTCGCGGGCCCAGTCGGACAGGCGGGCGTCAGCGCCCGAGGCGGCCATGACCGCGGCGGCGAGCGCCGGGATCCAGGTGCCGGGGTCGCGCACGGCCCGCTCCGCCGCGCGATTGATGCGGTCGCGGCCCGGATCCAGCGTGGCGTCCTCGCCCCAGCCGCGGTTGCTGGGCAGGGTGCCGCAGGCGCCCAGCGTCAGCATCAGGGCCAGGCACGGAAACAGGCGGTTCCGATAAAGGCCAAGCATATCGCTAAGATAAGCCGTTTTCGGCGGAACGGCTGTCAAGACTTGTTCGCCACGTTGCCCTTGGGTAAGTTCGCCCCCCATGCAACCCACCTTCGTCCACCTCCGCGTTCATACCGAATACTCCCTGGTGGACGGCCTCGTCCGCGTGAAATCCCTGGTGAAGGCGGCGGCCGCGGCGGACATGCCGGCCGTGGCAGTCACCGACCAGAGCAACCTGTTCGCCCTGGTGCAGTTCTACAAGGCCGCCCAGGGCGCCGGCGTGAAGCCCATCGTGGGCAGCGACCTCTGGCTGGACAACCCGCAGGACCCGGCCCAGCCCCATCGCCTGGTACTGCTCTGCAAGGACAAGGACGGTTACCTCAACCTGTCCCGCCTGGTGTCGCGCTGCTACACGGAAGGCCAGCAACGGGGCCTGCCCATGCTCCAGCGCGACTGGCTCAAGGGCAACGTGGACGGGCTCATCGCCCTGTCCGGCGGGCGCGAGGGCGACGTGGGGCGCGCCCTGCTCGCGGGCCATCGCGAACAGGCCGCCGAACTGCTCACCGCGTGGCTGCGCCTGTTCGGCGACAACTATTACCTGGAACTGACCCGCACCGGGCGCGAAGGGGAGGAGGACTACCTGCACGAGGCCGTGGGCCTCGCCGCCGTGATGGGCGTGCCGGTGGTGGCCACCAATGACGTGCGCTTCCTCAAGCCCGACGAGTTCGAGGCCCACGAGGCGCGGGTGTGCATCCACGACGGCCGCGTGCTGGACGACCCGCGCCGCCCGCGCCGCTACACGGAACAGCAATATCTGCGTTCGCCGCAGGAAATGGCCGAACTGTTCGCCGACATCCCCGAGGCCATCGAGAACACGGTGGAGATCGCGCGGCGCTGCAACGTGGAACTGACCCTGGGCAAGTACTTCCTGCCGGACTTCCCGGTGCCAGAAGGCCTGACCATGGACGAGTTCTTCCGGCGCGAGGCCAGGAAAGGGCTGGAACGGCGCCTGGCGAAGCTGTTCGACCCGACAGCGCCGGACTTCGCCGCGAAGCGCAAGCCCTACGACGAGCGCCTGGAGACCGAGCTGAACGTCATCATCCAGATGGGGTTCCCGGGCTACTTCCTCATCGTCGCGGACTTCATCCAGTGGGCCAAGCGCAACGGCATCCCGGTGGGACCGGGGCGCGGTTCCGGCGCCGGCTCGCTGGTGGCCTACGCGCTCATGATCACCGATCTGGATCCGCTCCCCTACGACCTGCTGTTCGAGCGCTTCCTCAATCCCGAGCGCGTGTCCATGCCCGACTTCGACGTGGACTTCTGCATGGAAGGCCGCGACCGGGTGATCGACTACGTGGCCGAGCACTACGGCCGCGAGAAGGTGTCACAGATCATCACCTACGGCACCATGGCCGCCA
>JBFXES010000025.1:0-24200 GCA_050179875.1 Thiohalomonadaceae bacterium
GCCATCTGCGCCAGATCCGCGGCCACGGTCTTGCTGTTGTCGCTGAACAGGCTGCCGCAGCTGGAGGTGATCACGTCGGCGCGCAGACCGAGGAAATAGCGCAACTGCTCCCCGGCCGCGAGCACGGCCACGGGCAGGATGAGGAGCAACAGCGAGTACTTGACGCGCGTGAGGGGATAGTCGGGCGCACGGTTGTCCACATGCTCCATGAACAGCCAGGCGGCGGCCAGGAAAAAGAGTGCGAGCTTGAGGTACAAGGCGGGAAAGCCGAAGGGGTTCACGTTGAAGGTGCCCACCGCGCACATGGCGCCCACGAACTGCACGGACAGGCGATCGGCGGTGAACACCAGCAGCAGCAGCGACAGGATCTGCACCACGAACACGAAACCGAGCACGGTGGCCACCAGATAGGTCTGCCGCTCCAGGCGGATCTGGCGCGCGCTGCCGCTCTTCAGGTCCCAATGGCGCAGCACCCGCAGCGCGAACACGCCCGCCGGCAACAGCATCAGCAGGCTCAGCGTGTCCGCCAGCAGCAGCGCCATCACCGCCGGGTGGAACAGCATCAGCCCACCACCTTGCCGTCGCGCAACGACACGATGCGATCCACCACCGCCGCCTCCGCCACCAGCGTGTCGTGGCTGGAGAGGATCACCGTACGGCCCTCCGCCTTCAGCCGTTCGACGATGGCGAGAAAGGCCATGGAGAGATGGGTGTCCAGGTTGGCGGTGGGTTCGTCGGCGATGATCACCGGCGGGTCGTTGATGAGCGCGCGCGCAATGGCCGCGCGCTGGGCCTCGCCGCCGGAGAGCCACTCCACCCGCGCCTCGCTGCGGTGTTCGAGGCCGAGTTCGCGCAGCAGCCGCAGGGCGCGTGCGCGCAGCTCGCCATAGGGCGGCGCCAGCGGAAAGGCCGGGAGCATGACGTTGTCCAGCACGGAAAGGCCGCGGATCAGGTTGAACTGCTGGAACACGAAACCGAAGTGGTGACGGCGCCGCTCCGTGAGAAAGCGCTCGGGCAGGCTGGACACGTCCTCGCCCGCCAGCCGCACCCGGCCCTCGGTGGGGCGCGCGAGCGCGCCGATGAGCGTGAGCAGCGTGGTCTTGCCCGAACCGCTCGGTCCGGTGAGCAGGGTCACCTGGCCGCGCGCCAATGCCAGATCGACGCCGTCCACCGCCCAGAACTGATTGGGCAGGCCCTCGTTCCAGGCCTTGCGCACGCCGCGCAACTCGATGTAGGCATCCATCAGCGCATCACCGTGTCAGGATCGGTCACCGCCGCACGCCACACCGGGACCAGCGTGGCCGCCACGTAGGGCACGACGGTGAACAGGAACAGGCTGGCCAGCTGCAATCCATCCACCGCGGGGGTGAGCTGGAAATCCGGGTAGAGCACCGACCAGCCCTTGAGCACCGGCGCGAACAGCGGGGCGGAAAACGTGAACACGTGCCAGTAGGCCAGGGTGAAGCCCGCGAGGAACGCAAAGCCCGAGATCAAAGCCCCTTCCCAGAGCTTCATCTTCAGCACGTCGGCCGTCTCCCAGCCCACGGCCTTGAGCACGCCGATCTCGCGCCGCTCGTCGGCGCTGAGCCCCGAGGCCTTTTCCCAGGCGAGAATGGCGAAGGCCAGGCCGGCGCCCACCAGCACCGTGAGCACGATGCCTTCGCGCCAGTCGAACACCGCCTCGTAGGTGCGCAGCACCTCCTCGCGCAATACCGGCCGCGTGTCGGGCAGCAGCCCCAAGACCTTTTCCGCCACCGTGCGCACCTCGCGCGGGTGCGCCACGCTCAGGGTCACGTCGGTGTAGAGTCCGGGTGGGATGCCGAACAGGGCGTGGAAGTCCGCCTCGCCCACGAGCAGGAGATCGGCAGTGAGGATGTTGGCACTGCGGGGCAATACCTCGGCGACGCGCAACAGCATGAGCGCACCGTCGGCGGCACGTAGCGCCATGACGTCGCCCTCCGCGGCGCCGCGGGTGCGTGCGATGCCTTCGCCGATGACGATGCTGCCCGCCGGGAGCGCGCGATCGCGCGGCACCATGACGGTGAAGTTGGCGGCCACCAGCGGATCGAAGTAGTAGCCCCACAGCCTTCCTTCCACGCTGCGCACACCGCGGATGCCGCGCAGCTTCTCCAGGTAGGGCGCCGGCACCAGGTCGTGGCGTCCAGCCGTCAGTTTCTGCACCACCACTTCGGGGGCTTCCTGCAACAGATAGGCGGCCTCACGCTTGAGCGCGTGGCTGTACAGCAGGACCGAAGCCACCAGGAACACCAGCGCGGTATAAACCGCGATCAGCCCCGCGTTCTTGGCCTTGCGCCGTGCCAGCGCCGCCACGGTGTAATCGATGAGATAGCGTTGCCTAGCGATCCAGTGGCGCATGGGAAATCAGATGGGGCGGTGGTGAGAAGATCGCGCCGGTGGGAAAGTGCTCCAGCGCCATGGGGTGGTCCTGAAACGCGGCGTGGCCATCGGCCACCGACAGGTGACGCGTGTAACGCGCCTCCGTGACCAGGCACAGATCGCCGAGGCCGAGTTCGCTCACCAGCCGGCGATTGGCCGCCCAGTGCGGGCCGGCTTCGCCCGTCGCCGAGAACAGCACGAGCGTGAAGGCAAGCAGCGCTACGGACACAAGTCCCAGCGCCAGGGTGCTGAAGCGGGGTTTCCGTATGTGCATGGCTGGACGAAGCGGGAAATTCTTGGCCACGACACTACCACAACGAGCGCCATGAAACGTCCGCAAAATTCCGATTTGTCGCGAAGGCACGCCCTGACACGTCAAACGGACTCCGTCGAAGAGACCATGAACAACACCGAATTCGCGCGGATTTTTCCCGCGCCTCGCTGGACCTCTCGCGCGTCTTCGGGAACACTGTGATCACCGTGTAAGAACCTGCGATATTGCCGTCATGATTCTATCGAAGTACGTAAACACCTTCGGCCGCGCCATGATGGAGAGCTATGGTGCGCGCGTGCACAAGGTGACGGTGGATGCCGGCTTCACCTGCCCCAACCGCGACGGCAGCAAGGGGCGCGGCGGCTGCACGTTCTGCAACAACACGTCTTTCAGTCCCAATGGCCGCATGCCCGCACCAATCCCCACGCAACTCGCCAACGGCCGCGCGGTGATCGCACGGCGTACCCGTGCCCGGCGCTTCGTCGCCTATTTCCAGGCCTACACCAACACCTATGACGACCCGGCCGTGTTGCAGCAGCGTTACGACTTGGCCTTGAGCCAGCCGGGCGTCATCGGGCTCTCCGTGGGCACGCGCCCGGACTGCGTTCCGGACAAGGTGCTCGACATGCTGGCGTGCTATCGCGATCGCGGTTTCGAGGTCTGGCTGGAGCTCGGCCTGCAATCCTCTTTCGACGCCACGCTCGCGCGGGTCAATCGCGGCCACGGTTTTACGGAATACCGCGAGGCCGTGCGCGCCGCCCATCGCCGCGGACTCAAGGTCTGTACCCATTTGATTCTTGGCCTGCCCGAGGAGACCGCGGCCCACGCCCACATCACGCTGGATCGGGTGCTGGATCTGGGTGTGGAAGGCCTGAAGTTCCATCCGCTGCATGTGGTGAAGGGCACCCGGCTCGCCCTGGCCTGGCGCCGGGGTGAATATGCGCCCTGGAGCGAGGAACGCTACGTGTGCGTGGCGGGCGAACTCATCCGTCGCACGCCGCGCGAGGTGATATTCCATCGCCTCACCGGCACGGCATCGGCGAATCTGTTGCTGGCTCCCGCCTGGTGTGGCGTGAAGTGGCGTGTGCTCAACGGCCTGACCCGGCATCTGGCTGTCCACGGCGCGCAAGGCAGCGCCGTGGGTCAGCAAGCCGTGGATCTCTGCATGGGTGATTGATTGCAGGCTTGCGGACCGGCTCACCCCGCACGGCTCACGGCTGCCATGCACACCCGCGAAGCGCCTGGTTGCGGATATTGCCGGAGATCGACCAGCCGGACACCCACCGGTAGTCGGACGAATAACAAGGCTGGCGCCGCAGTTCCCAGCGGCCGATGTCCGTTTCGATCGCGAGCCTGGATGGCGTGGCATCGCCGCGCTTTTCGGCGAAGCTGCTCTCCACGGCAGGCCGTCCCTCCACATGCAGGCGCATCCTGTCGCCCGCCGTGCTCATGCTCCACGTGGGATCCCGTCCCACGGCCTGCCACGAACCGCCGTTGCGCACGGCCGCACCGCAGCGCGCCTCGCCGTGCGCAAAGTTGATGGCGCTCACGCGCAGCATGCCGCCTGCGGCCTCGCCGAACAGCTCCGTGTACAGCGGCTTGTCGGCCGCCAGACCGATCTTGCGCAGCGCCGCCGACACCGCGGCGCCCGGCGAGACATCCTCCACCTCCACGTAGCTGCGCTCGCGACAGGGCGAAAAAATCATCCTGCCCTCATGGAAGAGCATCAATCCCCTGGCGAGTGCCTCGGGCGCGGTCTGCTCCGTGGCGTAAAGGGTCGGCGTCGCCAGCGTGCCCAGCAAGGCCAGTGCGGCGGAGAGTGTTCTGTGCATGGGTGTCCTATCCCGTGATGTCTCCCTGGCCCGCCGTCATGACCGAACGGATCTCCGAGGCGATCGTGGAAGCAGGCGTGCCGTAGGCGAACTTCTTGATGAATTCGCCGCCGGTCCCGATGAGATAGAGCCCGGCGGAATGGTCCACGGCGTAGAAGCCGGACCCGGTTGTGTCGGGCACCTTCGCATACCGCACCTTGAAATTGCCGGCGGCGCGCTGGATCAGTTCCGGCGTGCCGCTGAGGCCGAGGATGCGTGGGTCAAAGAAGGCTGTATAGGTCTTCAGGGCCTCGGGGGTGTCACGCTCCGGATCGAGCGTGATGAAGATGCCTTGCAGGTCGTCCGCATGGTCATCCAGCAGACGCAGCACTTCGGCCAGCTCCAGCATGGTGGTGGGACAGACGTCGGGGCAGGCGGTGTAACCGAAGGTGATGAGCTGGAAGCGCCCGCGGAAATCCTCGTCGGTAACCGCGCCGCCGCCGGGACCGATCAGCAGGTAGCGCGTACGTACCGGGACCGCCTCCTCGTCGCCCAGGGCGTGCGCGGACCAGGTCTGCGCCGACAGGGGCGCGGCCGCGCACAGCGACAACACGACCAGCACCGGGGCGAGCGCCGAGCGGATCACGGTTGCGCCTCCTTCGCGCGCTCCAGCGCTTCCCGCGCGCGGTCGATCTGCTCCGCGAGCGTCCGCCCGTCGGGGCATTCGCGCCCCGCCCGGCCGAAGGCAAGAAAGCTTTCGTTGGTGGCGTTCTCGAAGACCTCACCCACGCCCCTTTCCTTGGGCGCCGTGTCGACCATGATCTCCCGCAAGCGGGCGGCGAGCGCACCCTGGTTACAGGCCAGGGCCACCCCGTTCAGTTCTCCGAGACGGGCCACGGACCGGCTGAGCTCCGTGTCCTGGGCAGCACCGGCGGAAGCACTCATGCCGCCAAGGAGCAGGACTGCCATCAATCCGCCCGCAAGACCGTTCATGCCGCGAACCATCGAATCTCCCCTTCTGCCATTTGCCCGTGTCTACCGGTGGCTCATGCGCGCCGGCCTCAGGGTCGGGCGGACCACCGGGGCCTGCACCAGAAGCTGCGAACCGTCATCGAAAACCAGTGTAAGCGGGATCACGTCGCCTTCGCGCAACGGGGTTTGCAATTCGATCATCATGACGTGCAGCCCGCCGGGCCTGAGCACCGCCTCCCCGCCTGCGGGAATGTCCACCGAGGCGATCGCCCGCATTTTCATCACGCCGTTCTCGTTGATGTGGTCATGCAACTCGGTGATGCGCGACACCGGGTTGCTCGCCTTCACCAGGCGCACGGGCTTGTCGCCGTTGTTCTTCAGGATCATGAAGGCGCCGGTGGCGGGGGCATTGGGCGGAGACAGCCTCACGTACGGGTCCACCACGGAAACCTGATCGCCGGCGCCTGCCTGGGCAAGGCCGCCGAATGCCAGTGCGAGGGTGAATACGAGTGCTCTTTTCACGGAAATAACTCCTAGCTGAAACGCATCGCGTTACGGATCGACGTGGCGATCCGGGCAGATGTCGCTCCGTGGGAAATCTTGTCGACCACCCGGCCGTCGCCCGACACCACGTAGATGTCGGCGGAGTGATCGACCACGTAACCGCCGCCGGCGCTGACGCCGGGCTGGCGCGCGTAGATGGCGCCGTAGTCCTGCGCGACCTTGCGCACCTGCTCTGCACTGCCGGTCACCCCGATGATGTTCGGGTGAAAGAACGCGGTGTACTGCTTCAGGCCCTGGGGCGTGTCGCGCTCGGGATCGACCGATACGAAAAGGACGGCGACATCCCGTTTTTCCTTTGGCTTGAGTTGCTCCATGGCGTCAGCCACGGCGACCAGCGCGGTGGGGCAGATATCAGGGCAGAAGGTGTAGCCGAAGAAGACGAGCACCACCTTGCCGCGGAAATCCCGCAGCGATACCGGACCGTCCGCCGATTGCAGGGTGAAGTCCCCACCGCGCGGCAGCACCGGATAGGCCGAGGGCTGGACCGCCGGGAGCGGGTTCCAGAACAGCGCCAGGCCGACGACCAGGGATGCCATGACGAGGGCAAGCAGCCCGAGAATCCTGTCCGACATCAGTGGACCTCCCCGGTGGAGAACTCGTAGGGAATGGAGAGGCGCCGGTTGCGCGCGTGAAGGATCACGGTTGCACGCCACTTCATGGGCCCGGTGATGCACACCGGGAGGGTGATGTCGGCCGCGTACTGTCCGCCGCCGACGGCCCGCAATACCGCGCGGTTTTCGCCCATGTTCATCTCCACGCCGGCGAAGTCCAGTTCCACCCGGCTCGGCGCGATGCCGGAGGTTGCCAGCGCGACGCGGAACGGCCGCGCCAGCGGGATCGGCCGGGTCAGGAACTCCAGATCGATCTTTCCGTCGGGCAGCGTCGCGACGCAGCGGGCGCGCTGCAGGTCACAACCGGGCTCCGGCAGGATCTGCACATCCTCGGGCGCGAACACGAGCGGCCAGGCCTTGTAGCCGATGACCATGACCAGCGCGACCACAAGTCCCGGGATCAGGGTCAACAGCGCGCGCCTGCCGAATGCTTTGCTCATGGCTTCATCCGCGTGAGGCATCTCGTCGATTCCGTTAACAGCTACGCCACGATCCCGCGGGTCAGTGGCTGGCAGGAACACTCCTTGCCTGCCTCGTGGACGAGTCTGCACCGGCCCTCGTCCCGGTTGAAGGTGACGAATGCTGATTAGGCCCCGTAACGGTGGCGCATGCCGGTTAGGAATTTTCCTAAGGCGACATCGCACCCACGCGCAGCGCGCGGGGGACGTGACCTGACCTATTGATTCGGCACGCAAACGAGGCCAGAGTGGGTTGTCTCCTCACACAGGGCGATTTTCGGCCGTGAAGTTAACCGAAAAGCACTTCGTTCCCTTCGCCGGACCGGTGGGCACTGCCCTCATCATCGTGATCTGGACAGCCCTGGTGCTGGCCTCCCTGCTGGCGCAGCGTGAGCAGCTGAACCGCACTGCGGCCGAGCTGGCCCGCATCGCGGCCATCTCCAACCTGCAAAAGGACATCACCATCCGCAAGTGGGCATCGAAGGTCGAAGGCGTATTCGTGCGTGAGGAGCACGTCCCGGAGCTCGACTCGCTCGAACAGGAAGAACGCCTGACGGCCATACGCAACACGGGCGAGAGCTTCACCATCGTCGGCGTCACGCCCATGCACCTGCTGCTGGCCATCCAGAGCATGACCAACGAACAGAATGGCCGCCGTGAACGCTTGACGTCCAAGCAATTGCGCAACCGGAACAACGCCCCGGACGACTGGGAGCTCAAGGCGCTGGATGAACTGGAAAACGGCGCGAACATGATCACGGAGACGCTCCCGGACAAGGCCGGTCACGGCCTGATGCGCGTGATGCTCCCCATGCGCATGGAGGAGGAATGCCTTTCCTGCCACCGCGACACGCTCGTGCCCGTCGGCGGCCTGCGGGGGGCTGCGACCATTTCCGTCGACCTCCTCACCTATCGCAACGCCCAGGAGCCCACCTGGCGGGCGATCCAGACCTGGCATGGCGTCATCTGGATCCTCGGCGTCGCCACGCTCATGCTGCTGCACCTCATTGCACTCAAACGCACGCGGGAACTGAGCCGGCAGGATCAG
Source organism: Thiohalomonadaceae bacterium (assembly GCA_050179875.1). Lineage (GTDB taxonomy): Bacteria > Pseudomonadota > Gammaproteobacteria > Thiohalomonadales > Thiohalomonadaceae > JALOAT01. The sequence continues at coordinate 8,136 of JBFXES010000025.1, forward strand.
GTACGCCGGGAGAACGAAATGGCCTTCGCCGCCATGGCTGAGGGCGCGGCGATCACCGACGCGGACGGGACCATCCTCTGGGTGAACGACGCCTTCTGCCGCATCTCCGGTTATGACCGCCAGGACGTCATTGGTGCCAACCCGCGCATCCTGAAATCGGGGGTGCATGACGCCGACTTTTACCACAGGCTCTGGGACCAGTTGCTCGGCAAAGGCTGCTGGCGCGGCGAGATCTGGAACAAGCGCCGCAACGGCGAGGTCTTTCCCGAGGAACTCTCCATCCAGGCCCTGACCGGTCCGGACGGCAAGATCTCCCGCTTCATCTCCATCTTTTCCGACATCACCGAGCGCAAGAAGAATGAAATCGAGCTCGCCGCCTATCGCGAGCACCTGGAGGAACTGGTCAAGCAGCGCACGGAGGAACTGACCATCGCGCGCGATCAGGCCGAGGCAGCCAATCGCAGCAAGTCGGTGTTCCTGGCCAACATGAGCCACGAACTGCGCACGCCGCTCAACGCGGTGATCGGCTTTTCCAAGTTGATGGAGCGGGATCCGGCCCTCTCGCCGGAAAACCGGCGCAGCCTGGAGATCATCAACCATTCGGGCCGACACCTGCTCACCTTGATCAACGACATCCTGGAGCTCTCCAAGATCGAATCGGGCAAGATGGAGATGTCGCCGGAGGAGGTGGACCTGCGCGAGCTGCTGGAACAGGCCGTGGACATGATGCGCCTGCGCGCCGAGGAGGCCGGACTGGAGCTGCGGCTCAAGACAGAGTCCCTCCCCGCCGTGGTCCTCCTCGATCCCGGCATGCTGCGCCAGGTGCTGCTGAATCTGCTCTCCAACGCCGTGAAATTCACCGATCACGGCGAGGTCGTGGTCCACGCGGCGGCGCGTCCCACCGGGCGCGGCACGGTGGAACTGAGCTTCAGCGTGCGCGACACCGGCATCGGCATCAGCCCGGAAGAACAGGAGCGCATCTTCTCCTCCTTCGAACAGGTGGGGCCCTCACCCCGCGGCGGTACCGGCCTGGGCCTCACCATCAGCCGCCGTTACGTGGAAATGATGGGCGGCTGCCTGCGCGTGGACTCCCTCCCCGGTGAGGGCTCCGATTTCCACTTCACCATCGAGGCCGCCGTGATCGACGGCGCCGTGCGCCCGGCCGCGAATACCGACGCCAAACCGGTGATCCGCCTCGAACAGCCGGCCTCCGTCCTGGTGGTGGACGACAACCAGGAAGGACGCCTGCTGGTGCGTTCGCTCCTGGAACCGCTCGGCTTCGTCGTGGAAGAGGCCGCCGGCATCGGCCAGGCGCGCTCGATCATCCGCAGCCACGGCATCGATCTGGTGCTGATCGGCTGGTATTTCCCTGACGGTGAAGGACTCGATCTCATCCGCGAATTCCACGGGCGCGGGCCTGCACTGGTGATGCTTACGGCGAACGCCACGGCAGAAAGCCGCGCGGCGGCCCTGGGAGCGGGCGCGGATGGCTTCCTGAGCAAGCCGCTGGTGGAGACCGAGCTCTTGCGCATCATTGAGCGCGTGCTGCTGCCGCGGCTCGCCAGTCCCGCGCCCAAACCGGCGCATTGCGACATACCACAACTCAGGGAATGGTTGCAGGGCCTGCCCCAGGAAGAGCGCGAACACCTGGCAAGGGCGGCGATATCGCTCAACCCCGTCGAAATCGAGGCGGCGATCGATGTAATCGGCCCCAGCATGCCGGCACTTGCGCAACACCTGAAGTCGCTATCGAGGCAGCGCTGCTACCAGGAACTCTGGGAGGTGCTCGGACTCGAAGGGAGCGAAACATGACCGACTTCCCTGTCATCGAAAGGGCGGCTCCCGAGATCCTGATCGTGGACGACACGCCCGGATCCCTCGACCTGTTGAACGACCTGCTGGCCGGCGCCGGCTACGTGGTCAGGGCGGCACAGGATGGGCGCATGGCGCTCCGCTCGGCGCGGGCACGCCCACCGGACCTGATCCTGCTCGACATCCGCATGCCACGCATGGACGGCTATGAATTGTGCCGTCTGCTGAAGCAGGATCCCACCACCCGGGATGTTCCCATCATTTTCCTCTCCGCGCTGCGCGAGACCGTGGACATGGTGAAGGGATTCGCGGTCGGCGCCGTGGACTATATCGCCAAACCCTTCCAGCCCGACGAAGTCCTCGCCCGCGTGAAGACCCACGTCGAGTTGTACCAACTGCAGACGCGGCTGGAAGAGAAGGTGGACCAGCGCACCGAGGAGCTGCGCCGTTCCCAGCACGAGCTGCGGGAATCACGGGCGCGCCTGCAGGAACTGACACGCTTCCTGCAATCCGTACGCGAGGATGAGCGCACCTCCATCGCGCGCGAGCTGCACGACGAGCTCGGCCAGGCCCTGACCGCCCTGCGCATCGACCTGAGCTGGCTGCGCCGCACCTGCGGCGGTCTGGGAGAAGACATCCGGGAGCGCGTCGACTCCGCCCATGCGCTCGTCGAGCGTACCATCGACTCGCTGAGGCGGATCTCGGAAGGCCTGCGCCCCGGCATGCTGGACGTGCTCGGCCTGACGGCCGCACTGGAACACCTGGTGCGCACCTTCATGGAGCGCCACGGCATCAGCTGCGAATTCTCCGCCGACCGGGATGAATACGAGCTCGGACCGGGCGCCGCCATCGCGGTGTTCCGCCTGGTCCAGGAGGCCCTCACCAACGTCTCCCGCCATTCCGAGGCCACCCAGGTGGACATCCGCCTGGAGCAAACGGGCGGATACCTCGCCCTGACGATTCATGACAATGGTATCGGCTTCGACCACACGGCCCCGCGACAGGGTTTCGGCATCCTCGGGATGCGTGAACGGGTCTCCATGCTTGGGGGTACAATGACCATCGACGGCAGTGCGGGGACATGCATCGTCGTTACCTTTCCCTTGTCTCCAGGAGAGTCCGCATGATTCGCATACTCATCGCCGATGACCACGACATCCTGCGCGCGGGGCTGAAACACATCCTGAGCGACTCGGGCGACATCGTCGTGGGCGGCGAGGCCTCCAACGGTGCGGAGGCGCTTGCGTTGTTGCGCAGCGAGCACTTTGACACCATCGTCCTCGACCTGACCATGCCGGGACGCAACGGCATCGAGCTCATCAAGCAGATCAAGGGCGAGTTTCCCTCCCTGCCCATCCTGATCCTCAGCATGCACAAGGAAGACATCTACGCCGTGCGTGCCCTGAAGGCCGGTGCTGCCGGCTATCTCTGCAAGGACAATGCGGAGGCGATGCTGGCCCCCGCCATCCGCAAGGTGGCCGCGGGCGGGCTGTTCATCAACCAGAGCGTCGCCGAAAGCTTCACCCGGAATACCTTGCAGGGGCACAGCTCCCAGCTTCCGCATAACAGCCTCACCGACCGCAACTACCAGATTTTCATGATGCTGGTCCAGGGCCTTGGCGTATCGGAAATCGGGCGACGCCTTAACCTCAGCGTAAAGACCGTGAGCACCCACAAGGCCAACATCATGGCCAAGATGGGTCTCAACAACACGGCGGAGATGGTCCGCTACGCCGTCCAGCACAACCTCATCGACGACGACCCGCCGGTGCCCTGATCGGAATATTCCTAACCCGCCTCTCCTTCTTTCTTGTTCCCAATATGGGAACCCGTCACCTGTTGACTCCCCCTCGCAAGGCGCATGATCTGCGCCAAACCACTCAGTTGTGTGGCAAAACACACGCAAGTGAGTGGCTCAGGCGTGTTCCTCGTACAGGAACACAGAGGCGACTCAGGGGAGGTAAGCAATGAGAAGCTTGGCTTTAAGGGCAACATTGTTGTTGCTGGCAGCGGGAGTGGGGGCTAACGCGGCATGGGCCGCGGAATCCCTCCAGGACGTGATGAAACGTCGGGGGTTGAGCCAACAGGATCTCCTGTCCGCGGCGAAGACCTATGTTCCGACGGGCAAGCGCGACGAATTCGTCGCCTTCAGTTCGGGTGGCCAGTCCGGTCAGGTCATCGTCTACGGCATACCGTCGATGCGCATCCTCAAGTACATCGGCGTGTTCACTCCGGAGCCGTGGCAGGGCTATGGCTTCGACGAGGAGTCGAGGCAGGTGCTCGCGGGCGGCCGCATCGACGGCAAGGACATCACCTGGGGTGACACCCACCATCCCGCGTTCTCCGAAACCAACGGCGAAGCGGACGGCCAGTTCCTGTTCATCAACGACAAGGCCAACCCCCGCATCGCGGTCATCGACCTGCGTGACTTCGAAACCAAGCAGATCGTGGTCAACCCGATCTACAAGTCGGAGCATGGCGGCGCCTTCGTGACGCCGAACACCGACTACGTCTTCGAAGCCTCGCAGTACGCGGCCCCGCTGGAAAACCAGAAGTTCTACCCGCTCGAGGAGTTCAACGAGAAGTATCGCGGCGGCATGACCTATTGGAAGTTCGATCGCGAGGCAGGCAAGATCGACATGGCGAACTCCTTCTCCGTCGAACTGCCGCCCTACTCGCAGGACCTCTCCGATGCGGGCAAGGGGCCGTCCGACGGCTGGTCGTTCACCAACTCGTTCTGCTCCGAACGCTATGTGGGTGGCATCGAGAAGGGACGCCCGCCGTATGAAGCCGGTTGCTCCGCCAAGGACACCGACTATCTGCACGTGATCAACTGGAAGAAGGCCGCCGAGCTGGTCAAGGCCGGTAAGGCCAAGAAGATCAACGGCGCCAACGTGCTGACCATCGACACGGCGGTGAAGGAAGGCATCCTGTTCCTGATCCCCGAGCCGAAGAGCCCGCACGGCGTGGATGTGACCCCGGATGGCACCAAGATCGTCGTCTCCGGCAAGCTCGACACCCACGTGTCGGTCTACTCCTTCGACAAGATCATGGCGGCCATCAAGGCCGGCAAGTTCGAATCGAAAGACCCCTACGGCATCCCTGTGATCAACATGCAGGACGCGCTGCACACCCAGGTACAACTGGGTCTCGGCCCCCTGCACACGCAGTTCGATTCCAAGAAGTGCGTGGCCTACACCTCGCTGTACGTGGACAGCCAGGTGGCCAAGTGGGACTTCTGTGAAGGCAAGGTACTGGACAAGATCTCTGTCCATTACAACATCGGCCACCTAGTGACCATGGAAGGCGACACCGCCAAGCCGGCGGGCCGCTATCTGGTGGCGCTCAACAAGCTGTCCATCGACCGCTTCAACCCGGTGGGTCCCCTGCACCCGCAAAACCACCAGCTCATCGACATCATCAATGACAAGATGCAGCTCCTGTACGACATGCCCATTCCGCTGGGCGAGCCGCACTACGTCATCGCCATCGATGCCAAGAAGCTGAAGCCCGGCGTGCGTTACAAGGTCGGCACCAACAGCCGCACCGACGGACGTCATCCTGGCGCGGTACGTGCCGGTGAGGAGCGGATCGAGCGCAAGGGCAACAAGGTCACGGTGTATGGCACCCTGATTCGTTCGCACATCACGCCGGAAACCATCGAGGTCGAGAAGGGTGATGAGGTGACCATCAACCTGACCAACCTGGAACGCGCCCAGGACGAGACCCACGGCTTCACCGTGTCCACCTACAACGTCCATGCGTCGGTGGAGCCCGGCAAGACCGTTTCGGTCAAGTTCGTTGCCGACAAGGAAGGCGTGTATCCGTACTACTGCACGGAGTTCTGCTCCGCGCTGCATCTGGAGATGCAGGGCTACCTGCTGGTCAAGCCGAAGGGCTGGAAGCCTTCCAAGCAGGCGTCCATGGCCAAGGCGGCGTACACGCAGGCCGACTACCAGGCGACCCTGAAGAAGGTGGCGGATACCCAGGCGGTCATCGACTCCGTGGTGGGCTACATCACCAGCACCAACTACAAGGACTTCCCGGATGTGGTCAACATGGTCGAGGACGCCACCGACCAGTTGAACAAGATCCCGGACGCGAAGGCCAGGCATGAGGCCGCCGCTGCCAAGCAGGATTGGGAGCAGGCGAACCTCTGGGCCGAGCAGGTCTGGCAGTATCAGGTCAAGGCGGCCGACATCGGCATCCGCGCCAAGACCTACCTTGAGCAGAATGGCGCCAAGGTGATCAAGTAACCTGCTCGATTGACGTAAATCAAACAGCCGATGGAGGCAGGAGTGGGATCCTGCCTCCACCGGCCCAGACACCGACAGACAGGAACACGACATGAAGCACCTCACCCTACTCCTGCTCGCCTCGCTCACCTGCTCGGTCGCCGTGGCGGCACCGGACGGGGCGAAGCTGTACGCGGAAAAGACATGCAACGCGTGCCACGGACCCAAGGGCAACACGCCCATCCTGCCGAGCTATCCCAAGATTGCGGGGCAGAACGCCGCCTATACCGAACAGCAGATGAAGGACATCAAGAGCGGCGCCCGCAGCAACGGCCAGACAGCGGCCATGAAAGGCGTCATGCATCTGGTCAACGATGAGGAAATCAAGGCGCTGAGCCTGTACCTGGAATCGTTGAAGTGAACATTGGAACCACCATGAACAGGAGCCGAACCATGAAAACGTCATTTCTGCTGATCGGCCTGCTCAGCGCAGGCGTGGCTTTCGCCGGCCCACCGGCTCCGAAGGCACAGGGGATCGAGAGCGAGGGCTACACCTGGAACGCGCAGGAAGGCGAAAAGTTCGAGGCGCTCCAGCTCACCGGCGACAAGGTGAACGGCGAAGAGGCCTATGAGATCTGCAGTGCATGCCACCTCCCGTCGGGCGCCGGCCGCCCGGACGGCACCTTCCCCCAGCTCGCGGGCCAGCACACCACGGTACTGATCAAGCAGATGGCGGACATTCGTGCCGGCCTGCGTGACAACCCGACCATGTACCCGTTCGCGGTTTCGCTGGTCGACCCGCAGGAGCTTGCGGACGTGGCGGCTTACATCGAGAGCCTGTGCATCCCCGTCGAGCACGGCAAGTACGAAGGCGTGGACGCCACGCTGCAGATCAACCGCGGCAAGCAGCTGTACGAAACGCAGTGCCTGGAGTGCCACGGCAAGAACGGCGAGGGCAACAAGGAAAAGTTCTACCCCGTGATCGCCGGCCAGCATTACAAGTACCTGTTGCGCCAGATGACCGATATCCGTGACGGCAAGCGCCGCAACGCCAATCCCGACATGGTCAAGGTCATCAGGAAGTACAGTGACGAGGACCTGGTGGCGATCTCCGCCTACCAGGCGAGCCTGACCATGCCCGGTTCCATGTGCAAGCCCAAGGGCAAGTAATTGGACCATGGCGGCGCCCGCGCCTGGCCGCGGGCGCCTCTCACAACAGAAACCTAACGCTACGTACTTCGAGAAGAGAGAACAGGCACGATGGAGAAGCAAGACAAGATTGTCGCCGGGCTCACCTTGATTGCGCTGATCGCTCTCGTCGCGGCCTATTTTTCGCCTATCTGGTGGGTATCGCTTACTGCGCCCAATTATCCTGCAGACGCCTTTCCCGACGGCATCCGCATCCACTTCCACTTCGACGGCGTGTACAACGGCTGCAAGGCCGCGGGCAAGGGTTCACAAATAGCCGACGAGATCATCCAGGGTGACCTGGATGAAGGCATGAGGCGCTGGAACCCTATCATCGATGCGCAACACGAGGAAAAGGGCGCCGAGGGCCTCGATTGTGTTCATGAAATGAACACCATCAACCATTATGTCGGCATGTTCCCCATCGCCACCGGGGCGCCGGTGGAGAAACCGCTGGCCAAGTTCTTCTTCGGTTTCTTCGCCACCATGATGATCGCCTTCGCACTGCCGCGGAAGAAGGCGCGCCTGACCGCGCTCGTGGCAGGCTTCGCTGCGGTCGCCGTGTGGATGATCGTCGACCAATTCGTCATGGGCCGGCTGGAAAGCCACGTGCAGGCCTACATGGCCGAGACGGGCACCTTCTTCAAGGAGCCGGACCGCATCCAGGCCTGGGGCGACAATGTGCGTCTCATCACCCAGATCGTCATCCTCGGCCTGATCGCCGCCATGGGCGCGGTGGTCACAGGCGTGGCCAGGCTGCGCAATTTCCAGTTGCTGCTTGCCGGGGTCCCGGCCCTGCTTCCGGTGTACTTCCTGATCACCTACTCCGCCTGGCTCTGGTTCTTCGGGCACAATCTCCACCCGTGGGGGGCGTTCACCGTCAAGCCCTTCATGCCCACGGTGTTCGGGGAAGGCAAGGTGGCCCAGTTCTCCACCTACTCCTATCCGTACTGGGGCTATGCCCTGCTGATGCTGATCTTCGTCTGCCTCGGCCTGGCGCTGCTCATACGTCGCAAGCAGCTTCGCGAAAATCCTGCAATGGAGTGAATCGTGCCCCTGATGCCGAGTGTTTCCCGTGCCGCCCTGTTCATCGCACTGGCGCTCGCTTCATCCGGCGGCCAAGGAGACGAGCTGCAACTCGGCGCCGGTGCAGACCTCAGCACGGCGCCGCGGGTGACCATCGATCGGCCCAAGCCCACCTACCTGCTGTACGAGCGTGACAAGCGCATCCACGGCCTGAAGCCGTTTCAGGAACTGGTGGACGCGGCGGCGCCCGGGTCGGTGCTCAAGCCGCCCCCCGGCGCCTATGCCGGCCCGGTGCTCATCGACAAGCCGCTCGTCATCGACGGCGGCGGTCAAGTCAGCATCGACGCCGGCGACAAGGGGACGGTGATGTCGCTCAACGCCAGCAATTCGGTCATCCGCGGCCTGCATCTCACCGGGTCGGGGAACTCCCATGACACCGACGACTCCTGCCTCGACGTGCGCGGCCACCACAACCTGATCGAGGACCTGGTGATAGACAATTGCCTGTTCGGCATCGATCTGAAGCAGGTCGACAACAGCATCGTGCGCGCAAACCGCATCCGCTCCAAGGACACGGAGCTCGGTGTCCGCGGCGACGGCTTGCGACTCTGGTACAGTCATGACAACCTCATCGAGAACAACGAGGTCACCGACTCGCGCGACATGGTGGCGTGGTATTCGCACCGGAATGTCTTCCGCGGCAACGTGGGACGCCGCAGCCGCTACTCGATCCACTTCATGTTCGCCAACGACAACGTGGTCGAAGGCAATCGCTTCTATGACAATGCCGTGGGCGTCTACTTCATGTATACGGAAGGCGGCGTGGCCCGCAACAACATCATTTCCCACGCCACCGGCGCCACCGGCATGGGCATCGGCTTCAAGGAGGCTTCGGGCACGCTCATCGAAAACAACGAGATCGTCTACTGCGGCATCGGCATCGGCTCCGACCTGTCGCCCTTCCAGCCCGATACCACCATCGAAATTCGCGGCAACCGGTTTGCCTACAACGGCATCGGCATCCTTTTCAACTCGGAGACCGGCAACAACAACATGCGGGACAACGTTTTCGAAGGCAATCTGACCCAGGTCTCCTACGGCGGCCGCAGCGACAACTCGGTGCTGAATTTCTGGGAGGGCAACTACTGGGACAACTACCAGGGATTCGATCGGGACCAGGACGGCTACGGCGACCAGCCCCACGAGCTTTACGCCTTCGCCGATCAGATCTGGATGGAAATCCCCATGGCGCGCTTCTTCCGCAACTCGCCGGTGATGGAGCTGCTGGACTTCCTGGAGCGCCTTGCACCGTTCTCGTCGCCCGATCTCATCCTGCGTGACGCGAAGCCGCGCTTCGCGCGCCCGCAGAGGGAGGCATCGTAATGAACGCTGACGGCGCAAAGAAGAAGGCCGCGGCGCGCGCGCCGCTCGACAGGGCCCAAAAGGCGCGGCGCCGGTTCCTGCGCTCCATCGGGCTGACCGCCGGCGTCGTCGGCCTCTCCCTGCTCGGCTACATCCCGGTCATCAGCGCGCGGCCGGCCCGGTTACGCCCGCCCGGGGCACTCAACGAGGACGATTTCCTGGCCTCCTGCATCAAGTGCGGGCAGTGCGTGCAGGTGTGCCCGGTGCAGGCCATCGAACTGGGCGACATCGACGACGGCTTCGGCATCGGCGTGCCCTACATCGCGCCGCGCGACCAGGCCTGCGATTTCTCCTGTGATGCGGTGCAATGCATCCTGGCCTGCCCTACCGGCGCGCTCACCTACAAGAAGCCGGCGTCCCTCGAAGTCAGCAAGGGCGCGCCCCTCGCCAGGGCGCCGGTCCTGAAAGCCAAGGAGAACGACCCGGAGCCCACGCTCAACCTCAAGGAGCGCATGGGCGTGGCGCGACTCGCCCGGCCCGAATCCTGCCTGGCGGTCCAGCATCGCGGCTTCAGGGGCCTGGCGCGCGGCCATGGCTTCAAGGGACGCATGCGTTACGTGGACGTGGATCGGTGGAAGCCGATTCCCCTGCGCGATCACCCCTATGAGCGTGAGCTGTGCGACCTGTGCATCACCGAATGTCCTATCAAGGATGCCATCCACATGGCGAGCTTCGTCGCGGCGAGCGGCCGCCAGCGGTTTCGGCCCGAAGTGCTTGAGCAATGTGTCGGCTGCGGTGTCTGCGAAATGGTCTGCCCGGTGGAACCGGCGGCCATCGTGATCGACGCGCGGGCGCCTTGGAAGGAGGGCTGGGCATGAGCCGTTTCAGTGAACTCCTGCTCGGCATGCTGGGCGCCGAACCGCGCAAGCCGAAACACGTCTCGGAAGGCGTGCAGAGGATCATGGCCCTCAAATACGAGGACAAGGATCGCCTCGTGAAAGAGAAGCTCCATGCCCGTGCGCGCCAGGAGTCCAGTCACAAGTGGCGCAACCGGCGCTGGAAGGTGTTGATTGCGGTGAACCTGCTGTTCGTCGTCTCCTTCTGGCTGGACATCCAGATCCTGGAAGGCGCGCTGACCGCGTCCCGTTTCGTCGGCTTCCACATGGTCGACCTGAACTCGGCGCTGCACGTGATGCTGGCCCACAAGCACATCATCGTGAACCTGTTCATCGGCACGTTCACGGTGTTCCTGCTGTGGGCACTGCTCGGCGGGCGGAGTTTCTGTTCATGGGTCTGCCCCTACCACCTGGTGTCAGAGCTGACGGAGAAACTGCACCTCAAACTGGTGAAGAAGAAGATCGTCACCGACCACGAATTCCACCGCGGCACGCGCACGGTGTTCTGGGTCTTGTTCGCCATCATGTCCTTCACCACCGGCTACACCATCTTCGAGACCATCTCGCCCACCGGGATCCTGTCCCGCGCGCTCATCTACGGACCGGGGCTGGCGCTGGGCTGGGTGTTGCTCCTGTTACTGTTCGAGGTGTTCTGGTCGCGCCGCGCGTGGTGCCGTTATGTGTGCCCCATCGGGCTCACCTACGGCGCCGTGGGCCTGATTACCCCCGTGCAGATCAGCTATCGGGTGGAGCAGTGCTTCCACGAGGGCGACTGCCGCAAGGTCTGCCTGGTGCCTCATGTCCTCGATGTCACGATCAAGGGGCGCGCCAGTGAGGAGACCATGGGCCTCGGTCCCGATTGCACCCGCTGCGGCCTGTGCGTGGATGCCTGTCCGACCGGCGCGCTGAAATATGAGGTGAAGGGGTTGTCCAAGCTGCTGTGAGACACGCGCAGGAGTCGCCTGCGCCAACCGACTGGTACGAAGGAACCCATGATCAGGTTCGAAAACCTTTCCAAGACGTTCAAACGTGCCCGGGTACTCGATGGCCTGAACCTCGAGATCGGCCTGGGTGAACGGGTGGCGCTGATCGGCTCTAACGGGGCCGGCAAGACCACGCTGATTCGCTGCCTGCTCGGCGAATACGCCTGCGAGGGCACGGTCCGGGTGGACGGCGTGGACCCGCGCCGGCAGCGCACGGCGGTGCTGGGGAAGATCGGTTTCGTGCCGCAACTCCCGCCGCCGCTGAAAATGCCCGTGGGGCCCCTGATCGATTTCTCCGCCTCGCTGTGCGGCACCGATCCGGCCCGCATCGCGGCCATCGCGGAAAAGCTCGGCCTGGACGTCGCATCCATTCGCGCCCGCCAGTTCGTGCGCCTCTCCGGCGGCATGAAGCAGAAACTGCTCATCGCCATCGCCCTTGGCCGGGACGCCAAGGTGCTGGTCATGGACGAGCCGGCGGCGAATCTCGATCCGGAAGCCCGCGGCATCTTCTTCGGCCTGCTCGCCGAGCGCCTGGACGACACCACCATGCTCATCTCCAGCCACCGGCTCGACGAGGTCTCCTCGCTGGTGAACCGCGTGATCGAAATGGACATGGGCCGCATCGTGCTCGACGACAAGGTCGCCGAGGACGTGTCGCTCACGGACATGCTGGCGTGTCGCGTGGTCCTCAAGCGTTTCGAACCGGCGTTTGCCAAGGCGCTCGATGGCTGGGATCTGGTGCCCGCTGCGGACAACCTGGTGTGGCATGGCCACGTGGCCGCGCCGGACCGCCTGCGCTTCCTCGGCATCGTGTCCCGCTACACGGGACTGGTCAGCGAGCTTTCCCTGGCGGAGGAGTGACATGCGCCGCAACCGCACATCGCCCTGTTCCTGCCACCCCAAGGCCCTGTCGCCCCTGCCGTGCGGGCACACCGACCCCGCCCGTCGCGAGTTCCTTGCCCGCATGGGCGCCGGGGCCCTGCTGCTCACGCCGCTCGCCGCCGCGCTGTCCGGCTGCAGCCGCGGCGGAAACTGGCCGGAAGGCATGGCCGAGATCAAATGGGACCGCGATACCTGCGCCCGCTGCAGCATGGTCATCTCGGACCGGCGTTTCGCCGCCGAGATGCGCGGCGGCGAGAAGAACACCGTGTTCAAGTTCGACGACGTCGGCTGCCTGGTCTTCTGGATGAAGGAGCAGGCGGCGAAATATCCCTGGATGGCCGATGCGAATACGCGGCTGTGGGTCGCGGATTTCACCAGCCCGAGCCGGACGGAGATGACCTGGCTCGATCCCCGGCAGGCGCTCTATGTGTCGCGCACCTCGCCCATGGGATACAACTTTGCCGCCGTATCCACGCCGCAGGCGGGCGCCTTCACGTTCGAGGAAATGCGCCAGCACACGCTGGCAAAGGGCAGATGATGAAGCAGACCTTGTTGACGGCAAAACTCGACATTTTCGAATCGCTGCGCGCGCGCTGGTTCCAGATCTATACCCTGGTCTTCGGCGGCATCGTCGCACTGCTGTTCGTATTCGGCCTCACGGAATCGCGGGTACTCGGCTTCATCGGGCTCTCGCGCCTGCTGGTCACCTACATCCAGCTGACCATGGCCATCCTGCCCATCTTCGTGCTCGTCACCACCGTGCGATCGGTGGCGGGCGACCGCGAGGCCGGCGTGTTCGAATACCTGCTCTCGCTGCCGGTGTCGCTGGGCGCCTGGTTCTGGGGGAAGATCCTGGGCCGCTATGTGGTGATCTTCGCGCCGGTGTTCCTCGCCATGCTCGGCGCCACAATCTGGGGTTACGTGCGCGGCATCGAGATCCCCTGGGGTATGTTCGGCTACTACACCGCGCTCCTGGCCGCGATGGCCTTCTGCTTCCTCGGCCTCGCCATGCTGCTCTCGGCCATCGCCCGCACCACGGACGTGGCGCAGGGCGCCGCCTTCTTCGTATGGCTGGTGCTGGTCCTCTTTCTCGACCTGATCCTGCTCGGCGTGATGATCCAGGAACGGATCGGTCCCGAGCTGGCCATTTCGCTGGCCCTGGTCAATCCGTTGCAGGTCTTCAGGACCGCTGCGCTGGCGATGTTCGATCCGCAACTGGTCGTGCTCGGGCCGGCGGCCTACGTGATCCTCGACCTGTTCGGCGCCACGGGCTTCCGCATCTTCGCCCTCGCCTATCCCGTCGTGCTCGGCCTCGGTTCGGCCCTGCTCGGCTATCAGGTGTTTCGTCGGGGAGATCTGCTATGAAACGCATACTGCCCGTGATGCTCGTCGCCGCGCTGGCCGCCTGGGCCGGTGCGGTGTCGGCGGCGACCGATGCCTTGTTCGCCACCACGCTGGACGGCTCGGACGACAAGCCGGTCGCACTGGCCGACTACCGGGGCAAGCCGCTCATCGTGAATTTCTGGGCACGCTGGTGCGCGCCCTGCCGCACCGAGATCCCGGAACTCATCCAGTTGCAGGACGACTACGGCGCGCAGGGCCTCAACGTGGTAGGCATCGCCATCGAGGACAATCCGGCGGCGGTCCGGGAGTTTCTCAAGGCCTACGGCGTCACCTATCCGGTAGGCGTGGGACAGAAGAAGGGCATCTGGCTCATGCAGGGTCTGGGCAACGGCGGCGCCATGCTGCCGTTCACCCTGGCCATCGATCGCCAGGGCGAGATCGTCATGCGCAAGCTGGGCGCCTTCAAGAAGGCCGATTTCGAGCAGGTGGCCGACAAGCTGCTGCAATAACGCGGGTTTTCAACCAGGTCACGTGGAAACGATCAGCGCTGCTTCGTCCCGCACGCCCTGCGGTACGAACGCACGAGCAGAAAGGCGAGCACGCCCGCCACCGCGCCGTAGGCGTGCGCCTCCACCACCACCGGGCCGCCGGCCGCCGTCTCCGAGCCCGGCATGGGCCCGACCGCCTGTTCCCAGGCGACCTTCCCGGCGACCAGCACAACGATGAACAGGGCGTCGCGCTGACCCGCGCGCCACGCAGCCAGACCGCCCGCCAGCAGCAGGCCATGCAACACGCCAGAGAGTCCCACATACCACTGGAGCGCCGGCATGAACGCCAGCAGGGCGAGGCCGTTGAGAAGCGACGTGACGCCGAGCACGAGGACCCATTCCAGCGGTCGCAGGGCCTGGCCCACCAGCAGCCAGACCAGCGCCAGCCCGGCCACGTTCAGGCCCAGGTGGGACCAGCCCAGGTGCGGCAGATGGCCCGTGAACACGCGCCACCACTGCCCGTGCAGGATGGCATCGCGCTCATAGCGGAAAAGGTGCGCCGCATCGTCCCCCGCCAGCGCCATGGCAAGCGACAGCAGGGCCAGGGTCGCCGGCAGCGACCACGAACGCAGCACGGAGTGGATGTTCATGGGCGGGTATAATATCGCGCCATCACCCGACGGGCGTGCGCATGGTGCGAAGCAGAATCGCCTCTTTTCTCCTGTTCCTGGGCCTGGCCCTGCCAGTGCTCGCCCAGACGCCCGAGCCGCTCGACGAAAAGCTGCGCCTGTTGCTCGCCCGCGCCCTGGCGGAGGAAAGCGGCCACGGCGATCACTTCGACGCCCACGTCTGGCTCACCGACATGTCCTGGCGCCTGCGCAAGAAGGTGCCCGACGAGCAGGAACGTCTGGCGCTACTGAAACAGGTCTACGTGGAAGCCAACCGCGCGCGCGTGCCGCCCGAACTGGTGCTCGCCGTCATTGAAGTGGAAAGCAACTTCGATCGCTTCGCCATTTCCAGTGCAGGCGCCCAGGGCTACATGCAGATCATGCCGTTCTGGCTGAAAGAGATCGGCCGTCCCGACGACAACCTGTTCCGCACCACCACCAATCTGCGCATGGGCTGCACCATCCTGCGCTACTACTACGACCTCGAAAACGGCCACTGGCCCCGCGCCCTCGCCCGCTACAACGGCAGCCGCGGCAAGAACTGGTACCCCAACCGCGTCTTCACCGCCCTGCGCGAACGCTGGCAGGTCCGTTGAAAAAGCTTTAACCACGGGGGACACGGGGAACACGGGGAAACCGCTCTTCGGTAGGAGCGGCCTCAGGCCGCGATGGCACGGTATCCAACGCAAATCGCGGCCTGAGGCCGCTCCCACGGGCGGGGACAACCGTTGACGGATTTACCCCCGTATACCCCGTGTCCCCCGTGGTTAATGCTTTTGCCTTCCAGTCGTAGGTCACGTTGCCGCGCAGCGGCTACGTGACACAACGCGGCCCGTGAATGTCACGTAGCTTCGCAACGTGACCTACTGGCAGGCCCGCTGAAAAAAGCTTTAACCACGGGGGACACGGGAAACCGCTCTTCGGTAGGAGCGGCCTCAGGCCGCGATGGCACGGTATCCGACGCAAATCGCGGCCTGAGGCCGCTCCCACGGGCGGGGACAACCGTTGATGGATTTACCCCCGTGTACCCCGTGGTTAATGCTTTTGCCTTCCAGTCGTAGATACTGTTACGCCGCGCAAGCCCCATGTAGCGTCGGGTCAAAGGGTTTGCCCGACTTGAGCACGCCGAAGGCAACATGCACTAGCTTGCGCATCATGGCGCCGATGATGAGCTTGGGCGG
>JBFXES010000026.1:0-23930 GCA_050179875.1 Thiohalomonadaceae bacterium
CAAATAACACAAGGCGCACAGCGTGGCAACGGGATTTTGCGCAAAAACCCGGCGTAATACGGGGTTAGGCGATGAACTCCAGGTAACGTGCGAACTGGGCCAGGGCATAGATCGCCCCGCCGAACACCAGGGCGCCGATGAGCCGCGGGTGGCGTGTGACCAGCGCCCCGGCATCGATGCCGATGCCCGGCGGCTGCACCCATTGGTTGCTCAGGCGTTCGGGGGTCCTCAGCAGGCTGGGCCGCAGCAGCACCACGGCCCCCAGGGCCACGGCCAGCAGGTTGCCGCTCACCAGCACGATGGCCACCGCTTCCCCAACGGGACCCCAGGCCGCATAGGCGCGATCGAGCAGGGTGGCGCTGGCGGCGAACTGGTACAGGGTGTAGGCGCTGCCGGCGAGCAGCAGGGCGCCAAACGGCCGGTGGTGGCGGTAGAAGAAACGCTCGATACGGTATGCCTTGTCCAGGCGCGACCAAAGCCCGTTGCCGGGGCGGGCAGTGACGATGCGCGCCATCGCCCGCGGCGCCAGCAGCAGCCCGAGGCCGGCGAGCGCGCACAGCAGGAGCGCCAACAGAACGCCTCCTAGTACCAAATGCATGAAGCTCATGGGTCCTCCTGCGGCGTCCGCCAGGCATAGGGCTCCAGCGGGACCAGGTCCAGGCGGCTGATGACGTCCGTCTTCGGGTCGAAGCGGCCGTTGCCGTTCTCGTCGGCATAATCCAGCTGCACGCGGAAGCGGATGCGCGCCGGCGGCGGCAAGGCGGTGATCAGCGCGTCCTCATTGCCTACCCGATAGGTGAGCACGCCCGTGGCGGGCTCGAAGTACCAATGGTACGGCAGCATGTCCTCCGGAGGTAGCGGTCCTTCCAGGGTCACATAGCGTGTCGGTGCTTCCTTCAGGAAATCGAGCGGATTGGCCTGCGCCAGGCCGGCGAGGGCGCCCATGTCACCCTGCAACGCCAGCTCGACCACCCTGTGGCTCAGCCCCGTGCGCAGCGCGCCCACGGTGTGCGCCACGCCCACCTGCTCTGCCGTTATGCGCAGCTCGTAGATCCTCTTGGCCGCGATCACCACGAAGACCAGCGCCAGGATGATCACCAGCACCGTTTCGAAGAGGCGCCGATAGTCGGCGAAATCGTTGGCGCGTTTCACTCAGCGCCGCGCCAGCTGCGTCAGGTCCCACATGGGCAGGAAGATGCCGAGCGCGAGTATCAGCACCAGCACGCCCACGGCGACGATCAGGATGGGCTCGATGGACGAGGCGAGGTTCTTGAGGTCGTAGTCCACCTCCCGCTCGTAGAAGTCGGCCACCTCGTCCATCATGGCGTCGACCCCGCCGGTTTCCTCGCCCACGTTCATCATCTGCAGCACCAACGGCGTGAACATGCCTGTGGTGGCGGCGGTGCGGCTGAGGCTGTCACCGCGCTCCACGCCGGTGCGCATGGCGACGATGCGCTGCGCCACGTAGGTATTGTCCACAGCGCGCGCGACCACGGTGAGGGCCTGGATGAGCGGCACGCCCGAGCGCATGGTCATGGCGAAGGACCGGGCGAAGCGGCCGAGCAGCGCACGCTGGATGATGCTGCCTGCGATGGGTATGTGCAGCTTGAACCGGTCCCAGCGATAGCGGCCGTTCTCCGTCTTGATCCAGTAGTTGAAACCGATGACCGAAATCGCCACGGCGACCAGCATGGCCGGCCACCAGGCCACGAAGAAATCCGACGTGGCGATGAGCATGCGGGTCTGCCAGGGCAGTTCCGTCTTCATGCTGGCGAAGACGTTGGCGAAGGCCGGGATGACGAAGATGTTCACCACCGCGATGGCGATGCTGATGGCCACCAGCACGAAGGTGGGATAGCGCAGCGCCGTCTTGACGCGGTTGCGGGTATCGCGCTCCAGTTCCAGGTAGCGGGCCAACTGGAGAAAGGCCTCTTCCAGTCGGCCGGTGTTTTCACCCACCTTCACCATGCTCACCACGAGCGAGCTGAAGATGTGGGGAAACTGCGCCAGCGCCGTGGACAGTTCGCGGCCCGCCTCCAGCTCGATGCGTATGCGCTTCAGCACTTCTGCTAATGCCGGGTGCCGTGTGGTTTCCGCCAGGCCGGTGATGCCGCGAATGATGGGCACACCGGCGCGGGTGAGCGTGTACATCTGGCGGCAGAACAGGATGAGATCGTCCAGGGAGGGCGTTCCCTGTGAAAAACGGGCACGCAATGTACCGAACGCGTCGCTCCTGGTCTGCGCCTCGCCGATGTCGATGGGCGTGACGCCCGTGTTGAGCAACTGCGCCGCCACGGCCTCGGCGGAGCTGGCCTCGATGGTGCCCTGCACCAGTTCGCCGAGGCTGTTGCGCGCGCGATAGCTGTATTGGGGCATGGCTTATCCCGCAACGCGCTGGGCGGTGTTGTCCAACATGCCCTGCTCCACGTCGGTGGCGCCGGTGATGCGCAACACCTCTTCCAGCGTGGTCACGCCGGCACGCGCGTGATCGAGTGCGCCCTGCGCCAGGGAATGGAAACCGGCGCTTTGCGCGGCCAGACGGGCGAAAGCGGCGGTGTCGTTGCGGCGCAGTGCGTCCGTGAGTTCCGGCGTCATTTCCAGGAATTCGTACACGCCGACGCGGCCGCGGTAACCGGTGTTGTTGCAGTGGGGGCAGCCGGTGCCGCGCAGGAAGCGCACGCCGCTCACGGACACCCCAAGCAAACCCTCCACCCAGGCCTGTTCGTGCGCTTCGAGGCGGTGTTCGGTGACGCAGCTGACACAGATGCGCCGCACCAGACGCTGGGCGATGATGGCCTGCAAGGCGGTGGCGACCATGTAACCCTCTGCGCCCATGTCGATAAGGCGGATGGCGGTGCTCACGGAGTCGTTGGTGTGCAGGGTCGAGAGCACCAGATGGCCGGTGATGGAGGCGCGCAGCGCAATCTCGGCGGTTTCATTGTCGCGGATCTCACCCACCACCAGCACGTCGGGGTCCTGACGCAAAGCGGTGCGCAGCACCGTGGCGAAGTCCAGCCCGATCTTCGGCTTCACCTGCACCTGGTTCACGCGCGGCAGGTCGTATTCCACCGGGTCTTCGACGGTGATGATCTTCACCTCGGGGACGTTGAGTTCGTTCAGCGCACCGTAGAGCGTGGTGGTCTTGCCGCTGCCGGTGGGGCCGGTGACCAGCACCATGCCGTGGGGTTTGTGGATGCTGCGGCGAAAGCGCGTGAGCACGTCGCGGGGCATGCCCAGTTGATCGAGGTTGAGCAGACCGTGGGCCTGATCGAGCAGACGCATCACCACCGATTCGCCGTGCTGGATGGGCATGGTGGACACGCGCACGTCGATGGTGCGGCCCTTCACGCGGATGTTGAAGCGGCCGTCCTGCGGCAGGCGCTTTTCCGAGATATCCAGACCCGACATGAGTTTCAGGCGTGACACCAGCGCGCCTGCGATGCGCTTTTCCTTCATCACCTGCTCGTGCAGCTGGCCGTCGATGCGCTGGCGGATGCGCAACACGGATTCGTCCGGTTCGATGTGGATGTCCGAGGCATTCACCTGCACCGCGTCCTCGAACAGGGTTTGCAGCAGCTTCACCACCGGCGCTTCGCTGACGTCCGAGGTATCGGCCAGTTGCGCCAGGTCGAAGTCGGTTTCCGAAAGCTCCTCGCTCAGCTCCTCGGCCAGCGAGGTGATCTCGTCGGTGCGCCGGTAAACCATATCGATGGTGCGCAGCAGATCGCTTTCACGCACCACCGCCTGACGCACCGGACGCCGCAGCACGCGCGCGATCTCGTCGTAGGCGAAGATGTCCGTGGGATCGGCCATGCCCACCAGCACGGAATCGCCCGCGGCGTCCAGGGTGATGGCGCGATAACGGCGCGCCACGGTCTCGGGCAGCAGCCTTACCGTCTCCGGGTTGTACTTGTAGTGCTTGAGATCGATGAAGGGCAGTTGCAGCTGGCGGGAAAGGAAGTCCAGCAACTGGTCTTCGCTGATGTGGCCCAGGGCTACCAGGGTGCGTCCGAGCTTGTGGCCCGTCTTCTTCTGTTCGGCCAGGGCGCCCTGGAGCTGGGCCTCGGAAATGATCTTGTGTTCGACCAGCATGTCGCCGATGCGGATCTTCTTGCGCGGGATCATGGGGCCTGGCCGCTTGGATGGTTTCTTGACCGCGTCCAGCATACCAAAAACTTACGCCAAATTAAAAATTAGGGCGGCAATTTTGCAGTGAAACGCGAGGAACGCCCGCCAAAGTGCCGCGAAGTGCCCTGGGCGCGCCGCACCGCAGCGGGCTCAGCCCGCGATTGGCCGGGTGAAAGACCATCGCGGCCTGAGGCCGCTCCCACAGGGCCACGGGCCGCCCAGTGTGATTAACAGGTACAGGCCGGCTTCGCCTGATTGAGCGTCAGGCTGCCGGTGAGCTGCGCGACGTTGCTCATGCCGTGGCGTTTCAGGTAATCCACGATGCCCGCATTGATCTTGGGCAGCACCAGCGGGTCGTAGAACAGCGCCGTACCCACGCCCACCGCGCTGGCGCCGGCGATGAGGAACTCGAGGGCGTCTTCCGCCGTGGTCACGCCGCCCTGGCCGATGATGGGAATGCCATGGGGTCGGCACACCTGATAGACCTGATGGGTGCGCAGCACCGCCACAGGCTTGATGGCCGGACCCGACAAGCCGCCCTGGTTGTTGCCCAGCACCGGACTGCGGGACTCGATATCGATGGCCATGCCCATGAGGGTGTTGATGACCGCGAAGGCGTCGGTGCCCGCCTCGATGCAGCGCCGCGCGCTGTGCTGGATGTCGGTCTGGTTGGGCGACAGCTTGGTAATGAGCGGCTTGCGGGTCACGGCCCGTACCGCTTCCACCACCCGCGCCGACATGTCCGGGTCGTTGCCGAAGGCCACGCCGCCCGCCTTCACATTGGGGCAGGAGATGTTGATCTCGATGGCGTCCACCGGGGACTCGTCGAAGATGCGCGCCACTTCCACGTAGTCTTCCAGGGTGGAACCGGCGATGTTGGCGATGAAGCGGGTTTCGGAAAAGTCCAGGGTCGGCAGGATCTTGTCCACGACATGGCGCGCCCCGGGGTTCTGCAGGCCGATGGCGTTGAGCATGCCGCCCGGGGTCTCGCACACGCGGTGGGGCTGGTTGCCCAGGCGCGGTTCCACCGTAGTGCCCTTCAGGCACACGGCGCCGGCATCTCGATTGGAGAAGCCTTTGACACGGGTGTATTCCTCGCCGAAGCCCACGCAGCCGGAAAGCAGCACCAGCGGGGTGTCGAACGTCATGCCGCAGAAATCGACGGCGAGCATTTTCAGATCATCGGAATTCATGGCGTGAGATGTTGCGCGTTAGAGTGAGGGGCCTGCGCCGCAGGGCGACAAGCGTAACCGATCGGCCGCGGCCTGGGGTATCTTCCCGCGTCACGCCGCAGCCATGCGACAACGCCTCATGATCGACGTCGTCCTTCACCAGCCCGAAATCCCGCAGAACACCGGCAACGTCATCCGCCTGTGTGCCAATACCGGCGCCCGTCTGCACCTCATCGAACCGCTCGGCTACGAACTGGACGATCGCAAACTGCGCCGCGCCGGGCTCGATTACCACGAGTACGCCAGCCTGCGCGTGCACACCAGCTTCGAGACCTTCCTCGCGGCCGTGCAGCCGGCGCGCTGCTTCGCACTCACCACCGGCGGCAGCAGGCGTATCACGGACGTCGCATTTGCGCCGGGAGACGCCCTGGTATTCGGCGCCGAGTCGCGGGGACTGCCGCCCGAGGTGAAGGACCGCATCCCCGAAGCGCACCGCCTGCGCATCCCCATGCGCCCGGGCAACCGCAGCCTGAATCTCTCCAACGCGGTGGCGGTGGTGGTGTACGAGGCGTGGCGGCAGTTCGGCTTTGCAGAGTCGATCTAGGGGACGAAACGCGGAGGACGCGGAGGCGCAGAGATCGCGGAGAGCTATCGAAGACGGCTACGGAAGAGGATAACGTTTGCGAATGAACGCAGATCCCTTCTTGGTTGTTTGCGTCCATTGGCGGACTCTGCGCCGTAGCCGATCTTTCGACCTCTCCGCGATCTCCGCGCCTCCGCGTTGACCTACACCCTAGATCCGCTCGGGCTTGGGCTCGCGCGTGAGCAGGGCGTGGACCGCGTCGTGGGGTGAGGCGCCTTCCAGCAGCACGCGGCAGACCTGTTCGGTGATGGGCATTTCCACTTGCAGGGAGCGGGCGAGGTCCCGCACCTCGGGGGCGGATTTCACGCCTTCCACCGCCTGACCCACCTGCGCTATCGCCTCGGCGAGCGGCATGCCCTGGCCGAGGGCGAGGCCCACGCGGCGGTTGCGGGATTGGTCGTCGGTGCAGGTGAGTACGAGATCGCCGAGGCCGGTCAGGCCCATGAAGGTCTCGGGTTGCCCGCCCAGGGCGATGCCCAGCCGCATCATCTCGGCCAGGCCGCGGGTGATGAGCGCGGCGCGGGTGTTGGCGCCATAACCCAGGCCGTCGGCGATGCCTGCGGCGAGCGCCAGCACGTTCTTCACTGCACCGCCGATCTGTACGCCGATGAGGTCGGTGCTGGTGTAGGCGCGCAGGGTGTGGTCGTGCAGCATGCGGGCGAAGTGGCCCGCGATGTCCTCGTCCGAGCCCGCCACGGTGACCGCCGTGGGCAGGCCGCGGGCCACCTCGCGCGCGAAGGTCGGCCCCGAGACGATGGCCATGGCGGTCTCGGCCCCGAGGGACTCGCGCACCACCTGGTCCAGCAGCTTCCTGGAGCCGGGTTCCAGGCCCTTGGTGGCCCAGGCGATGCGCCGCGAACCCAGCCAGGGCGCCACGGTGCACAGGGTGTGACGAAAGGCATGGCTGGGTACGGCCAGCAACAGGTCGTTGGCGGCGGTCACGGCCTCCCGCAGGTCGGCGCAGGGATCCAGGCCTTCGGGCAGGACGATGCCGGGCAGATAACGCTCGTTGCGGCGCTCCGCGGCCATGGCCTGCAGTTGCCCGCGGTCGCGCCCCCACAGCAGCACACGGGCGCCGTTGCGGGCCAGCACGATGGCGAGCGCCGTTCCCCAGGAACCGGCGCCGAGGACTGCGATGGTGCGCTGGCCCGTGGGCATCAGTGCTTGGGGGCGTCCTGGTCCTTGCGCGCCGCCGCCACCTGCTGGCGGTGCTGCGCGTAGAGCGCGTCGAAGTTGATGGGATTGAGCACCAGCTGCGGGAACGTGCCGCGGGTCACCAGGTCCGACACCACTTCACGGGCGTAGGGGAACAGGATGCTGGGGCAGTGGCTGCCGAGCACCGGGCCCAGTTCGGCCTCGGTGAAACCCGACACGCTGAAGATGCCGGCCTGCTGTACCTCGACCAGATAGGCGGTCTTCTCGCCGGCCTTCGCGGTCACAGTGAGCGAAAGCACCACTTCATAAACGCCGTCGTTGAGGCGCTGTGCCTGCGAGTTCAGATCGATGGTGACCTGGGGTTCCCACTTCTCCAGGAACATTGCCGGGCTGCCCGGGGCCTCGAACGACAGGTCCTTGACATAGATGCGCTGAATGGCCAGCTGCTGCTGGGTCTTGCCATTGGTCTCGGCCATGAGTTTTCCTTGCTGTTTCAGAGGTGCTGTCGGGTCCAGGCCAGCAGTTGATGCAGATCCATCGCCCCGGCGGTACGTGCCACCTCGCGGCCCCCCTTGAACAGGGCCAGGGTGGGAATGCTGCGAATGCCATAGCGTGCCGCGAGCGTCTGGTGCTCTTCCGTGTTGACCTTGGCAAGGCGCACATGCGGTTCGAGCTGGGCGGCGGCCTGGACGAACACCGGGGCCATCATGCGGCAGGGCCCGCACCAGGGCGCCCAGAAGTCCACCAGCACCGGGAGATCGCTGTGGCCGATGTGGGTGGCGAAGCCGGCTTCGTCCAGTTCCACGGGATGGGCGTCGAACAGGGCGCGGTGACAGCGCCCGCACTTGCCGCCCGCCGCCAGCTTGTCACCGGGCACCCGGTTGACGCTGTGGCAATGGGGACAGACGACGTGCAGCGTGTCGGACATCAGTCACGCGAGGCCCAGGAGGGGATCCAGCCTGCCTTCCAGGTCCAGTTCCGAGAGGTCGTCGAAACCGCCCACATGGAAGTCGCCGATGAAGATCTGCGGCACGGTGTTGCGGCCGGAGCGCTTCTCCATCTCCGGCCACTGGGACGGGTCGTGATCCACCCGGATCTCGGTGTACCTCACGCCCTTCTTGTCCAGGAGCTTGCGCGCCCGCACGCAGTAGGGGCATACGCCCGTGGTGTACATCACGACCTCGACCATGCTTATTTCCTCTTGCCCGTGGCCTTGCTCACCGGAAGACCGGCGTTCTGCCAGGCGATCATGCCGCCCCGCAGGTTGTAAATCTTGTTGAATCCGCCTTTCTTGAGCAAGCCGCAGGCGCTGGCGGAACGGTGTCCCGAGCGGCAGCTCACCAGCACGGGGCTGTCCTTGTAGGAGGACAGCTCCTCGATGCGCTTCTGCAGGGCGCCCAGCGGGATGTGGCGGGCGTCCACGATGTGGCCTTCCCGGTATTCGTTGTCCTCGCGCACATCCAGCACCAGGGCATTCTCACGATTGATGAGCTGTACCGCCTCGCCGGGGCTCAGGTCGTTGAAGCCACTGATCCTGCCCCGGAAGGTCTGCCAGATCATCAGGCCGAGGATGATGCCGAGGGCCAGGAACAGGTCCCAGTGGTTGAGGAAGAATTCGGGAAAGCGCTGCATGAATGGGGTCTCGTCTGAATGAAGGCACGGCGCCGCGGTGACGCGGCGCCGTCGGGATCAACGGCTTGCGGTGGGAACGCCGGCCTTCTTGAGCATGATGTCCAGCGGGCAGAAACGGGTGAAACCGCTCTGCAGGAGATTGGCGCCCACGAAGGCGGTGAACCACAGCCAGTTCACGTTGTGGAACAGCGGGCTTCCCTCCACCCCGAGCGCGAGGCTCAGCAGGATGAAGGTGCCGGCGACGATACGGACGATGCGTTCAACGGTCATTGCAAATCTCTCCGAGTGATTCAGGTACCAATACCGCGCGCATATTAGCAAACTCTAATTGATTGCGGCGGCGTGGCCGGATCTCAATCGGACATGCTGCAGAACACGTTGCGCATCATGCTGATGAGCCGCAGCGTACGCGCGTCTTCCACGCGATAGTACACGCGGTTGGCGTCCTTGCGGGCGCAAAGAATGCCCTTGTCGCGCAGGATGGCGAGGTGCTGGGAGATGTTGCTCTGGGAGGTACCGACCTGATCGACGATCTCCTGGACGCTGACTTCCTGGTCACCCAGCGTGCAGAGGATTTTCAGCCGCAACGGGTGCGCCATGGCCTTGAGGGAACGCGAGGCACGTTCTATATCCTCGTTCCTCGTCATCAAGGTGAATTCTTCGGACACCTCGTCCTCAAGGACGGGTTCGGTCCGGCATGAACGATTGCCCGCGTTGACCATAGTCTCTCTGGTTCCACCTGAACTCGGAAAACAATATACAATGCCATGGTTTTTGAGAAGCGTCCTTTATTCTAATACATTGATGCGCTCACGCATTCTCCCGGACGCGCAGGCGTGGCTTGCACCGTGAATTCCCGATAGAATTCGTCTAAAAAACCGACCCCCGATCCTATGTTCCTGAACGGCAGGCCGAAACCCGTAGTCCTCATTGTCCTCGACGGCTGGGGCTACTCCGAAACCAGTCCCTCCAACGCCATCGCCAGAGCCAGCACGCCGGTCTGGAACCGCCTCTGGAGTGAGTACCCGCACACTCTGATTCGCGCCTCCGGTTCGGAAGTGGGCCTGCCCGCCGACCAGATGGGCAACTCCGAAGTGGGCCACCTGAACCTGGGCGCGGGTCGCGTCGTGTACCAGGAGTTCACCCGCGTGAGCCTGGCCATCAAGCGGGGCGAATTCTTCAAGAACGACACCCTCACCGAAGCGGTGGATCGGGCCAAGGCCGCGGGCAAGGCGGTGCACATCCTCGGCCTGCTCTCCCCCGGCGGGGTGCACAGCCATGAGGAACACCTGCACGCCATGGTGGAGCTGGCGGTGAAGCGCGGCGTGCAGAAGGTGTACGTGCACGCCTTCCTCGACGGCCGCGACACCCCGCCCAAGAGCGCCGAGGCCTCCCTGCGCCTGATGGAGGACAAGTTCGAAGCCCTGGGCGGCGGCAGGCTGGTCTCCATGGTGGGGCGCTTCTATGCCATGGACCGCGACCACCGCTGGCCGCGCGTCCAGGCCGCCTACGAGCTCATCACCTCGGCCAACGCCGAGTACGAGGCGCCCGATGCCCTGGCGGCGCTGGACATGGCCTACGCCCGCGGGGAGACCGACGAGTTCGTGAAGCCCACCCGCATCGTGCGTCCGGGCACCGCGCCGGTGGTCGTCGAGGACGGTGACGCCGTGGTGTTCATGAACTACCGTTCGGACCGCGCCCGCCAGATCACCCGCGCCTTCATCGAACCGGGTTTCGACGGCTTCCCGCGCGCACGCCACCCGCAGCTGTCCGGCTTCGTCACCCTGACGGAGTACAGCGCCGATTTCGACGTCCCCGTGGCCTTTCCTCCGGAGCGCATGCGCAACGTGTTCGGCGAATACATCGCCAACGCCGGGCTGCGCCAGTTGCGCATCGCCGAGACGGAGAAATACGCGCACGTCACCTTCTTCTTCAACGGCGGCCGCGAGGAGCCCTTCGAGGGCGAAGAACGCATCCTGGTCGCCTCGCCCCAGGTGGCCACCTACGACCAGAAGCCCGAAATGAGCGCCCCCGAGGTCACCGACAAGCTGGTGGCGGCCATCGACGAGGGCCGTTACGACGTGGTGATCTGCAACTACGCCAACCCGGACATGGTGGGCCACACCGGCGACATGGCCGCGACCGTCAAGGCCATCGAGGCCCTGGACGAGTGCCTCGGGCGTGTCTACGACGCCGTGTGTGCCGCGGGTGGCGAAATGATCGTTACCGCCGACCATGGCAATGCGGAGCAGATGGTGGGTGAGGACACCGGTCAGCCCCACACCGCCCACACCTCCAACCCTGTGCCCTTCATCTTCGTGAGCCGCCGCCCCGCCCGCCTGGCCGCCACCGGCGCCCTGTGCGACGTGGCCCCCACCATGCTGGCCATGCTCGGCATGCCCCAGCCGGAGGAAATGACGGGCACCTCCCTGGTGAGCCTGGAGGCCCTGGCCGAGGCGTGAAGCGGGTCCGTCCCAGCCTGGCCGTGCTGTGCGCCGCCCTGCTGGCGGTGCCGGCCGCGGCCGGCGAACGGCAGCTCAAGGAAGAGGAACTCGCCAGGCTGCGCGAGCACATCGGCAGCCTGCGCCAGTCCCTCGAAACCACCCGCGACCGCTTCAGCACGGTGCGCGCCGAATTGCGCGACACCGAACGGCGCCTGGGGCGGCTCACCCGCAACATCCGCGCCCTGGACGGCCGCATCGCCGAACAGCGCCGGCGCATCGCCGCCCTGGAAGGGGAACGGGCCTCCCTGCGCGCCTCCATCCGCCGCCAGCGCGAGCATCTGGCCGAGCAGGTGCGCGCCTCCCATGCCATGGGCCGGCAGCCTCACCTCAAACTGGTGCTCAACCAGGAGGACCCGGCCGCCATGGGGCGGGTGCTTGCCTACTACGACTACATGAATCTCGCGCGCAGCGAACGCATCAAGCGGCTCGACGAAAGCGTTGCCCGCCTGGAGACCCTCGGCGCCGAGCTGCAGGCCGAGGCATCGCGCCTGGAGGGAATGCGCGCCGAGCGCGCCGACGAACTGGGGCGCGTGCAGGACGAACGCCGCCAGCGCACCGTGCTGCTGGTGAAGCTGCGCGAGGAAATCGACACCAAGGACAAGCGCCTCGCCCGGCTGTTGCAGGACGAGCGCGACCTGGTGCGCCTGCTCGAAGGTCTCGCCGAGGCGGTGGACGACCTGCCTTCCGTACAGCCCGGCCAGCCGTTCGCCAAGTCCCGGGGGCGCCTGCCCTGGCCCACCCGCGGCACCGTGGCTGCGCACTTCGGTGCGGAGCGCGGGGTGGGGCGGCTGCACTGGCAAGGCATGCTGATCCGCGCGGCCGAGGGTCAGGAGGTGCGGGCCGTTTCCCACGGGCGCGTGGCCTTCGCCGACTGGCTGCGCGGTTACGGCCTGCTGGTGATCATCGATCACGGTGCCGGCTACATGAGTCTCTATGGCCACAACCAGACTGTGCTCAAGGAGGTGGGCGACTGGGTGCAGGCCGGGGACGTGATCGCCACCGTGGGCGACAGCGGAGGCAGCGAGCAGGCGGCGCTGTATTTCGAAATCCGCTACAACGGCAAGCCCCTGGATCCCGCAAAATGGGTGAGCAAACGGCGCGGTTGATGCCGTGCGCGGGATGGAAACGCCCCGCGCTTGAAGTAATATCTCTCAGACCGCTGTCTATAAGACGCACAACCTGGTGGCTTGAACCGCCCGCCTTTCGACCCGGGAGCACTTCATGAAAGCCTTCGTTCGTAACGCCTTGGTGCTCGGTCTCGGCCTCACCATGGGCGTCAGCCTCAGCCTGGGCGGCGGAGCCCTGGCCAATCGCGACGTCGCCGCCGGCGGGGCCCTCCCCCTCGAGGAGTTGCAGGGCCTGTCCGAGGTGTTCGGCAAGATCAAGAGCGATTACGTCGAGGCGGTGGACGACAAGGTCCTCATCCAGAATGCCATCCGCGGCATGTTGAGCGGCCTCGATCCCCACTCCAACTACCTGGACCAGAAGGAATTCCGCGAACTCCAGGTGGGCACCACCGGTGAATTCGGCGGCCTCGGCATCGAGGTCGGCATGGAAGACGGGTTCGTGAAGGTTATCTCCCCCATCGACGACACGCCCGCCCAGCGCGCCGGCGTGAAGGCCGGCGACCTGGTCATCCGCCTCGATGACACCCCGGTGAAGGGCATGACCCTGAACGAGGCGGTGAGCCGCATGCGCGGCAAGCCCGGCAGCGACATCGTCCTCACCATCGTGCGCGAGGGCGAGGCCAAGCCGCTGACCGTGCGTATCACCCGCGCCGTGATCAAGGTGAAGAGCGTGAAGAGCCGCCTGCTCGAGCCCGGCTACGGCTACGTGCGCATCACCAACTTCCAGACCCAGACCGGCGAGCAGGTGGTGGCCGCCGTGGAGTCCCTCGTCAAGGAGAGCAAGGGCACGCTGCGTGGCCTGGTGCTCGACCTGCGCAACAACCCGGGCGGCGTGCTCGGTGCGGCGGTATCCGTGTCCGACGCCTTCCTGCAAAAGGGCACCATCGTCTACACGGAAGGCCGCGCCAAGGACTCCGAGCTGCGCTTCAACGCCACGCCCGACGACGTGCTCGACGGCGCGCCCATCGTGGTGCTGGTGAACGGCGGCTCGGCCTCGGCCTCCGAGATCGTCGCGGGCGCCCTGCAAGACCACAAGCGCGCCATCATCATGGGTGGCCGCACCTTCGGTAAGGGTTCGGTGCAGACCATCATCCCCATGAGCAACGACACTGCGGTGAAGCTCACTACGGCGCGCTACTTCACCCCGTCCGGCCGCTCCATCCAGGCCGAGGGCATCGAGCCCGACATCAGCCTCGCCAGCCTCAAGCTCGCCAAGGCGGACGATCCCGAGTTCGCCCCGGTCAAGGAGGCCGATCTGACCGGTCACCTGAGCAACGGCAACAAGGAGAAGGCGGCACCGGCGGCCCAGCCCGGCGCCACGGCCGAGGGGGACGTGCTGGAAGACTACGCCCTGCACGAGGCGGTCAACCTGCTGAAGGGCCTCTACATCCTCCAGGCCCGCAAGTAAGGAAAGGGCAGGGACTGCGCGCCTATCGCACGCCCATCGGGCCGCTGCTCCTCGCCGGGGCAGCGGCCCTGTTCTTTTCGGCCCTCGCCCAGGCCGAAGCGCTCATCGCCCTGGTGATCGACGACGTGGGCGATCGCCTCGATCTCGGCCGCCGCGCCGCTGCACTGCCCGCGCCGGTCACCCTCGCCTTTCTGCCCCACACGCCGTTCGCCGCGCGCCTCGCGCATGAGGCCCATGCCGCCGGCAAGGAGATCATGCTGCACCTGCCCATGGAGTCGGTGGTCCCCCGGCCCCTCGGTCCCGGCGGCGTGACCCTGCACATGGACGAGGCGCAGGTCCGGCGCACTCTGGAAGAAGATCTCGCGGCCATTCCCCACGTGCGAGGCATCAACAACCACATGGGCAGCCTGCTCACCCCGCACCCGGGTCACATGGCCTGGCTCATGGACGCACTGCGCACCCGCGGCGACCTCTATTTCATCGACAGTCGCACCACGGCCCGCAGTGTCGCCGTGGCCATGGCCAGGGAGCATGGCGTGCCCCATCTGGTGCGCGACGTGTTTCTCGATCCCGATCCCGCGCCCGAACGCATCGCGGCCCAGTGGGCGCGCGCCGTCGCACTCGCCCGCGAGCACGGCCAGGCCGTGGTCATCGGCCATCCTTATCCCGAAACCCTCGCGCTGCTCGAACGGGAGCTGCCGAGGCTGGCCGCACAGGGTTGCCGCGTGGTACCCCCGTTGGCTTTGATAGCAGCAAACCAGCAAAGGAGTTCCGACCTATGGCAAGCGTCCTTGTCCCCCTCGCCCCCGGCTGCGAAGAACTCGAAGCCGTAACCATCATCGACCTGCTGCGCCGCGCCGGCATCGAGGTGGTGAGCGCAGGCCTGGAGGCGGGCCCGGTGCAGGCAAGCCGCGGCGTGGTGCTGGTGCCCGACACCACGTTGGACGAGGCGCTGCGCCGGGACTTCGACATGGTGGTGCTGCCGGGTGGCGGCCCTGGCTCCGATCGGCTCAACGAAGACCCGCGCGTGCTCGGCCTGCTCAAGCGCATGGCCGACGCGGGCAAGTACACCGCCGCCATCTGTGCCGCGCCCAAGGTGCTGGCCACGGCCGGCCTGCTGGAAGGCCGCCGCGCCACCAGCTACCCGGGCATCCTGGATCGCATCGCGCCTCCCGGCGTGACCCTGGTGGAAGACAGCGTGGTGCGCGACGGCAAGGTCGTCACCTCCCGCGGCCCGGGTACCGCCATGGATTTCGCCCTCACCCTCATCGAAATCCTGGAAGGCCGAGAAAAGCGCGAAGAAGTGGAACGCGGCTTGGTGCGGCAGGGTTGAGAAAAGCCGAACCACGGGGGACACGGGGAACACGGGGACTTCGATTTTGCAGTCGTAGGTCACGTTGGCGCGCAGCGCCTACGTGACGCGAGGCATGGAGATGTCACGTAGCTTCGCAACGTGACCTACGACACACGGGTGGAGGAGATCCATTGATGAATTCCCCCGTGTTCCCCGTGTTCCCCGTGGTTAATGCTTTTTGCCTCCATCCCCGCCGGCAGGTCAGGTGACCAGCCGCACGTTAACGGCGGAGCGGCCGCCTTCCTTCTGGTCGCTTTCCTTCAGGTAGAACTCGAAGACGGACTCGCGGTTGAGCAGCTGCTCCACGGTGACGTTGCCCAGTTCGCTGGCGTGGCAGAACACGCTCTCCCACGGTGATTCGGGGTCGCGCGGGTCGGTGATCCAGATGTTGGGGTCGATGCGCTTGAGGTAGCGCAGGAAGCCGTAGCCCTTTTCGGGAAACCACTTGCTGCACACGCCGCGCACGCAGGAGCCCACCTGACCCCACTCGTTCTTGGTCTCCCCGAGGAAGGGCAACAGATCGGGGACGAGATAGCCGGAAACGAAGTCGTCCACGCGGCGCTGGAGTTCGCGTGAGACGTTCCTGAACGCCAGCAGTTCCACGCGGCAGCCCCGGTTCTGCAGCGCGCTCACTACCTGCAGGAAATCGCCGTCGCCGGTCACGAGCAGCACCTGGTCCAGGTATTCGGCCTGCAGCATGGCATCCACCGCCATGTCCAGGTCGGCGTTGGCCTTCATGGTGACGTTGCCTTCCTCGTCGGTGAAGCGCCTGACGTTCTTGGCGATCACCTTCCAGCCGAAATCGCGCACGCGCTGCTGGTAGGCGCTGGCCTTCTTGTAGTACTCCGGGTCTTCCTCCGCCCGCTGCTGGTCGAAGGCCACGTAGGTGTTGAGCCGCAACAGCGTGCCGCCGGTGCGGGCGGCGAAGCGGCGCAGCACGTCGTAGCGCATCTGGTAGCCGCCGTTGTAACGGATGTTTTCGGCGTCCACGAAGACGCCCACGCGCAGGTTGCCGGAATTGGGCATCGGTTTACTTCTGCCGGTGGTGTTTCACTCGGAATCGCGGGGCCAGGCCATGAGCCAGGCCATCACCCCCATGAGGCCCAGCACCCAGGAGACGAAAGGCGCGCCGCCGACGATGGTGGGCTGATAGCCGTCCAGGCCGAAGATCACCGCCGCCGACAGCACCAGCGTGCCGCCCACGATGGCGCTCATGGTGCGCCGGTTGGCGCGGCGCAGGTCGGCACGCAGGCGGCGCAGTTCGTCGCCGGTATCGTTGAACCGCAGCTTGCCGTCCTTCGCCTGCTGCAGCACGTCGTGCACGAGCCCGGGCAGCAGGGGCAGCTTTTCACCCCATTGCGGGATCTGCTCGCGCACCTGCTTGAGGAAGGCGCGGGCGCCGATCTGCTCGCTCATCCAGTGCTCCAGGAAGGGCTTCGCGGTCTTCCACAGGTCCAGCTCGGGATAGAGCTGGCGGCCGAGGCCTTCGATGTTCAGCAGCGTCTTCTCCAGCAGCACCAGCTGGGGTTGCACTTCCATGTTGAAGCGCCGTGCGGTCTGGAACAGCCTCAGCAGCAGCTGACCGAAGGAGATCTCCGCCAGCGGGCGCTCGAAGATGGGCTCGCACACGGTGCGGATGGCCGCCTCGAACTCGTCCACGCGCGTGCCGGCGGGCACCCAGCCCGATTCCACGTGCAGCTCGGCCACGCGGTGGTAGTCGCGCTTGAAGAAGGCCAGCAGGTTTTCCGCGAGGTAGTCCTTGTCATCCTCGCTGAGGCTGCCGACGATGCCGAAATCCACCGCCAGATATTGTCCGCTCGGGCCCACGAAGATGTTGCCCGGGTGCATGTCGGCGTGGAAGAAGTTGTGCCGGAACACCTGGGTGAAGAAGATCTCCACGCCGCGCTCCGCCAATTCCTTCAGGTTGATGCCGGCGGTGCGGATGGCCTCCACGTTGGCGATGGGGATGCCGCTGATGCGCTCCATCACCATCACGTTGCGGCGGTTCAGCGGCCAGTACACCTCGGGGACATACAGCGCCGACGAGCCCTCGAAGTTGCGCCGCAGCTGCGAGGCGTTGGCGGCCTCGCGAAGGAGGTCGAGCTCGTCGATGATGGTCTTCTCGAACTCGGCAACCACTTCCACCGGGCGCAGGCGCCGCCCTTCGGACCAGAAGCGCTGCAGCTTGTGGGCGAAGATGTACAGCAGGCTGATGTCGCGGCGGATGACCGGCGCGATGTCGGGACGCACCACCTTTACCACCACCTGCCTGCCGTCCTTGAGGGTGGCGGCGTGCACCTGTGCGATGGAGGCCGAGGCGATGGGGGTCTCGTCGAAGGCGGCGAACACCTCGGTGAGGGGACGGCCGTAGGCCTGGCTCACGATCTGGTGCGCGAGCTTGCCCGAGAAAGGCGGCACCCGATCCTGCAGGCGCGCCAGTTCGTCGGCGATGTCGCCCGGCAGCAGGTCGCGACGCGTGGACAGGATCTGGCCGAACTTGACGAAAATGGGGCCCAGTTGTTCGAGGGAACGGCGGATGCGTTCGCCGCGCGGCCGATCCGGACGCAGCCAGCGCCACCACATGAAGTAGCGCAGGAAGTAGAATGGCCTGAACAGCGGGATGCTGAATACCAGCTCGTCCAGGCCGTTCTTGAACAGCACCCAGCCGATGTAGAGGAGGCGTACGGCCTGTCCGGGACTGATCATGCGCTGCGGCCCAGCTTGTCGCGCAGACGACGTATGCGCGCCGCCACGCGATCGGTATCCTCGCGCAGGGCTTCGACCGCTGCCGCGAAGTGTTCCACCTCGCCGCGCGTGGGCGTCACGAGCGCCTCTTCCTGCAGGTAATCGGCGGTATTGCGGCCCAGGTTTTCCGCGGCACGCCGCCCCCAGGCCGCCAGGCCCCGCACCAGGTCACCGACCTGGTGTGCCACCACGTCGCCGGTGAGGCGCGCGAGGTGCTCCTCCAGATCCAGGTCCACGCGCTTGAAGATGTCCTGCACGCGACGGCCCAGGTCCACGTCGCCGCGCACCACCACCTCGCCCGAGAACAGGGCGGGTGCGGGCGTGCCCTTGGGGGTCGACGCGAGCCGCGCCAGGGCGAAGGCGCTGCCCGACAGCGTGGTGTCGGGCTCGCCGCCGAAGTGGCCCATGAGCCGTACGCCGTTCGCGCCGGGCGCCATGAAGACCGTGATCCCGGGCGGCGTCACCTCGAACGCGATGACCTTGCCCTCCAGGGCGGCGAGGCGGTCGATCGTCACCGGGTCCAGCGCGAGGGCGCCGTTCAGGGCGGTTTCGAAGGCCGCCAGCGCGGCCGTGGAAAGGGTCGGATCGAGGCTCACGCGCCGCTCTCCTTCATCAACTGATCCAGCGACTTCTCGGCCTCGTTCTGGCTGGTGATCACCACCACCGTGCCGGCGATCTTGTCGTGAAAGCCCTGCTTGCGCCGATCCCAGGCCACCCACAGGAACCCCAGCAGGAAAGGCAGGAACGATGCGAGATAGGCGACGTAGCGCAGGGCCGAGCGGCCGATGCCCGGATTGCCGCCGCTGCGCAGATCCACGATGCGACAGCGCATGAGGTACTTGCCCGGCGTCGCGCCGTAGCGTGCCCACAGCAGCACGATGAGGATGAACGGCAGCACCTGATTCACGAAGACGTCCCATGCGCCGTGATAGCCGAAGGCGTTGGCGGCCGATTCCTCGAAGTAGGCGCCGCCGTAGACCAGGAAAACCAGGATCAGCGCGATGGGGAGGAAGATGAGCGTATCGATGAGGTGGGCGGCCACGCGCCGCCAGAAGCCCGCGTACCGCGGCTCACTCATGCCTTGAAGCCCCGATGCAGCGCGACGATGCCGCCGGTGAGGTTGTAGTAGTCGCAACGCACGAAGCCCGCGTCCTGCATCATGCCCTTGAGGGTTTCCTGATCGGGATGCATGCGGATGGACTCGGCCAGGTATTGGTAGCTGGCGCGATCGTTGGCGATGAGCTGGCCCATGAGCGGCAGCAGCTTGAACGAGTACAGGTCGTACACCGGTCCCAGCCCCGGGGCCACGGGCTTGGAGAACTCGAGCACCAGCAGCCTGCCGCCGGGTTTGAGCACCCGGTGCATGGAGGCCAACGCCTTGTCCTTGTGGGTCACGTTGCGCAGGCCGAAGGCGATGGTGATCACGTCGAAGTGATCGTCGGGAAACGGCAGACACTCGGCATTGGCCTGCACGTAGTCGATGTTTCCCACCACGCCCCGATCGGTCAGCCGGCTCCGCCCCACCTCCAGCATGGAGGCGTTGATGTCGGCCAGGACCACCTTGCCTTGCTGCCCCACCTGGGTGGCGAAGGCGGCGGTGAGGTCGCCAGTGCCGCCGGCGATGTCCAGCACGCGCTGGCCCCGGCGCACGCCGGCCATCTCGATGGTGAAGCGCTTCCACAAACGATGGATGCCGAAGGACATCACATCATTCATGAGGTCGTATTTGCCGGCGACCGAATGGAACACTTCGGCCACCTTGCGGGCCTTCTCGCCCACGGGTACTTGCTGGAAGCCGAAATGCGTGGTGTCGTGCTCGGACATGAGGTTCAGCCGTTCAGGGATTCCTTGCGTTCATAACCCGCCTCCTTGAGGCGGCGCAGGTAGTCCTGCCAGTACGCGTCGTAATTCTTGCCCAGGTCGTACAGCGTATCCCAGGAGTAGATGCCGGTATTGTGGCCGTCGTCGAAGTGGATCTGGATCGCGTAGGTGCCCACCTGCTCGATCTTCTCGATGTTCACGTCTTCCTTGCCGACCTGCAGATTTTCCTCACCGGGGCCATGGCCGCGCACCTCCGCCGAGGGCGAGTAGACCCGCAGATACTCGGTGGGAAGGCGGAACTGGCTGCCGTCCTCGAAGCGGATCTCGAGGATGTGGCTTTTCTTGTGCAGGTGGATCTCGGTGGGAAGGAATTGGCTCATGGGGGACGTCCCTCCGAAAGAAGTGCCTAAGCATACAGTGTGGGGATTGCACCGCAAAGGTGCCCGCACACGATGGCGACTTGCGCGGTGGAATTCAACGTGTGCGGGCGTAGGGTTTTTTCTTGAAGAATCAGAGAATGTAGCGGCTCAGGTCCTCATTGGCGGCCAGTTCGCCGAGCTGCCCGTCCACGTAGGCCGCATCGATGACCACTGTCTGGCCGCCGCGGTCGGCGGCCTCGAAGGAGAGATTCTCCAGCAGACGCTCCATCACCGTGTGCAGGCGGCGGGCGCCGATGTTCTCGGTGCGCTCGTTCACCTGCCAGGCGACCTCGGCGATGCGCGCGATGCCATCGGCGGTGAATTCCACCTGCACGCCCTCGGTGGCCAGCAGCGCCTTGTACTGGTCGGTGAGGGAGCAGTCGGGTTCGGTGAGGATGCGCACGAAGTCCTGCACCGACAGCGCGTCCAGTTCCACGCGGATGGGCAGGCGCCCCTGCAGCTCGGGAATGAGGTCCGAAGGCTTGGCCAGGTGGAAGGCGCCCGAAGCGATGAACAGGATGTGATCGGTCTTCACCATGCCGTACTTGGTGGTGACCGTGGAACCCTCCACCAGGGGCAGCAGGTCGCGCTGCACGCCCTCGCGGGAGACGTCGGGACCGCGCCCGCCCTGCTCCCCGCGGCTGGTGATCTTGTCGATCTCGTCCAGGAACACGATGCCGTTCTGTTCCACCGCCCGCAGCGCCCGGGCCTTGATCTCGTCTTCGTTGACCAGCCGGGCGGCCTCCTCATCCGTGAGCTGGCGCAGGGCATCCTTAACGCGCATCTTGGTGCGCTTGGTGCGCTTGCCGGACAGGGACTGGAACAAGCCCTGTAACTGGCTGGTCATCTCCTCCATGCCGGGCGGCGCCATGATTTCCACGCCCATGGGCGCGGCGCTCACCTCCACCTCGATCTCCTTGTCGTCCAGCTCGCCCTCGCGCAGCTTCTTGCGGAATTTCTGCCGTGTCGCGCTGTCGCCGCTCTCGGCGGGTTCCTGGGCAAAGCCCATCCGCGCCGGCGGCAGCAGGATGTCCAATATGCGCTCCTCGGCGGCGTCCTCGGCGCGGAAGCGCTGGCGCGCCATCTCCTGCTCGCGGGTCATCTTGATGGCGATGTCCACCAGATCACGGATGATGGACTCCACGTCGCGGCCCACATAACCCACTTCCGTGAACTTCGTCGCCTCCACCTTGATGAACGGTGCATTGGCCAGCTTGGCCAGGCGGCGGGCGATCTCGGTCTTGCCCACGCCCGTGGGGCCGATCATCAGGATGTTCTTGGGGGTGATCTCGTTGCGCATCGCATCCGGCACCTGGCTGCGGCGCCAGCGATTGCGCAGGGCGATGGCCACGGCCCGCTTGGCGGCCGCCTGACCGATGATGTGCTTGTCCAGCTCCTGGACGATCTCGCGGGGTGTCATTGGGCTCATGTTCGGTCTTCCGAAGAAAAAAGCGCAAACCACGGGGGACACGGGGAACACGGGGTTACCCGATTGATCGGCCCCGTGTTCCCCGTGTGCCCCGTGGTTAATCTTCTCAACACTCCAGCTCTTCGAGGGTGATGTTGCGGTTGGTGTAGATGCAGATGTCGGCGGCGATCCCGAGGCTTTTCTCGACGATCTCGCGGGCCGACAGCTCGGTGTGTTCCAGCAGGGCGCGGGCCGCGGCCTGGGCGAAGGGGCCGCCGGAGCCCATGGCGATGAGGCCGCCCTCCGGCTCGATGACGTCGCCGTTGCCCGACAGGATGAGCGAGGCGGTCTTGTCGGCCACGGCGAGCAGCGCCTCCAGGCGGCGCAGCATGCGATCGGTGCGCCAGTCCTTGGCTAGCTCCACCGCGGCGCGGGTGAGATGGCCCTGGTGTTTCTCCAGCTTGGCCTCGAAACGCTCGAACAGGGTGAAGGCATCGGCGGTGGCGCCGGCAAACCCGGCCACGACCTTGTCGTGGTACAGGCGGCGCACCTTGCGGGCGTTGCCCTTCATGATGGTATTGCCCAACGTGACCTGACCGTCGCCGCCGATGACCACGCGGTCGCCGCGGCGCACACAGACGATGGTGGTGCCGTGGAACTGCTCCATGGGGACTCCTGAAACCGAAAACGAAAGTTTACACGCTGGACTGGATGTAAGCAGAAGATCAAGAGAAAAGCTTGAACACGGGGGACACGGGGAACACCGGGATAAGGATTCCGGAGGCATCCGCACCCACACGGGTCGTGCAACCAAATACGTGACTGCGCTCAGCGGTCGTTGCTGACCGCGTCTTTAGGAAAACACACGCCACAGGGTCTCCCTGTGTTCCCCGTGTCCCCCGTGTTTTGGCTTTTTCCCGTCCGCACTTTCTCAGCCCGCCCGCGCGCTGCCCTGATTCAGCAGGGCGCGGTTGCGTGCCGCGAGGCGGTCGATGAGGGCGTCCAGGCCGCCCTGGCGTACCTCGGAGGCGAAGCTGCTGCGGTAATTGGTGACCAGGCTCACGCCTTCCACGGTCACGTCATACACCTTCCAGGTTTCATCCTTGCGGCGCAGGTTGAAGCTCACCAGCACCACCCGGCCGCTGGGCAGGTGCACTTCCGCGCGCACCAGGGCCTTGCGGGCGTCTTCTTCCGGCTCGGCCGGCCGGAACTGGATGAGGGTATCGCTGAAGTCGAGGAGTTCGTCCAGCTTGCGCGGGTCTTCCAGCAGCGCGCCCACGTAGAAGCGCACCAGCAGGGTACGGAACTCGGTCATGAAACGCACGCGCTGGGCCGCGTCGGCGGTGCGCCAGTGCTTGCCGAGCACCAGTTGGGAAATGAGCGGGAAGTCCACATGCGGCGACAGGGTTTTTTCCACCAGCCCGTACAGCGCCTGCGGGTCGGTGTGCAGGGCGGCGCGGTGGGCGTGCAACACGGCGAACATGTCGTCGGTGGCATTGCGCAACACCCCGTGCGGGGCCGCTTCCGCCCGCGCGCCAAGCGCCATGAAGGAAATGGAAAATGCGAGAAGGAGGCGCAGCAACTTGTTCATAGTGCGAGATTCCCGGGCAGTGATGCATTCTCCCCCACGCGCCAAGGTCCGGCAATCGCGATACACTGACGCGCCTCTCAAATTTAAGACCATGATCAAGCCCGAACTCCTCGCCCCCGCGGGCACCCTGCAGAACCTGCGCTATGCATTCGCCTACGGGGCGGATGCGGTGTACGCCGGCCTGCCGCGTTACAGCCTGAGGGTGCGCAACAACGATTTCGACCTCGCCAATCTGGCCACCGGCATCCAGGAAGCCCACGCACTCGGACGCAGGCTCTACCTCGCCGCCAACGTCATGCCCCATGATGCCAAGGTGAAGACCTTCCTGCGCGACATGGAGCCCATGGTGGCCCTCGGTCCCGACGCCCTCATCATGGCCGACCCGGGACTCATACTGCTGGTGCGCGAGCGCTGGCCGGACCTGCCCGTCCACCTCTCCGTCCAGGCCAACACCATGAACGCGGCCAGCGTGCGCTTCTGGGCGCGCCAGGGAATCCGCCGCGTCATCCTCTCGCGCGAGCTGGGGCTCGACGAGATCGCCGCCATCCGCGAGGCGTGCCCGGACACCGAACTGGAGGTGTTCGTACACGGCGCCCTGTGCATCGCCTAATCGGGCCGCTGTCTGTTGTCGGGCTACTTCAATCACCGTGATCCCAACCAGGGCGCCAGCACCAACGCCTGCCGCAGGGACTACAATGTCCATCCGGCGGGGCAGGACGTCAGCGGCGACGTGGTGCTGCACCGGCACGCAGCGGCGGAGGGGATGTATCTGCTCGAAGAGGGCACGCGCCCCGGCCAGTTCATGCCCGTGGAGGAAGACGAG
>JBFXES010000027.1:0-18790 GCA_050179875.1 Thiohalomonadaceae bacterium
TCAATGTGACTTATTCCTTTTGCGCATCCGCGGTACACAATGGCTGTGGTTCAAACGGTCCCTTAAGATTTACTTCCCTCCGCGCCCTCCGCGCCTCCGCGCCTCCGCGCCTCCGCGACCTCCGCGACCTCCGCGTTTTACCCCGCGCTTTGTCGGACAGGTATAATCGGCCTTCATTTGCGGAGATTTCCCATGTTCTGCCATTGCCGCGCCCAGTACCTGCTCTGGGCCGTGATTGCCGTGCTCGGCATTCTCGCCATGCTCGCCGGTTGCGGGGCCAAGGGCGATCTCTACCTCCCCGAACAGACCTCCCAGGAACAGGGCTGATGGATCATTTCCAGTACCGCGACGGCCGTTTGCACGGCGAGGACGTGGACCTGACGCGCGTGGCCGCCGAGTTCGGCACGCCTTGCTACGTGTATTCCCGCGCCACCCTCGAACGCCATTTCCGCGCCTTCGAGGCGGCCTTCGCCGGCCAGGACCACCTCATCTGCTACGCCGTGAAGGCCAATTCCAACCTGGCCGTGCTGAACGTGCTGGCGCGCCTGGGGGCCGGTTTCGACATCGTGTCCGTGGGCGAGCTGGAACGCGTGCTGGCCGCGGGCGGCGACCCGGCCAGGGTGGTGTTCTCGGGCGTGGGCAAGCGCGCCGACGAGATGCGCAGGGCGCTGGAGCTGGGCATCCACTGCTTCAACGTGGAATCCGAGCCCGAGCTGGAGCGTCTCGACCGCGTCGCCGCCGAGCTGGGCGTGCGCGCGCCGGTGTCGCTGCGCGTGAACCCGGACGTGGACGCCAAGACCCATCCCTACATCTCCACGGGCCTGAAGGAAAACAAGTTCGGCATCGACATCGCCCGCGCGCCCGAGGTCTACGCCCGCGCCGCCGCCATGGCGAACATCGAGATCGTGGGCGTGGACTGCCACATCGGTTCGCAGATCACCCAGGTGGGACCGTTCGTGGATGCGCTGGAGCGCGTGCTGGCGCTGGTGGACGTGCTGTGCGAGCGCGGCATCGCCCTGCGGCACCTGGACCTGGGCGGCGGCCTGGGCATCACCTACCGCAACGAGGCCCCGCCGCTGCCCGGCGATTACGCCGCGCCGCTGCTCGACCGCCTGGCCGGCCGCGATCTCGCCGTCCTCGTCGAACCCGGCCGCGCCATCGTCGGCAATGCGGGCGTGCTGCTGACGCGGGTGGAATACCTCAAGCATACCGACCACAAGGACTTCGCCGTGGTCGACGCCGCCATGAACGACCTCATGCGGCCGACCCTGTACGGCGCCTGGATGGACATCGTGCCCGTGGTGCCGCGCGAGGGTGAGAAGCGCCGCTATGACGTGGTGGGGCCGGTGTGCGAAACCGGCGACTTCCTCGGCAAGGAGCGTGAACTGGCGCTCGCGCCGGGCGACCTGCTCGCGGTGCGTTCGGCGGGCGCCTACGGCTTCGCCATGAGCTCCAACTACAACACCCGCCCGCGCGCCGCGGAAGTGATGGTGGACGGGCCGCGCATGCACCTGGTGCGCGAGCGCGAACGCATCGCCGACCTGTTCGCCGGCGAACGGCTCTTGCCCTGACGCCGCGGAGGTTCCGGTGCAGGAGCCCGCACCGCGGGCGAGCAGGTTTCGGACCGCCCCGGCGGTAACGCGTGCCACATTCGCCGACAATGCCGGTTCCTACGGGTGATCAACGAAGCGCAGGGACACCATGACATTTCAGAACCCGCCCGCCCACGCCATCGGTCAACTGCTGCGTCGCGTGCGCCGCATCGCAGTCGTCGGCGTATCGCCCAAGCCCGATCGCCCGAGCCACTTCGTCGCCGCCGAGCTGCAACGCTTCGGCTATGACATGGTGCCGGTGCGCCCGGCCACGACGAGCGTCCTGGGCGTGGCCGCCTATCCCGACCTGCACGCGGTGCCCGGGCGTATCGACCTGGTGGACGTGTTCCGCGCCCCCGAGCACGTGGACCCCATCGTGGATGCCTGCATCGCCTTGAAGGTGCACGCCCTCTGGCTGCAGGACGGCGTCATCAACGAAGCCGCCGCCCTGCGCGCCCGCGCCGCCGGCATCATCGTGGTCATGGACCGCTGCATCTACCGCGACTGCCTGGCCCACGGCATTTCCGCCGCGCTTCCCATCGATGGGGCGAACCGCTAACCTGCGCCCATGCATTTCCAGTTCACCAAGATGCACGGCCTCGGCAACGACTTCGTCGTCATCGACGCCGTGCGCCAGGACATCCGCCTCACCACCGAACAGGTGCGCTTCCTGGCCGATCGCCGTTTCGGCATTGGCTGCGACCAGTTGCTGCTGGTGGAGAAGCCGGGGCGGCCCGATGTGGACTTCCGCTACCGCATCTTCAACGCCGACGGCAGCGAAGTGGGCCAGTGCGGCAACGGCGCGCGCTGCTTCGCGCGCTTCGTGCGCGACAAGGGTCTCACCGACAAGGACGCCATCGTGGTCGAGACTGCCTCGGGCGTGATCACTCTCTACGTGGAGCCAGACGGCCAGATCCGCGTGAACATGGGCGCCCCGCGTTTCGCGCCGGAGCAGATCCCGTTTCGTGCCGAACAGGAATGCGATCGTTACGGCCTGGAAGTGGCCGGCCAGCCCCATACCGTGGGCGCCGTGTCCATGGGCAATCCCCACGCCGTGCTGCAGGTGGAGGACGTGGATACCGCGCCGGTGGCCGAACTGGGCCCCGCCATCGAGAGCCATGCCCGCTTCCCCGAACGCGTGAACGTGGGATTCATGCAGGTGGTGGATCGCGCGCACATCCGCCTGCGCGTGTACGAGCGCGGTGCCGGCGAGACCCTGGCCTGCGGCACCGGCGCCTGTGCCGCCGCGGTGATGGGGATCCGCTGGGGCCTGCTGGATGAGACCGTACAGGTGGACCTGCCGGGCGGCCAACTGACCATCCGCTGGGCGGGTGACGGCCAGGCGGTGTGGATGACCGGGCCCGCCACCCCTGTTTTCGAAGGAAGCATTACCCTATGAGCGAATCACGCGCCCCCGCGCTGCCCGACAACGAAGTGGAGCAGCAACTGGTCGCCTACCTGGGCTCCCATCCCGACTTCTTCCTGCGCCACCAGCAACTGTTGCCGTACCTGAGCATTCCCCATCCGGTGACCGGCGGCGCCGTGTCGTTGCTGGAACGCCAGGTGGGTCTGCTGCGCGAGCAGAAGCTGGAGCTCAAGCACAAGCTGCAACACCTGGCCCAGGTGGCGCGCAGCAACGAGGAATTGCTGGAGAAGCTCCAGCACCTGATCCTCGCCCTCATCGACAGTCCCAGCGCCGAGGCGGCGTTCGATGTGGTCGAGGCCGCCATGCGCCGCGACTTCCACGCCGATGCGGTGGTGATCTGGACCTTCGAAGACGGCCTGCCGCGCTCCATCCCCCAGGAGCACCCCCAGCTCGAAGCCCTGCGCAGCATCGTGGCCAACCGCCTGCCCGTGTGCGGCCAGCTGCGCCCGGAACAGACCTCGATGGTGTTTGGCAGGAACGCGCCGGGCACCGCCTCGGGCGCCTTCCTGCCCTTGTGCGAGGGCGACGAGGCGCCCTGTTTCGGCCTCATCGCCATCGGCAGCAACGATCCCAAGCGCTTCCACGCGGAGATGGGCACCGTGTTCCTGCGCCATCTCGCCGCGGTGACGGCGCGCATCGTGCGCAGCAAGGCCGCGCGGTGAGCGACAACGCCGCCCTCATCGAACGTTTTCTTACCCACCTGCGCCTGGAGCGGCGCGTCTCACCGCTTACGGTCGACGGCTACGCGCGCGACCTGGCCCAGTTCGCTGCGTTCTGCAGCCAGCAAGGGCTGGATGTCGCCCGGGTGGATGCGGGCGCCGTGCGGGCCTTCGTGGCCCAGCGCCATCGCGCCGGTTTGTCGGGCACCAGCCTGCGGCGCGCACTGTCGTCCGTTCGCGGGCTGTTCAATTACCTGCTGCGCGAGGACCTCGTGGGCCACAATCCGGCGGCCGACATCCCGGCGCCGCGCACGCCGCGCA
This sequence comes from Thiohalomonadaceae bacterium, assembly GCA_050179875.1. Taxonomy (GTDB): domain Bacteria; phylum Pseudomonadota; class Gammaproteobacteria; order Thiohalomonadales; family Thiohalomonadaceae; genus JALOAT01. Next base: position 3,999 of record JBFXES010000027.1, read on the forward strand.
AGCTGCCCAAGACCCTGAGCGTGGAGCAGGCCACGGCCCTGCTCTCAGGCACGCCCGATACGCCGGAAGACATCCGCGATCAGGCCATCGCCGAACTGCTGTATTCCTCGGGGCTGCGCCTCGCCGAACTGGTGGCGCTGGACGTGGGCAGCATCGATCCTGCCGATGGTACGGTGCGGGTGCTGGGCAAGGGCGCCAAATCGCGGGTGGTGCCGGTGGGCCGCCTGGCCCTCGAGGCCCTGGCGCGCTGGCAGGCGGTGCGCGCCCAGCTCGCCGCGCCGGACGAGACCGCGCTGTTCGTCGGCGCCCGCGGCCGGCGCATCAGCCCGCGCGCGGTGGAGACGCGCCTGGACCGGCTGGCGCGAAGCCGCGGCCTGCCTACCCACGTCCATCCCCACCGCCTGCGCCACTCCTTCGCCAGTCATTTGCTGGAATCGAGCGGCGACCTGCGCGCCGTGCAGGAACTGCTGGGACATGCGGACATTGCCACCACGCAGGTGTATACGCACCTGGACTTCCAGCACCTCGCCAGGGTCTACGACGCGGCGCACCCCCGCGCGCGGCGGCGAAAGGATTGATCGCCGCCTTCAGACGCACGCTGCAATGTGGATTCGCCCACAATGTGGGCTCCTACCGGTGGGTTGCGCACGCCCTTGCGCACGGGTTGTGGCATCATGCGTACAACCGTCCATACCACGAATACGTCCATGCGCCGTCTTGCCTTCCTGCTGCTGTTTGCCAGCACCCTGGTCCAGGCCGTCCCGAGCGTCTCGGGCGGCAGCGAAAACGCCGGTCCGGCCTATCTCGCCCTCGAGCCCTTCGTGGTGAATCTCAAGGACGGCCCGCGGGTGCGTTTCATGCAGGTGAAGATGCAGGTCATGGCGTCCGATCCCAAAGTGCAGGAGGCCGTCACCTTGCACATGCCCGCTGTCCGCGACCGGCTCATCATGCTGTTCGCCCACCAGGATGCCGCGGCGCTGCGCACCCTTGAAGGTCGTGAGGTCCTGCGCCAGGAGGCGCTCGCAGCGGTGCAGGCGGTGGTGGCCGAAGTGATCACCACGACCGGTGAGCCTGCCGCCGTCGAGGCGGTGTATTTCACCGACTTCGTCATCCAGTAAGTCCGCGCGCGGAGCGACGGCTCCGCATCCAGACCGTTTCTGTCCAATCGACCCGCTTCCCCGCGCGGTCGTTGCCACCAGCCGTTTCGCTCCGATTGCAATTTGCAATCAACCTGCCCCCGGCCCGATCCCGCATTGCATTTTGCACTGCCGGATGTCGCCGCCAAACACACAAGTTACTGATCGCTTGAACGTTTTCACCATGGCACGAAAGCTGCCTCCAGTGCGGTGTACATGCACGCGGGATGGCCATGGTTATGCGCTGGTGGCGGAACTGGCTGATGGAACGGCCGCAGGGCTCGGTGTCGGACACGCCGGTCACGGTGTCCCTGCCAAACGGCTGCGTGACCGTGGCGCGCACGCTCGACTGTCTGGGAGCGGCTTGTCCCCGGCCGCAACTCCTCACCATGAAGGTGATGGAACAGTTGCGCGAGGGCGAGGTGATCGAACTGCTCTCCGATAACCCGGCCACGGTCGAGACCCTTCCTGCGCTCATGTTCGCCGTCTGCGGCACCCACCTGGCGACCGTCAAGGACGTCGACCATTGGCGGGTCTACATGCGCAAGGGGCTCTAGGTCTTCCGAAGGAAACCAAGCGAAGGATGGGTATGAACGAAGAAAGCGTATTGCAGACCAGACCACTCTCCGGAGCGCGCGCGGTGCAGCGCAACATCCGGCCGGCAATGGCCATAGTCGGCTTCGTGGCCCTCGGATCGGCGGCAGCACTCAGTGTCGATGCCCGTTTCGTATACCTGCTGGTGTACGCATGGTTCGGCGTCATCTACGGGTTGCTGCTGCAATACGGCCGCTTCTGCATGGCGTCCGCCGTGCGCGACCTGTTCGCGGTCGGCGTGCCGCGCATGGCGGTGGGCATGCTTATCGCCGTAGCCTTGTTCTCACTTACGGCCGCCACCGTCCAGGCATCCGGATTCAGCACGTTCGCGCCCCATCCCCTGGGATGGCACGTGATCGCGGGTGGGCTCATCTTCGGCTTCGGCATGGTCTTCACCGGCGGTTGCGCCTCGGGTTCGTTGTACAAGGCGGGCGAGGGCAATGTGGGTTCGATGCTGGTGGTGTTCGCCATCTCCTTCTCCCAGGCCATCCTTGTCGCGGCCGACGGCTGGGTTGATGTTCTCGCGCCCGCATCCTGGACGGCATCCGCCGCCGCGAAGGACATGCCCGCGGAACTTTCGGTGACCGAAGGCTGGTTCGACCTCTTTACCGCCGGATACATCTGGGATTTGCGAGGCACCACCGTCGCCGCGGCGCTGGGCATGGACGGAACGCTTGCCGGTGCTTTCTTCGCCAATGCATTGCTGTCTGCAATCCTGCCTTCGCTCGTACTCCTGGTGCTGATCTACGCGTTCTATTTCCGCCGCAACTACCTGCGACGGCAAAAGATAACGGCGCCGGGCCTGCGCAACCACCTCGACGGCCTCTGGGCAATGATCACTTCCTCGAAGAGCACCGCCATCGCCGGTGCCGGCCTGGGACTCTTTGCGGGCATGCAGATGTGGGTGACCGGCGCGCTGCGCGATCACTACGGCATCTTCAACTTCGGCGAACTGCTCGGCGCCATGGGCTACGAAAACGGTCTCTCCCTTCAGGGAACCGTATTCGATCCGGGCTACTGGTACATCACCACGCAGGAAGCCCAGTGGGGTGGCTGGGTGCTGAACATCCTGGGCGTGGAGAACATGGACAACGTGTTCTTTGGCCTCGACAACGGTCTGCCCAACCCGCTGCTCAACGCACCCGGATTCATGTCCATCGGCATCATCCTGGGCGCTGCGGTCATGGCGCACCTCCGGCGCGAATTCAAATGGAAGCTTCCCAGTCTCGAGACCGCGCTGTTCGCGCTTATCGGAGGAACCCTCATGGGCATCGGTGCTCGCCTCGGCATGGGATGCAACATCGGCGCCTTCTTCGCCACGGTCACCAACGGCGATCTCTCCGGCTGGGTGTTCCTGGCAGGCATGGTGGGCGGGGGCTGGCTGGGCGTGAAGGCGTTCAACGCCTGGCTGGAGTGGCGCGCGAGCAGCGCCGGCGAATGCGATCTCTGAATCGTCTTGCAACTACAAGGAGCGATCAATGGCAGTGAAATTCGAGCAGACCGGCGATGGGAGTTTTGCACTGGACGTGAGGGGCTACAGCTGCCCGCATCCCCAGATGTACACGAAGAAGGCGTTGCAGAAGATGGCATCCGGCGACGTGCTCACCTTGCTGTTCGACAACCCTTCTTCGGGCGAATCCATTGTCGCGATGTGCGAGAACGAGGGCAACGAGATCATTGAGCGTCTGGATGCCGCTGGCTCCTTCACCTGGAGAATCAGAAAGGCGTGACCATGAAGCTCGGGGTCGTCATTACCGAAAAGACGCTGATTGCTCCGGCCTTGGCCTTGATGGCATCGGCGGCGGATCGTGACTTCCAGCTGCGCTGCTTTCTTTCCGACTCCGGCGTGAAAGCGCTGCATGACGCGGACCTGCAAGCCCTGATCACTCTGGGGCGGGTTGCCATGGCCGTGTGCGAGCACAGCATGGAACGTTACGGCGTCCATGTTCCGGAAAAGATCAAGCCGCGAGTGGTGGTAGGTGGACAGTACCAGAATGCAGAACTGGTGCGCTGGTGCGACCGCGTCGCGGTGTTTTGAGGAGGACTCATGCAGAAGAGGATCCTGGTCGTAGCTCTGGACAGGCGCACCGAGGCGTTGCGCATGGCAGCCGGACTGACCCTGCTCGATGACCAAGTCACGGTCAAGGTGTGCGGACCGCTGGATACCGATGCCGATGAACAACTCGAGGCGCTCGATTTCGCCGATGTGCCCGTCGATCACGCAGACCTTTCCCGTGACGAGGACATCAACGAACTCGCGCAATCCATCGCCATTGCGGACGCGGTGTACGTGCTATGAGCGGCAGGTCAGTCCTCTGGATTCGTACGGATGCAGGCCGTCCGATGGTGGTGCACGAACGTCTGAAAAATGCTCTCAGGAATTTCGACTGCAAGGTGATCGAAGTGAACGCCGGAGATGTGGAGCGCCTGCTGGATGCCATGGAATCCGGTGCAGTGCCGGTGGTTGTCAAGGAGCCCATCGGCGAATGAACGCGTCGCGGCGAACCTGCCGCTACGGAACACGCAAGTGGAGGAGTGGAACAGACATGACCGGAAAGGCATCAAACCTATGGCGTTGGCGCGCCGGCGTTGCCGTTGGGCTGACCTGCGTGGCCGCGATGGTTCTTACCGCGTGCGGAACGGAAGACAGCGCATCGGCGGACCAGCGCAAAAACGGCAGGCTCGCGGGCCTGAAGGTGAACACGCCGGCGGAAATCGCCCAGGTATCCGCGGTGGACTATGACGAAAACGAGAACGGGCTGATCACTGCCAACACGCTCCGGCGCTGGATTGCCGACTGGGAACTCAACCGTCCCGCGGGCATCAAGGGCAAGCTGGTCATCCTCCAGCTCACCCCGGGGCCGGCTGGTGCAGAATTCATCAAGTCAAACAAGACCAATGTATTCACCTACCACGTTCCCAGTGGAAACGACGTGACGGGTTGGTGGACCCAGACCCGTGACAACGGTGTCATCGAGACCACGCAGATGGTGCCGGACGGACCCAAGATGGACGCCCTGCTGCAGGCCCATGACATCGATCCGCAAAACGACATGATCGTCTGCGCCATGGGAACGGGGAGTACCAGCAATGCCATGGCCCAGGGACGCTGCTGGTATGCCCTGCGCTACTGGGGTGTGGATGCGAAGAATCTGGCTGCGCTCAATGGCGGCAATCAGTACCTCGCGGCCGGGGACGCGGAGCAGACCGCCTGGCCGGCGGAGTTGTTCATGCCCAGCCCGGACGTGCCTTCCTACAAGGGCACCGCAAGCGTGCGTGACCTGAAAGTGGACAACACCGCCCTGCAGGCAACGCTCGACGACATGATGGCCATCCTCACCGAGGAGGATCGGAACAACACCGAGGACGGGGTGTTTCTCTGGGATGCGCGCAATCTCAGTCAGTACAGCGCAGGCCAGCGTATGGAGAACGGAGAGAACACAGGGACGACGACCTGCGCCGACCCGTACTGCGATCCCGAAGGCACTTATGACTACATGAATTCCTTCCAGAACAACGGCTCGAAGCAAGGCCACCCGAACGGTGCGCTGCAACTCCAGTTCACGCGGCTTCTCGATGCCACCAAGGGTTTCGCTTACCGCCCCAAGGCCGAACTGGAGGCTTACATGCAAGGCGAGACCGTCAACGGGATCGGATTCCTGGATGGTACCTATGCGCCGGTCGGGCCGGGCCAGGCATATCAGGCGGGGGACGTCGTCTACACATATTGCGAGACGACTTTCCGCGCGATGATTACCGGCTTCGCCAGCGCTGCCATTCTCGGTTATCCGACTCGTTTCTACGACGGCGCCATGGTGGAGTGGAACTCCCTGTCCCACAAGCAGACCCGCACGGCCAGCGTCAACGGTGACTACCTCCTCCCGGTGGGTTCGCCCTGGCGTACGGACCTGTCGAGCCGTTCCTTCTTCCGCTATGCGGATGACGCCGCGCCCAACATCGCGGTGCGCAATGTCACCAACGCGTATGCAGCGACTGCTGACGCCGTGATCTTGGCGGACAAGGCCTACAAGGATCCGGCCCCGGCAGGCAATGCGGGCGGTGCCGAAGACGCCGGCAGTGGCGGCGGCAGTATCGGGCTGCCTCCGAATCCTTGCGGTGGGTGAGCGGACGATGTCGCTCGTTGCTCTCGTGTAATCGACGCATGCTTCGCTTCTTGATCGGTGGGGTGGTGAGCGTGGGCCTGGCGGTGCTGGTCTGGCAGGCATGGCTCGGACGCGTCGCCACCGCGCCGATAGCGGAGGAGTCCGTGGAACACTTTCTCGCCAACCATTGGAACCATCCCCTGCCGCCCCAGGGTATGCCGCCCGCCGATCGGCCGGAACTGGAGGCCTCCCTGGACGCGCAGGCCTGCGGTCAATGTCACGTCGAGCAGTGGGAGGCGTGGCGCACCAGCCTGCACAGTCAGGCCATGGGTCCCGGGATCCAATGGCAGCTGCGTCTCATGGATCAGGCACAGGGCAATCGCTGCGTGCGCTGCCATGCGCCCTTGGCTGAGCAGAAGGCGTTGTTGGCCCTCGAGCGTGGCTGGTCCGCCGCACCCGCAGCCCCGCGGCCGGCATTCGTGCCCGCCAATCTGCATCTTCAGGGGGTGGCCTGCGCTGCCTGTCATGTACGGAGCCACGTGCGCCATGGGCCGCCGGCACGTGCCGACTCGAAGTTGCAGGGTCAGGCGCATGACGGTTTTTCCGCCCACAAGGCGTTCGAGGACAGCCGTTTCTGCTCCACCTGTCATCAGTTCCCGGAAGATGGGCCGCGGCTCGCGGGCAAGTTGCACGAGGACACGTTCGCGCAATGGCGGGCAAGCAGCTATGCCGGACAGCAGTCGTGCCAGCAATGTCACATGCCCGACCGGCAGCACCTGTTCCGTGGCATCCACGACCCGGACCTGGTGCGTCAGGCCCTCTCTCTCGAACTGACGACGCTGAGCGATCAGGGGCGCGGTGTTGCGCGCGTTGTTGTGAGCAATACCGGTGCAGGCCATCACTTCCCGACCTACATGGTTCCGAAGGTTTACATACGCCTGGATCTCATCGGCCCGGATGGCGCGACCCGTCACGTGGGAACGGAAGTGATTGGCTGGCAGGTCGACGTGGGGATCACCCGTGAAGAGTTCGACACCCGTATCCCGGCAGGAGGGCGGCATGAATTCGAGCGGTTCTTCACCTTGCCAAAGGAAGCCGGATGGCGCATCGAGGCCAGCGTCGATGTGGCCCCGCGGGAACACTACGAACGGGTGTTCGCCGACACGCTGACGAAGGCGAAGCTGGATGCCGATACTGCGGCGCTGCTTCGAGAGGCGCTGAACGAAGCCACGGCAACGCGTTACCACGCCATGCGCGTGAGTCGCGCCCTGGACCATTTCACGTCGTACGTGAAGAGCCGTCAACGGTGAGGTGGCTACAGATGCGCTCGATTACACGGTGTCTGTCTGTACTGCTTCTGTCGGCATGGGTGCAGCAGGTTGCCGCCGAGCAGCCCGAACGCTCTCCACGCCTGAAGTTCCGGGCCGGCCCGGCTTGCATGTGCAATGGCGGACTGGATGAAAAGGCCATCCGCAATGCGGAAAGGCAGCACAAGTGGAGTATTGCGCGGGAAAAACGAGAACCCGCGCCGTCACAAGAAAACAACACCAAAGGAGACTGAGATGGGAGCCCTGATCAAACGCTTGGCACGGGGGCTGCGCAATGCGGGCCTCACGGTTCTTTTCCTGGCCATGGCCGGTGTCGGCCTGGCGGTGTTCCAGTCCATGCCACAAACCGTGGATTCCCGTGCCGGGTCCGACGGATGGGGCGCGGAGAGCCTGGCCGAGGTACACGAGAGGGTCAGCGGATTCTCCATCATCGGCATCGCGAACGCCTGCGGGCTGGGGGCGTCGAGCTGCTTCAAATGTCACAACGGAACGCGCGCAGCAGCGCCCAACGAGGATTCGGCCACCGCGCCGTGGCATGCCGAGCACCGTACGGTAAACAACTCCTGTGCGGGCTGTCACAGCGGCAATCCCCGCATCATTCGAAAGGAAATGGCTCACAACAAGCTCATCGCCAATCCCCGCACGACCCCTGCGGAAAGCTGCGCGAGCTGCCATGCGTCCGAAGTCGAACCGAAGATGGCGCGTTACCTGAACGTGATGGGGAGCAAACAATGATGGGCAAGAACGACAATGGTTACTTCCGTCTCGCAGCCGCCGTCGCCTTGGCGACCAGTCTGCCCGGAACCGCCCTGGCCGGACCTTCAATCCAGTTCGGGGAAGAAGGCTTCATTTCGGTGAACTACGCCCTCCAGATGTGGGCACAGCATCAGGACTTCACATCGGATAAAGACTCAGGGGACCAGACCGATTTCTTCCTGCGCCGAAACCGCCTGACGTTCACGGGCCAGTACAACGACTACGTGGGGTTTTACGCCCAGCTCGAAGCGGGCAGCGACAGCAAGGACGGCAACGACGATCGCCCGGTATTCTACCGCGACGCCTACGTCACCTTCGACTACTCCGATGCCGTGCGCTTCATCGCAGGTCGCTTCAAACAGACCTTCTCCCGTGAAAACCTGGAGGCCTGCCTCGAACCGCTCACGCTCGATCGCAGTGACATCTCCTTCACGCCCTTCGGAGGTACTCGCGATACCGGCATCGCTCTGTGGGGCAATCTCGCCAACGGTGCGTTTCAATACCGTCTGATGGCGGCGGACGGCCGCGAAAATGATGCGGTGGTGAAGGATTCGCCGCGGTTGACCGCGCGCATACACTGGAGCCCGCTGGACCCGGAATACGACTACGGTTACCGCGGTACCTATCTCGGTACACAAACCGTCTTCACGGTTGGTGTGAGTTACGACACTCAAGCGGACGTGGCCTACGGAAACTTCGCCTCTTCAAGTGATCCGAAGGATTATAAGGCAACCACGGCGGATATTTTCGTCGAATGGCCCACCGCCATGGGCACCTTCACGGCTTCCGCTGCGGTGTTCGACTACAGCGTCGACAACGCCATCAACCTTGATCCAGACCCCGGACTGCCGGTGACGACGGAACTGGAAGGCTATTACGTCAAGGGTGGCTATCTGCTGCCAGGCAAGGTCGGGCCCGGGCGCCTGCAATTCTTTGCCCGGCATGACGACGCCGATTACAATCTCGACACCGGCCTTCTCGATAACACCAGAACAGCTGCCGGATTCAATTACTACCTGGATGGTCAGAAGCTCAAGTTCACCGGCGAATACATGACCGTCGATTTTGACCAAGACCATCCAACCAGCCGCTCGCTGCGTGATCACGAGCAGGTGACGCTGGGATTCCAGATGATTTTCTGACACGACGCCAGGACGGGAAGCCCGTCCTGGACGCTTGCACTCGGGGGAGGATGCAGGCGCAATGCCGGGACGAGCACGCAATCGCCATTCACGGGAATGGCTCCTTTTCATCCTCACGGGCGTCATCGCCGGCGCCGGCCTGTTCGCCTTGGCACAGGCCAGCGCCGGTGCCTCCGTTCTCGTTGCTGCCTCCTCCTTTCTGGCCCTGCTTCTGGTGGGCCTCTTTTTTTGGCGCCAACGCCGGACCTTGTTGTCCCTGCAGGCCAGCATCCAGCGCGCCCAGGAGGGGATCCTCGAACCCGTCGCTTCCCCGTCCTGCGGCGATCCCTTGTTGCGCAACGTGATCACGGACTACAACCGCATGATCGCCATCCTGCGCAAGATGTTTGCAACCGTGGAGGAATGCCAGGCACGCGTTCTGAACGAGCGTAACAAGATAGATGCCATTTTCCAGAGTCTCCCCGGCGGGCTGTTGCAGATTGCCGACGACTTGCAGATCTCGGGAGCAAACAAGACAGCCGAGGAACTGTTCGGCTTGCGCCAGGAACAGATTTTGGGAAAGAACGTTTTCGAACTGCTGCAGCTCGACGAGGCCGGTCGTGAGGTGCTGCGCGATGCATTCCTCTACAAGCATCCCCTGAGAAATCAGGAAATCGCCGTTCCCATTCGTGGTGGCGAGCACTGGTTGAGCCTCAATCTGGCCTTCCTTACGGAGCATGAGGCCGACATGGGCGCAGTCATTACGGTCCAGGACATCACGGATTATCGCCAGCTGCAGGACAGTGTCGCCATTCGCGAGAAACTCGTCGCCATAGGACAGCTGGCGGCCGGCGTTGCCCACGAGCTGAACACACCGCTCGGCAATATTCTCGGCTACTCCCAGTTATTGCGGGATGCCGCCGCCGGCAACGAGAAACTCAGCCAGTATGCAGCCATCGTCGGCGACGAAACCAAGCGTTGCTCGCGCATCGTGCACGACTTGTTGAATTACACCCGCCGTGACCCCTGCAGCGGCGAAACGTGCGACATCAACCCGTTCATTCGGGAACTCATCGACACGTTCATGACCTGCAAGCTGAAACGCTACAACATCCAGGTGGAGCTCGTCTTGCCGCCCGGTCAACTGCTGGTGGACGGCGGCTGCGGACAGCTCGACATCGTGCTGACCAACCTCCTGCTCAATGCCATACAGGCGCTGGACGGCGTTGCGCATCCGCGCATTCGCATAGCCGCTTATGACGACGGCAGCGGTTTCGTGATCATTCAGGTGGAGGACACCGGGCCAGGCATTCCCCCGGAGTTGCGTGGGCGGGTTTTCGATCCTTTCTTCACTACCAAAGCGGTCGGGGAGGGAACGGGCCTGGGGCTGTCCATCAGCCAGGCCATGATGGTTCGCCGCGGTGGTTTCATCCGCTATGACCCCGATTATGCAGAAGGCGCGCGATTCGTCCTGCGCCTGCCTGGGGTGAAAATCGAGAGGGTGGTGGCATGAACAGGACGAACGAGACAGCCGTCAAGACCGGTATCCTGGTCACTGAAGACGACGGTAACATGCGCGCCTTGATCGCGAAGGTGCTCGAACCTTTGGGCGATCGGGCCGACCTCCTCTGCGCACGTACCGCCGAGGAGGCGATGACCGTGCTGGAATCGCGCAACGTCGGCGTCCTGGTCACTGACCTTCGCATGCCCGGCCGCAGCGGTCTGGAGCTGCTTGGTTTCGCCAAGGCGCGGGAGCCGCTCACGCAAGTGGTGCTCGTCACGGGATTCGCCACGGTGGACTCGGCGGTCGACGCCTTCAGGAGCGGCGTATTCGATTACCTCCGTAAACCTTTCGAGAACATGGAGCTGCGCTGCACCGTGGAGCGCGCCCTGGAGCACTACTTGCTCAGTCGCGAGAACCGGCGTCTGCGCGCCCGCAGCCGCATCTACGAGGAAGGCGGACTCATCGGACAATCCGCAGCCATGGGCCGTGCCATGCAGCTGATCGAGGCGGCGGCCAACTACGATTGCAGCGTTCTCATCACCGGCGAGAGCGGCAGTGGCAAGGAGGTGGTGGCACGCCAGATCCACGCCAGCAGCAAACGCCGTGACAGGCCCTTCGTAGCCATCAACTGCGCGGCCATACCGGAGCATCTCATAGAAAGCGAGCTGTTCGGCTATCGCAAGGGCGCATTCACGGGTGCCGATCGCAACAAGCCGGGCCTTTTCGACGTGGCCAACGGCGGCACTTTGTTTCTCGACGAGATAAACAACGCGTCGCTGTCACTCCAGGCCAAGCTGCTGCGCGTCCTGGAAGACGGCGGGTTCTATCCCATGGGTGAAACCGAGCCCCATTACGTCGACGTGCGCGTCCTTGCCGCAAGCAACCGTTCCATGGGTGACATGATCACCAACGGCCAGTTCCGGGAAGACCTCTATTACCGCCTCATGGTCATGGAGCTGGCCATACCGCCTCTGCGCGAGCGCCGCGAGGACATTCCGTTGCTCGCCTACTTTTTCGTCAACAAGTTTGCAAGGCAGTACGAAAAGGTGGTGAACGGGCTTACCACCGACGTGCTCGCGGCGCTCATGCGCCACGATTGGCCCGGCAACGTGCGGGAACTGGAACACACGATTCAGCGTCTGGTCATCCTCTGCGAGGGCGACAAGATCGAATCTCATTTGCTGCCGCCACGTATCAAGGGCGTACATCCGGAGGCTTTGCGGGCCGATACGGGCCAGATCCCGCCCCAGAGCCTGGAGGAGCTCGAAACCTGGTTCATCCGCAAGATCCTCACGGAGACCCAAGGCGACCGCAATCTCGCCGCCGAGATCCTGGGTATCGACAAATCCACGTTGTGGCGAAAGATAAAGCGGTACAATCTGGATGTCGCGTCTCAGTAGGGCGGGGAGAATTGCGGCGCTGAACGTGAACTGCCGGCCAGGGGCGGTATCGAATGAGCAGTCCTTTCAGGATGCGGGGCCTCGTTCAACCCAGTCACGATTGCACGACCACTCCGACGTCTGGAATCACGACAAGTCATCGATCCCGATGACTGTAACCTGCTCCCCCTCGGCCCGCCACCGCACATTCACATCCATCAGCCGCATGCCGTATTCGCCTTGTTCTTCGGTGCGATAGCCCGGGCGTGGATCCTGGGCGAGCACGGCGGTGATGAGGCGGGTGAGGCCGGGGTGGCGTGGTTCCAGGGCGGCGCAGGCGGCGGCGGCTTCGGGGGTGAAGGCGATCTCGGCCAGGGTCGCGGGGGCCGATGGGGCGTAGGCGCCGCGGGCGTCCGGGATGGCGTCCACATAGGGCAGGTAGGGCTTGATGTCGAGTACCGGGGTGCCGTCCAGCAGGTCGGCGCCGCGCAGGTGCAGTACCAGGCGTCCGTCCTCGCGGCCGAAACCCTCCAGTTCCACCACCGACAACCCGATGGGATTGGGCCGGAACATGGAGCGGGTGGCGAATACGCCCACGCGCTCGTTGCCGCCGAGTCGCGGCGGCCGCACCGTCGGTTTCCACGGGCCCTCGGGGACGGCGTGGAACACGAACACCAGCCACAGGTGCGAGAAGCCTTCCAGGCCGCGCAGCGCCTCCTCCCGATCGAAGGGCGGCAGCAGTTTCAGGGTGGCCCGTACCTCGGGCACCAGGCCGGGCTGGCGCGGGATGCCAAACTTTTCCTTGAACGGCGAATGCACGACGCCGATGGGACGGAAGGTGTATGGGCGCGACTTGGGCATCAGACGGGCTTGACCGGCGGTGGGAAGCAGGTATGGTTCCGCTAACGTTCCCAGGGTGCAAGCATGGACATCCAGAAGGTCATCCAGACACTCATCGCCAGTGAGTACTATGGCGCGCGCAAGAAGCGTTCCGAGGTCGGCTATCGCCCGGTGGTCACCATCTCGCGGGATTTCGGTTCCGGTGGATTCGAGATTGCGCGGCGCCTCGCCGAGCGACTCGGGGTGATGCTCTACGACCGGCAGCTCCTCGATGCCATCGCCGAGCGCGCCAAGGTGGATCGGGAGTTCATGGCGCGCCTGGACGAGCGCACGCGCGACGTGCGCGACAACTGGCTGTTTGGCCTGCTCTCGGGACAAAGCACCTTTCTCTCTTCCTATCGCCACCACCTGTTCGACGTGCTGCTGTGCATTGCAGGGGAAGGCGGCGTGGTCGTGGGCCGCGGCGCGCACATCGTGCTCGCCAACCGCGAGGTTTTCCGATTGCGCGTCGTGGGCAGCGAGGAGCGCTGCGCCGCGCGCATCGTGGCGCGTGAAGGCATCGATATGGAGGCGGCGCTCGAGCGCGTGCGCCAGGTCAACAAGGAGCGGGACGAGTTCACCTTCAAGCTGGTGCGCCACCACCTGTCAGAGGCGGAGACCTTCGACCTCGTCCTCAACACGGACAAGCTGGACGACTGGGATGCGGCAACGGATTTCGTGATCGCCGCCATGCGCGCCATGGGGTTCCGTCTCCCCGGAAAGGAAGCCCATGGCTGAACTGCCCCTCTCCGACAAGACGCTCAAGCTGGAAATCGTCAGCGCCCATGCCCAGGTGTATTCGGGCAAGGCGCGCATGGTGTCGGTGCAGTCGGTCGGCGGCGAGCTGGGCATCCTGCCCCGCCACGCACCGCTCATGACCTTCCTGGCGCCGGGAGAGGTGCGCATCCGCACGGAATCCGGTGAGGAGGAGTATGTCTACGTGGACGGCGGCTTCCTGGAGGTCCAGCCCGACGTGGTGACCATCCTCGCCGACACCGCCCTGCGTGGGGACGACATCGACGAAGAGGCCGCCCAGGCCGCGCGCCGCGCCGCCGAAGAGGCCATGCGCACGGCCACGCTCTACAGCGACCGCGACCTGGCCCAGGCGGAACTGCTCAAGGCCCTGGCCCAGTTGCGCACCCTCGAGGACACGCGCCGCCGTCGCCGGCGCTGATCAGGAACGCCGCGCTGCGGCGGCGAGATGGCGTGCGATGCGTTCGCGGCGCTTTTCGAAGACGCGCGTCGCGGTGGCGGGGTTGTGCAGTCGGGGGCTCGGCAGGCTGGCCGCCAGGCTTACGGCCTGGTCGGGCGTGAGTTCGGCCGCCGTCACGCCGAAGTACAGCCGGGCCGCCGCTTCCACGCCGAACACCCCGGGGCCGAACTCGGCCACGTTCAGATAGATTTCCAGGATCTGGGCCTTGCGCAGGTTGCGCTCCATGGCCAGGGTGAGCAGCAGTTCATGCCATTTGCGCAGCGGATCGCGCGCTCCGGAGAGAAACAGGTTCTTCGCGGTCTGCTGCGAGATCGTGCTCGCGCCGTAGGCCACGCGGCCGCGCTCCAGGTTGTGTCCCACCGCCTCGCGAATGGCCTCGGTATCCACGCCCTCGTGCCGCCAGAAGCGGCTGTCCTCGGCGATGACGACCACGCGGCGCATGACGGGCGCGATGTGCGCCAGCGGGACGGTCCTCCAGCGCAGGGGCGGCAGGGCGGGATCCGCGGCGCGCTCCGCCTCGTAGGCGCGGATGAAGCGTGACTTGGGGATGGGGCCGGCGGCGAGCCGCACCCAGTCAGGCCAGAGGGTCGCCAGGTAGAGCCCGTCCGCCACGGCGGCGACGAGCACCGCCGCCAGCACCCAGCGCAGCCACCGCCAGTGACGCGTCGCCGGGCGCTGCCGGCGCGGGGACCTGCCCATACCCCGGAATCAGTTCGCGGGCGCGTGCCCCAGGCCGAGGGGATCGCGCGGGTCCACGCCGTCCTTGAAGGGCTTTTTCC
>JBFXES010000027.1:18890-23643 GCA_050179875.1 Thiohalomonadaceae bacterium
CGCCAGTGACGCGTCGCCGGGCGCTGCCGGCGCGGGGACCTGCCCATACCCCGGAATCAGTTCGCGGGCGCGTGCCCCAGGCCGAGGGGATCGCGCGGGTCCACGCCGTCCTTGAAGGGCTTTTTCCGATCCAGGTGGGTGAGCTGGTAGACCATGCCCATCCAGTTGTTGATCACGGCTTCGGCGGTGTCGTGCCAGGTGTTGTCCAGCTGCGCGGCCACCAGGCGTTCAGGGAATTCGGGTGGGGGCTCGCCCTTCGCCGCCGCCGCCAGCAGGCGCTCCCGGTGCTCGTCCAGCACGGCCTCGCTCTGCAGGGAGAAATAGTTTTCCACGAAGGGCGGATAGTCGGGGCGCCTGCCCGCGGCGAACAGCGCCACCTCGCGCTTGTATTCCTTCAGCAGGCTCACGGTGTCGTATTCGGGGTGGCCCTGGAAGAACACCAGGCGGAAACCGTCCTCGCTGGTGGCCAGGTGCACGCCGGCATCGGCGCTCTCCACCAGCACATGGCAGCCCGCGGCGAGGAACTGCTCGCGATCGATCTGGTTGAAGCGGGAATGGGGCACATCGAAGCGTGTGTTCACGCCCTGCACCAGCGGGTGATGGCGGTTCACCAGGCGATGGGAATACACGCCCCAGCGCTTGAAGCCGAGCGGACGGCGCGGCTGACCGTAGCGGAACTCCATCACGGCGTGGGTGGTGAGACACGAGCACAGCGTGGAGGTGACGTTTTCGTAGGCCCAGTCGATGACCTCGATGAGCGGCTTCCAGAACGGCTGCTCGGAAAGGCGCGGGCTCGACACGTTGGCGCCGGTGATGATGAGCGCGTCCAGTCCCTGTTCCTTCACCTGCTCGAAGCTCTCGTAGAAGCGATCCACGTGCGCCTGGCCCTCGGGACCGCGCGGGAGCTCCTTGAGCGTGAAGGGATGCATGTAGAACTGCGCAATCTGGTTCGCCTCGCCCACCAGACGGAAGAACTGGCGCTCTGTGGCCTCCAGCGCGGCGTCCGGCATCATGTTGAGCAGCCCCACGTGCAGCTCGCGGATGTCCTGGCGCACCGCGGCCTCGCTCGCGATGATGGTCTGGCCTTCCTGCTTGAGGCGATCGAAGGCGGGCAGGGGGATGTTGGCGACCAGTGGCATGTCAGTCCCTCGGTGATGGCTCAAGCGCGCGCGACGGCGCGTTCGACGAGCGCGAGGAAATCGCCCTCGCTCTGCACTTGCGCGACCTCGTCGGTGGTTACGGTATAGCCGTAGGTCGCGGCGATGGCCTCGTAGCGAGGGATGCGCGAATAAAACAGGCGCGGGAACACCCAGCGCACGAAATCGTCCGGATCGATGAGCGCCACGTAATCGAGGCCGCGCTCGCGCATGTAGAGGGCGAGCTGCTCGTCCAGGAAGGCTTCGCGGTAATAGAGCGGCTTCGGGTCCGCCTCGGCGCGGCGGATGAGTTCGCGCTCGTCCTTCTCGCTGGCCTTGATGTAGAGGATCAGCGTGTGCTCGTCCAGGATGCGCAGCACCTCCGGGTCGTCCAGCTCGCACAGCGAACCGCCGGCGTCGTTCACGAAGTGCTGGTAGCCGTAGATGGTCTGCGCCTTGCGGATGAACTCGGGCACGTCCTTGAAGGCGGCGATTTCCGCCTCGCGATGCAGGTTCTGGCGGCGCTTGAATTCGGTGAGCGACAGTCCGCCCAGCTCCGGATTGCCCAGCTTGCCCATGAAGGTGGACACCGGCTTGAGGTGATCCACCGTGATGTTGTTGCGGATGTAGATGGAATCCGAGCGCAGCAGGTCGCGCAGGAACGGAATGGTCATGGCCTGCTGCTTGATGTTGTCGAGGATGGCCTCGTCCAGGTAGCGGGTGCCGATGCGGTAGTCACCCGAATAATGGAACCAGTTGCCGCGGCGCAGGATGTTGGACAAACGGGTCTTGCCCACACCCGACATGCCCAACAGCGTGATGCGCTTGTTTTCCCAGGCGCGGAAGGCGTCGACGCTCAGCTTCACGAAACGGTGCTCCGGCGAAAGAGGCGCCTATTGTACGGCGCGCGGGGCCGGGGTGCATCGCTGCGAGCGGCGGTTTCGGGGGCAAAGCCGGGCGCCGCCGCGAAGGCGACGCCCGGAAGGGCTAGAAGGTGACGTCCACGCCCAGGGACAGCATGTCCACCTGGTCGATGTCGCTGATCTCGAAACGTTCCCACTCGGCCCGGATCGCCGTCAGCGGCGTGATGTTGAACGAGGCGCCCACGCCGTAGGCGAGATCGGTGTCATCGTCGTCGGCGTCCAGCCCGGCCACGTCCACGTTGGACTCCCAGGCAATGGCGCCGGCCTTGGCGAAGGCGGTGATCGGCCCTGTGCCTACGTTGAGTGTGCCGAACAGGTCCCAGCCGGTCACTTCCACGTCGATGTCACCCGAACTGGAATCGGCCAGGTTTACGTATCCGCCCTCGATGCCGAACAGCCCGAAGCGGGCGCCGGCATAGGCCTTCCAGCTGGTGTCGGTTTCGTCGAAGTCGAAGCCGTTGAATTCCTCCTCGACGGTGGTCTGGCCTGCGGCGGCGCCGACGTAGAAGCCCGGAAGCACGGCATGCGCCTGGGTGCATGCCAGCCCGAACAGCGTGCCGATGCCGAGCCTGATGAGCTTACGCATGTCTGTGTCCCTCCTCGGTCCACCTATAAGTCACTCTAGACCGCCCGGACAGCGTCGCAGGGACTAGGCTCATGGGAGGCATGTACGAGGGGGCGGCCATGGCGTACCGGGTGGAACTGCTGATGACGGAATTCGTTACCCACGACGTGAAGCGTTTCATCGTCACGCGTCCGCCCGGTTTCGAGGTGCATCCCGGCCAGGGTGTCGACCTCGCCATCGACGCGCCGGAATGGCGCGAGCAGACACGCCCGTTCACGCCCACTTCGCTGCGCGAGGATCGGGTGCTGGAATTCACCATCAAGCGCTACCCCGATCACCACGGCGTGACCGATGCGCTGCACCGCCTGGAACCGGGCGCGCACCTCCTCATCTCGGACCCGTGGGGCAGCATCCACTACGCGGGCCCGGGGGTGTTCATCGCCGGCGGCGCAGGCATCACGCCCTTCATCGCCATCCTGCGGCGGCTGGCGCGCGACGGCCAACTGGACGGTTGCTCGCTGCTGTTCTCCAACAAGACCCCGGCGGACATCATCTGCGCCGCGGAATTCCGCCATTACCTGGGCGAGCGCTGCACCTTCCTGTGCACCCGCGCCGCGGCGCCCGGCTGCGAGGCGCGGCGCATCGACAAGGACCTGCTGCGCGAGAAGATCGGCGACTTCGGCCAGCGCTTTTACACCTGCGGGCCCAAGAAGTTCGTGCGCGAGATCAACGCTACCCTGGTCGAACTCGGCGCCAACCCGGAGACCATCGTGTTCGAGAAGTAGGTTTGGACCAGTGGGGTCAGACTCACTTTGTTCAAACACAGTGGGCGGCCGCCGGATCAAGAGTCCGACCTACCAATCACTGGCCCCCGAACCCACCACAGGAATGAGCGCTTGCACCGCCTCGCGCAGCACGTCCGTGACGGCGCGGCGGCCGGCAAGGTCCAGTCGCTCGGCCGTTTCGCTCACGCTGCGTCCTTCCACCACCTTCAGCACCAGTGCCTCGCGCGCCTTTGGCGTGAGCGCGGCCCGTGCCCCCGGGTTCGCGAAGACGAGGGCGGTCAGCCGGTGCAGGGGCGCGAGCACATAGGCCAGGTCGCGCGCGCCGCGGGCGAAGGCCTCCAGTTCGGACCAGTCGTCGCTGGAGAGCCCGTGCATGTCCGGGGCCGGGCCGGCGTCGGCCAGCAGCGCCGCCGCCACCGCAGGATCGAGATCGCGCAGCGGATCGGCCAGCAGGTGGGGCAGGGCATCGGCGAAGCGCCGCCGCGCCTCTTCCAGCAGGGCCGCGCCGGCCGGGCTCACAGCGCGCATCACCATGGCCGAGGGCACGCCGCTGGCGGCGTCGCGCACCAGGCCGATGCGCACGCAACGAAAACCGCAGCGCACCCAGAAGTGCAACAGGGCGGGCGTGGCGCCGAAACTGCTGCCCACGTAATCGGCGCCCTGCGCTGCCTCCACCACCGCGGCCACCAGCCGCCGCCCCAGACCGCGCCCCTGCACGGCCGGATGCACCGCGATGCGCACGATGCGCCGCCCGCGCAACCGCGGCGCGTGTTCGATTCCGGCGTGCTGGGCCAGGGATTGGGCCAGCAGGTGGCCGCGCACCCGGCGTTGTCCCGCCCACACCGCATGGGCGAGTTCGGCCGGGAAGCCGCCCTCGTCCACCACCAGCGCCACACCCGCCACGTGGCCACCCACGCGCAGCGCGAACACCGACAGGTTGGGACCGTCCAGCAGCTGGCGCAGGTCAAGGGGGCTGGTGCGATAGTGGGCGAGCACCAGCAGGCCGAACACCTCGCGCAGCAGGGCTTCGTCGTCCGCCAGCAGGTCCCGGTCCAGGCGCTCGACCTGTGCGTGGGCCAGCGCCCCCGCGAAGACTTCGTCCGGTGCCGGTTCAGCGTCCAGCAGCAGGGCGCGGAACACCAGCGCCTCCAGGGGATCGCCCGCGTCCCAGCGCACGGGCGTGCGCAGGGTGAGCTGTTGCCACCCGGGCGTGCGGCGATCCAGGACGCGCGCGAAACGCACCGTGAAACCCCGCCCCGTGCCTTCGTAGCCGTGCACCGTGGTGCTGAAGACGATGCGCGGGAAACGCTCAAGCAGGCGCTCGAGCAGGGGCGCGGGGATGGC
>JBFXES010000028.1:0-23430 GCA_050179875.1 Thiohalomonadaceae bacterium
ACCGTCCCTCCTTCGAATTTCACAATCCCGTCAACTTTGGCAAACAGGGTATAATCCTTTCCCAATCCGACATTCATGCCAGGAAAGAATTTGGTGCCGCTGCCGCCACTCCTTCGCGCCGTCCTGTTGGCTGCCGTGATGGCGAGCCTGTTTCATGCCTGGCGCATGCATCTCGGCGCGCGGCGCATCACCGCAGCCATGTGGCGCCCCGAGGGCGACTGGCATCTCACCAGCGCCGACGGCATGAGCGGCGAGGCGACCCTCGCCCCCGAGTGTTATGTGAGCCCCTACGCCGTGGTGCTGCGCTTTCAGGGAACGGCGGGCCGCGTGCGCACCCTCGTCATCCTGGCCGACGCGCTCGACGCGGATACCTTGCGCCGCTTGCGGGTGCGCCTGCGCATCACGGCGGCACCCGTCGCGCCGCCGCCGCCAGTTCGCGGGTGAAGTGCCAAAGCCTCGCCCGAGCTTCAACATCGTTTGCTCACGGAGGGCCCATGCGTCTTGCCAGACCCATCACCCAACTGAAATCCCGCTACGACGCGGTCGTCGTCGGTTCCGGTTACGGCGGCGGCGTGGCCGCCGCGCGTTTCGCCCGCGCCGGCGTGTCCGTGTGCGTGCTGGAACGGGGCCGGGAATTCCGGCCCGGCGATTTCCCCGATACGCCGGCCAAGGCCCTGCGCGAACTGAGCGCGGCGTTGCCCGGTGACGGCTGGCCGGACGAACTGGGGGCCAGACAGGGTTTGTTCGACATTCGCGTGTTCGACGACGTGAACGTGGTGGTGGGGCGCGGCCTGGGCGGCACCTCGCTCATCAATGCAGGCGTGGCGGTGCGGCCTGACCCGCGCGTGTTCCTCGACCCGGCATGGCCGCAGGCCCTGCGCGCGGATACCGAAGGCCTGGAGGCGGGCTATGCGCGCGCCGAGTCCATGTTGCAGCCGGGCGCCTATCCCGCTTCCGCGCCGCGCTTGCACAAGCTGGAGGCCCTGGCGGAGAGCGCGCAAGCCAACGGTTGGTCGTGCACCCGGCCGCCCATCAACGTGCGCTTCGCCGAAGGGCCCAATGGCGCCGGGCTTGTGCAAGCGGCCTGTGACCTGTGCGGCGATTGCGTCTCGGGTTGCAATCGCGGCGCCAAGGGCAGCACGGACCACAACTACCTGGCCGATGCCCTGCGTCACGGCGCGGAGATCTACGCCGGCGCGGAGGTGCGTTGGCTGGAGCGCACAGGAGAGGGCTGGCTGGTGCATTTCGACACGCCCGGCTCGGGTCGCGAGGCCTTCGACGCGCCGCCCCTTTTCGTCGCCGCCGGGGTGGTGGTCCTGGCGGCGGGAACCCTGGGCAGCACGGAGATCCTGCTGCGCTCGCGCGCCCGGGGGCTCTCGCTGTCGCCGCGCCTGGGCGAGCGTTTCAGCGGCAACGGCGATGCCATCGGTTTCGCCTACAACTGCGA
Organism: Thiohalomonadaceae bacterium; assembly: GCA_050179875.1. GTDB lineage: Bacteria > Pseudomonadota > Gammaproteobacteria > Thiohalomonadales > Thiohalomonadaceae > JALOAT01. Next base: position 1,448 of record JBFXES010000028.1, read on the forward strand.
TCGGCCGGTGAACGCCATCGGGCACGGCGATTCCACCGGTCCGCACACTCCGGTGGGGCCCTGCATCACCGGCCTGGTGGATAGGCGCGACGGCCCGCTTGCGGAAGGCCTCGTCATCGAGGAGGGGACATTGCCGGGAGCCATGGCGCCAGCCCTGCCGCTGGCGTTTGCCGCCACCTCCGCGCTCATGGGCCGCGACACGGACGCAGGCATCGCCGATGCCTGGGAGGAGGGCAAGCGCGTCGCCGCCTCGCTGGTCACCGCCCGCGAAGGCGCCACGGGCAATACCCTCACGTTCCTGGTCATGGCCCATGACGATGCGAACGGCCGCATGGTGCTGGACGACGATCGGCTGGTGGTGCGCTGGCCGGGCTACGGTGATCAGCCCGTGTTCAAGCGCGTGGACGACACCTTGCTGGCGGCGACCCGCGCCCTGGGCGGCACCTTCGTGACGAATCCGTTGTGGAGCCCGCAGCTCGGACGTCGACCGGTGACGGTCCATCCGCTGGGCGGTTGCGCCATGGGCGAGGACGCGGCGCAGGGCGTGGTGGATCACGCGGGTCGCGTCTTCAGCGACACGCAGGGCACGGCGGTGCATGCGGGCTTGTACGTGTGGGACGGCAGCATCGTGCCGCGTTCCCTGGGTGTGAACCCCTTGCTCACCATCGCCGCGCTCGCGGAGCGTGGCGCGGCCATGGCCTGTCGGGAACGGGGCTGGCACGTGGATGAGCACCGTCCGGATCCGTGGTCATTGCCGAACGAACCGGACACTGCCGGGATCGAGTTCACCGAAACCATGCGCGGGGAGGTGCGGACACCGCAGGGCGAACGCCATGCCTTCCATTTCACCTTCACCGTGCACGCCGCCGATCTGGACGCCCTCATGGCCGGCGAGCCTGCGGAGTTCGCCGGCAACGCCCAGTGCGCACTGCTCGACGGCCGCCCACTGCTCGCCACGGAAGGCCGCTTCGGCCTCATGCTGCGCGACGGGAACGCCACGGGAACCCGGCGCATGACCTACGCCGCCATGCTGACCGCCGCGGACGGGCGCCGTTTCCGTTTCGAAGGCTACAAGGAATTGCGCGACGACCCCGGCTTCGATGCCTGGGCCGACACCACCACGCTGTTCGTGACCATCAGCGGCGAAGGCGTGGATCTCACCGGCACGCTGCACATCCAGCCGGAGGACTTCGCCCGGCAGCTCCGCACCTTGCGGTCGCCCGGCGCTGCGCCGGGTCTGGAAACCCTGCACGCCCTGGCGCGTTTTGGCCACGGCTTCGCGGCACGGCTCATTGAACTCTACGGCGGCGTGCTCGCGCCCGCGGACGTGCACGACCCGGTGCAGGCCGCGCGCCCACGCAGGCCCTTGCGCGCGCCGGCGCCGGAGCTGCACACCCTAAGGACGCGCGACGGCGTGACCCTGCGCCTCACGCGTTATCGCGGCGGAGACCGCGGTCCCGTCATGCTCTCGCCGGGGCTCGGGGTGTCGAGCCGGATATTCTCCCTCGATACCATCGACACCAACCTGGTGGAGTATCTGTGCGCCGCGGGCTTCGACGTGTGGCTGTTCGACCACCGCGCCAGCATCCTGCTGGCGTCAGCGCCGCAGGACCTCGACGCCGATCAGGTGGCCAACGAGGACTATCCCGCGGCCATCGATGCCATCCGCGCGCATACGGGCGCGCACGCCGTCGATGTCATCGCCCACTGTTTCGGCGCCGTCACGCTCACCATGGCGCTGCTGGCGGGTCTGCAGGGCGTACGTTCCGTGGTGTTCTCGCAGGTCTCGGCGCACATGCGCGCACCCTGGCTCACGCGGCTGAAGGCGGCGCTGCGCCTGCCTTCGCTGCTGCGCGGGATGGGCGTGGGCCACCTCAACGCCTACACCGATGCACGCGCCGGTTTCGCCGCACGGATGTTCAACCGGCTGCTGCGCCTGCAGCCCCTGCCGCGCGGGGAGCGCTGCAACAGCCCCGTGTGCCACCGCGTGACCTTCCTCTACGGACTGCTCTACCGGCACGCACAACTCAACGCCGCCACGCACGACACCCTGCACGAAGGCTTCGGCGTGGCCAACATGAAGGTCATGGCCCAGCTCGCCGCCATGGTGCGGCGCGGACAGGTGGTGGACGGGAAGGGCAGCGACGTGTACCTGCCGCACGTCGAACGCCTCGCCCTGCCCGTCACCTTCCTCCACGGTGAGCAGAACCGCTGCTACCTGCCCGAGAGCACGGAACTGACCTTCCGGTGGTTGAGGGAACGCAACGACCAGGGCCTCTATCGCCGGCATGTCATTCCCGGCTATGGTCACATCGACTGCATCTTCGGCAAGGACGCCGCGCGCGACGTGTATCCGCTCATGCTCGCGCATCTGGAACGGCAGGAAATCGGCGCGATGGGTGTCGACGCGAAAATCGGTGAGGTGTCCGGCGTCGCGGAGAGCGTCACGTCGTTGGGCGCGACGTGAGGACAGCACGGCAAACCTGCGGTTGACAGCGGGAGGCGAGTAGTGCCGCTGCGGCGATCGTGGGCGGGTCAATCCCAGCCGCCGCCGCCGTGCCCGGGGGCGAGCACCGTGTCCTGCGGCGGCCGGCTATCGTCACGCTGCGGGTAATCCAGGGTGTAATGGAGACCGCGGCTTTCCTTGCGGGCCATGGCCGAGCGGATGATGAGGTCGGCCACCGTCGCCAGGTTGCGCAGTTCCAGCAGGTTGTGGGTGACGCGGAAATTGCCGTAGTACTCGGCGATCTCGCCGAGCAGCAGATCCACGCGCCGCTTGGCCCGCTCCAGGCGCTTGTTGGTGCGGACGATGCCCACGTAGTCCCACATGAAGCGGCGCAATTCCTCCCAGTTGTGGGAAACCACCACTTCCTCGTCCGAATCCGTGACGCGGCTCTCGTCCCACGCCGGCAGCGCCGGCGGTGGCGGCACGTCGTGCAGCCGCGTGAGGATGTCGTCCGCCGCCGCATGGCCGAACACCAGGCATTCCAACAGCGAATTGCTGGCCATGCGGTTGGCGCCGTGCAGCCCGGTGAAGGCGGTTTCGCCCGCGGCATACAGATTGGCCAGATCGGTGCGCGCGCGCAGGTCGGTCATGACGCCGCCGCAGGTGAAGTGCGCCGCAGGCACGATGGGAATGGGCTCGCGGGTGATGTCGATGCCGTATTTCAGGCAGTTTTCGTAGGCGGTCGGGAAATGGCTCTTGATGAACTCCGCCGGCCGGTGGCTGATGTCCAGGTACAGGTGCGGCACGCCCAGGCGCTTCATCTCGTGGTCGATGGCGCGCGCCACGATGTCGCGCGGCGCCAGTTCGGCGCGCTCATCGAAGCGATGCATGAACGGCTGGCCGTTGGGAAGCAGCAGCCTGCCGCCTTCGCCGCGGATGGCCTCGGTGATCAGCAGGCGCCGCGCCTTGGGGTGATAGAGGCAGGTGGGATGGAACTGCATGAATTCCATGTTCGCCACCCGGCAGCCCGCACGCCAGGCCATGGCGATGCCGTCGCCCGTGGCCAGGTCCGGGTTGCTGGTGTAGAGGTACACCTTGCTCGCGCCGCCGGTGGCCAGGATCACGAAGCGTGCTGCGATGGCCTTCACCCTGCCGTGTACCCGATCGAGCACGTAGGCGCCCACGCAGCGGTTACGTCCCTGGCCCAGCTTGGCGGTGGTGATGAGGTCTACGGCGATGTGCTGTTCGAGCAGGGTGATGTTGGCGTGACGGCGGGCATGCTCCAGCAGGCTCTGCTCGATGGCGCGCCCGGTGGCGTCAGCCGCATGGATGATGCGGCGATGGCTGTGCCCGCCTTCGCGCGTGAGATGAAAGCCGCTCTGGTCTTCTTCGAGGGTGAAGGGCACGCCCAGGGCGATGAGCCGGTGAATGGCGGCCGGTGCGCGTTCGGCGGTAAAGCGGACGACGTCCTCGTGGCACAGCCCGGCACCGGCCCGGAGGGTGTCTTCCACGTGGGATTCGATGGAGTCGCCCTCGTCCAGCACGGCGGCCACGCCGCCCTGGGCGTAGAGCGTGCAGCTTTCGGCCAGGCTGCCCTTGGAGACCACCAGCACCGAGGCATGATCGGCGATGTTCAGCGCGGCCGTTAGCCCCGCCGCACCACTGCCTAGAATGAGGACATCGCAGGAAACCGTCTCCGGATTCATGAAACCTTCTTGCACTTGGTTAATAACACAATGAAAATGAAGGGAAACCGGGTTCCATGCCGGGACGCCATAAGCCCTTCTATGATATGGGCAAGAGGTGTCGATCCGGAAGGGGCGCGAACTCGGCGGCAAATGAGTTGTCTATGGCGGGTGCAGGGGTTCGTTAGCCCTGTACGGGGAGGAGTCAGCCCGAATGGGCGCAACAAATGTCGACCAGCAACTGGTTGAGCGGGTACAAAAGGGAGACAAGGCAGCTTTCGACGCATTGGTACTGAAGTATCAGCACAAGATCGTCAAGCTGATCTCCCGCTATGTCCGCGACCACAGCGAGGCGCTGGACGTGGCGCAGGAGACGTTCATCAAGGCGTACCGCGCGCTCGGCAACTTTCGCGGCGAGAGCGCGTTCTATACGTGGCTGTACCGCATTGCGATCAATACAGCCAAGAATTACCTGGTTTCCCAGGGACGTCGGCCGCCTGACACCGACGTCGACATGGAAGATGCGGTGCAATTCGAGGCGGAGCCCGGTCTAAGGGAAGGAGACTCGCCCGAGCTGCTGGCGCAACGGGACGAAATCGAACGGGTGATCTTCGAAACCATCGAAGGGCTCCCCGAGGATCTCCGTACCGCCATCACGCTCAGGGAACTGGAAGGTTTGAGCTATGAGGATATCGCTCTGGCCATGGCGTGCCCCATCGGCACGGTGCGCTCACGGATCTTCCGGGCGCGCGAGGCCATCGACAAGCGGCTCAAGCCGCTGCTCGGACCATGAAAACATGAAATGCCGAAAGGCTTTTTGGCGGGTGTCACATGGCTAACAGCGTTGACGAGCAGATTTCCGCACTGATGGACGGCGAACTGTCCGAACGTGAGCTTCCCGGGGTGCTGCAGCGCCTGCGCAAGGATGCCGATCTGGCCGGGCGCTGGCAGCGCTATCACCTGATCCGCGACGCCCTGCACGGTACGCTCCCCGACCACGTCAGGTTCGATCTGAGCGCCCGGATCCACGACGCCCTGCGGGATGAACCGGTGGTGTTCGCACCGCCGCGCAGGAAGCGGGACTTCCGCCCCTGGCTGCGCCAGGCCGCAGGCATGGCCATCGCCGCCTCAGTGGCGGCCATCGCCATCCTGACCTTCCAGGCCGTCTATGACGAATCCCCGACCATGGCCGCCAAGGAACAGGCCGCGGCAGAGATGGTGGCGCAGCAGCCCATGCGCACCGACCCGCGCCTGGACGCCTACCTGGTGAATCACAACGAGCACTCGGTCTCCACGGGGATGCATGGCATGTTGCCGTACGTCCGCATCGTGAGTCAGGGTGCGGAGGGCGAGTAGGCCCGATGATCGTCTCACGTTCCCTGCTTGCTCTCGGCCTGCTGTTTCCCCTCGGCGCCCTGGCAAACCCCACCGATGACGCCCGCGACTGGCTGAGTCGCATGTCCCGCGCCGCCCACGCCCTCAATTACCAGGGCACGTTCGTCTACGAGCACATGGGAAGCATGCAGTCCATGAAGATCTTCCATGGCGCCGATGCGGGCGGCGAACGCGAACGCCTGGTCACCCTGGACGGCGTCTCCCGCGAGGTGATCCGCGACAACGACAAGGTCACCTGCATCCTGCCCGACGACAAGGCCGTGGTGGTGGACGCCACCGGGCCGTCGCGGCCGTTCCCGATCAATCTTCCCACGCGTCTCGAACAGCTCGACGACTACTACGACGCCGAAGTGGCGGGCGCCGAGCGGGTTGCCGGGCATGCCGCGCAGAAGATCGTCATCCGCCCGCGCGACGGTTACCGCTACGGCCAGAACGTCTGGCTGGAGCAGGGCACGGCGCTGCTGCTCAAGTCCGAGCTCGTGGACGAGAACGGCAAGGCCGTGGAGCGCCTGATGTTCACCGAGCTCGAGGTCCATGCCAATCCGCTGCCGCCTGCCCTGTTCGAGCCGCAGGCGGCCGGGGCGGACATGGTGTGGTACACCCGCGAGCAAGAAGCGGCTGCGGACGCCAAGGACTCTCCGGCGCAATCCTGGCGCGTGGAAAGCCTTCCGCCCGGCTTCCGGCACGAGGGGCGCCGCTTCCATCGCCTGCCCACCATGACCCGGCCCGTGGAACATCTGGTCTACAGCGACGGTCTGGCGTCGGTGTCGGTATTCATCGAGCAGAAGAACGGCGACAGCGAGTTCATGGGCAGTTCGCGCAAGGGCGCGGTGAACGTCTACGCCCGCGAGCACGAGGGGCATCGCATCATGGTCATCGGCGAAGTGCCCGCGGCCACGGTGCGGCTCATCGGCGATTCGGTGATGCGTGCGGAGCCAGCGCCGTGATCGAGGAAACGGTGCAGGTCTATGCCGCCGAGGGCGAGACGGCCTGGGTGGAGGTCATCCAGCGCAAGACCAGTTGCGGTCAGTGCGTAGCCCGGAGCGGCTGCGGCACGTCGGCCCTGTCCAAGGTCCTTGGCCAGCGGCGGCTGCGCATGGCCGCGCTCAATCCCATAGGGGCGAGACCCGGCGACCGCGTCATCATCGGCTTGCGTGACGACGCCCTGGTGCGCGGCTCCGTGGCCGTGTACCTGGTGCCGTTGCTGGCCATGCTGGCGGCGGCGTTGATCGGCGATGCGCTCGCACCCGGCCAGGACCTCGCCGTGGCACTGGCAGGCCTGATGGGCCTCGCCGCAGGTTTCGGCTGGGTGCATGTGTTCGGGCGCCGCGCGGCCGCCGACCCGCGTTACCGTCCCGTCATCCTGCGCCAGGCGTCGGTGGAATTCTCTCCCGTTCGATTCAGGTAGTGACAAGACGAAAGAAAGGTTCAGCCATGCGACAGCTGTGGTTCGCTGCGTCTTCGGGGCGTCTTTTCGCCGCCCTGTTGGTTTCCGTGGGCGTGCTCTTTTCCGCTTCCTGCGGCGCGCGCGAGTTGCCGGATTTCACCGGCCTGGTGGAGAAATACGGCCCGGCGGTGGTCAACATCAGCACCACGCAGAAGGCCGAGCCCGACAAGGCCGGCGCGCTGCCGCCGGGCCACCGGCAATTCCCGCCCCTGCCCGAAGGCAGCCCGTGGGACGAGCTGTTCCGCCGCTTTTTCGGTGACGGCCCGCACGAAGGTCCCATGCCGCCCGATCGTTCCCTGGGCTCCGGATTCATCATCGATGGCGAGGGTTACATCCTCACCAACAACCACGTGGTGGAGGGCGCCGACGAGATCCGCGTGCGCCTGTCCGACCGGCGCGAACTCACCGCCGAACTGGTCGGCGCCGACCCGCGCAGCGACATCGCCCTGCTGCGGGTGAAGGCCCGCAATCTGCCGGTGGTGAAACTGGGCCGTTCCGACGACCTGAAAGTGGGCGAATGGGTGCTGGCCATCGGCTCGCCCTTCGGTTTCGATCATTCCGTCTCGGTAGGCGTGGTGAGCGCCCTGGGCCGCAGCCTGCCCAGCGAGAGCTACGTGCCCTTCATCCAGACCGACGTGGCCATCAACCCGGGCAATTCCGGCGGCCCCCTGTTCAACCTGGACGGGGAGGTGGTGGGGATCAATTCGCAGATCTACAGCCGCACGGGCGGCTTCATGGGCCTGTCCTTCGCCATTCCCATGGACGTGGCCATGAACGTGGTGAAGCAACTGAAGGAAAAGGGTTACGTCACCCGCGGCTGGCTGGGCGTCCTGATCCAGGACGTGACCCGCGAGCTGGCCGAGTCCTTCGGCATGGAGCGGCCCTCCGGCGCCCTGGTGGCCAAGGTGCTCGACGACAGCCCGGCGGCCAAGGCCGGCATCCAGGTGGGCGATGTGATCGTGGAATTCGACGGCAAGGTCGTCGACTACTCCTCCGACCTGCCGCCGCTGGTGGGGCGTACCGCCATTGGCAAGGACACGCCGGTGAAGGTCATCCGCGACGGCAAGCCGCGCACGCTTACCGTGCAGGTGGGCGAACTGCCCGCCGAGGAAGAGATCGCCGCCGCCTCCGAGCCGCGCAAGGCCGTGGACAGCCGACTGGGGCTGGGTGTGGTGGATCTCACCGAGGCGCAGCGCGAACAACTGGACATCGGCAAGTTCGGCGTGCTGGTGCGCGATCTGGAGCAGGGCCCCGCGGTGGACGCGGGCGTGCGACCGGGCGACGTCATCGTGCGCATCAACAACGTGAACGTGGAGAATGCCGCCCACTTCAAGCGTCTGGTGAGCGAGCTGCCCGCCGGCAAGACCGTGCCGCTGCTGGTGCAGCGCCGCTCCGGGCCCATTTTCCTGGCGCTCAAGGTGCCGCCGGTCAAGAAATAGGAAAAAAGTGCTCAACCACGGAGGTCACGGAGAACATGGAGCGAGGAAAACGGTCTCTCTCCATGTGTATCTGCTGGCTGCCGCAGTTCGCATGGCCTCTGCGGTCTCCGTGGTTGAGCTTCTTTCCGGCAAGGTTCGACAATGCGCCTGACCTTCTATTTTCGTGACGGATGTTCCCTGTGCGAGGCGGTACTCGAAGAGCTGGAGCCTTACCGCCGCAGCTTCGGATTCGAGCTGGAACCGGTGGACGTGGACGGTGATCCGGAACTCCGGGCCCGTTACGGTCAGAGCGTCCCCGTGCTGGTAGGCCCCGACGGCGCCGAGATTTGCCGCTATTTCCTCGATCCGCCCGAGCTCAAGCGGTATTTATCCACCGCGTGAACATGGGGTAGAATCCCCTGCCATCACGCGGCCGGGACGAGGGGCTCGTCCCCTCGGTTCAACGGCAACAAGGGGCGCCCTCTGGGCGCCTCTTTGTTTGTCCCGGCTGCCATTGCGGAAGCTGTACTGTGACCGATCTCACGCACATTCGAAACTTCTCCATCATCGCCCACATCGATCACGGCAAGTCGACCCTGGCCGATCGGTTCATCCAGATCTGCGGCGGTCTCAGCGAGCGCGAGATGTCCGCCCAAGTGCTCGATTCCATGGACCTGGAGAAGGAACGCGGCATCACCATCAAGGCGCACAGCGTCTCCCTCAATTACCGGGCAAAGAATGGCGAGACCTATCTGCTGAACTTCATCGACACTCCGGGCCACGTGGACTTCTCCTATGAGGTGTCCCGCTCCCTCGCTGCCTGCGAGGGCGCCCTGCTGGTGGTCGATGCCTCCCAGGGCGTGGAGGCGCAGACGGTCGCCAACTGCTACACGGCCCTGGACCAGGGACTGGAGGTCATGCCGGTGCTCAACAAGATCGACCTGCCGGCGGCCGATCCGGAGCGCGTGAAGACCGAGATTGAGGAGATCATCGGCATCGAGGCGCAGGACGCCGTGGCCGTGAGCGCCAAGAGCGGCCTCGGCGTCGTCGATCTGCTGGAAGCGCTGGTGCAGCGCATTCCGCCGCCCCAGGGCGATCGCAACGCCCCGCTCAAGGCCTTGATCATCGACTCCTGGTTCGACAACTACCTGGGCGTGGTCTCGCTGGTGCGTGTCACCCAGGGCACGCTGAGCAAGCGCCAGAAGATCACCGTCATGTCCACCGGGCGCAGCTATCAGGTGGACCGCGTGGGCATCTTCACCCCCAAGATGCAGGACACGGAGGCGCTCGCCGCCGGCGAGGTGGGCTTCATGATCGCCGGCATCAAGGAGATCGACGGCGCCCCCGTGGGCGACACCATCACCCAGAGCGACAACCCGGCCGCCGAGCCGCTGCCCGGCTTCAAGCAGGTGCAGCCGCGGGTGTTCGCGGGCCTGTTCCCCGTCAGCGCCGAGGAGTACGAGGGCCTGCGTGACGCCCTCGGCAAGCTGCGCCTCAACGACGCCGCCCTGTTCTTCGAGCCCGAGACCTCCCAGGCCCTCGGCTTCGGTTTCCGCTGCGGTTTCCTCGGCATGCTGCACATGGAGATCGTGCAGGAGCGCCTGGAGCGTGAGTACGATCTCAACCTCATCACGACGGCACCCACAGTCGTCTACGAGGTCGAAACCACCAAGGGCGAGGTGCTTCATGTGGACAACCCCGCGAAGCTGCCCGCCGTGAATTACATCGCGGAGATCCGCGAGCCCATCATCACGGCCAACATCCTGGTGCCGCAGCAGTACCTGGGCAACGTCATGACGCTGTGCGTCGAAAAGCGCGGCGTGCAGAAAAAGATGCTGTACGCGGGCAACCAGGTGCAGCTCAGCTACGAGATGCCCATGAACGAGGTGGTGCTCGATTTCTTCGACCGCCTGAAGTCCGTGAGCCGCGGTTACGCCTCCCTGGACTACCACTTCGAACGCTTCCAGCCGGCCAAGCTGGTGAAGCTGGACCTGCTCATCAACGGCGATCGCGTGGACGCGCTGTCCATCATCGTGCACCAGGAGCAGGCGCAGTACCGCGGGCGCGAGCTGGTGGAGAAAATGGCCGAGCTGATCCCGCGCCAGATGTTCGACGTGGCCATCCAGGCCGCCATCGGCGCCCACATCATTGCCCGCGCCACGGTGAAGGCGCTGCGCAAGAACGTGCTCGCCAAGTGCTACGGCGGTGACATCACCCGCAAGCGCAAGCTGCTGGAGAAGCAGAAGGCGGGCAAGAAGCGCATGAAGCAACTGGGCTCGGTGGAAGTACCGCAGGAGGCCTTCCTGGCCGTGCTGCACGTGGGCAAGGACAACAAATGAACATGAGTTTCCCGGCGCTACTGGTGGCCGCGACCTTCATCACCGGTGTCATCTGGGCGCTGGACGCACTCCTTTTTGCGCCGAAACGTCGTGCGCTGGCGGCGAGACTGGCGGAAAGCGGCGACAGGGCAGCGGCGGAGGAGGCGGCCAAGGAGCCGTCCCTGGTGGAGATCTCGCGCTCCTTCTTCCCCATCATCCTCGCGGTGCTGGTGGTGCGCTCCTTCGTGGTGGAGCCGTTCCGCATCCCGTCGGGTTCCATGATGCCCACCCTGCTGGTGGGCGACTTCATCCTGGTGAACAAGTTCTCCTACGGGCTGCGGCTGCCGGTGCTCAACACCAAGGTGCTGGACCTGGGCGAGCCGGAGCGTGGGGACATCGTGGTGTTCCGCTATCCGGAAGACCCGCGCATCGACTACATCAAGCGCGTGGTGGGCGTGCCCGGCGATCACATCGTGTACCAGGACAAGGTCCTGTACGTGAATGGCCAGCCCATGGCCCAGACCGTCGTCGGCACCTATGTGGGTGAAGGCTCCGGTGCCGTCATGACCGGCGCCAGCCACCGCGTGGAACAACTGGGGGACGTGAAGCACGATATCCTGGTGCTGCCCAGCGCCTTCGACCGGCCCTTCGAATACACCGTGCCCGCGGGACATTATTTCGCCATGGGCGACAATCGCGACAACAGCCGCGACAGCCGCTTCTGGGGTCCGGTGCCGGACGAGAACCTGGTGGGCAAGGCCTTTTTCATCTGGTGGAACATCGATTGTGGCCAGCGCGGCCTGGTCGCCTGCCTGCTCGGCGCCGGCGACACCATCAACTGGCAGCGCATCGGCTCCAGCGTGGAATGAGGGAAAACAACATGCACCATGCGCAGCGTCAACGGGGAATGACATTGGTGAGCTGGATGTTCGTGCTCGCCGTCCTGGCGGTTTTCGTGCTTTTCATGCTCAGGGTGGTTCCCGCCTACCTGGAAGACTTCGGCGTGAGCTCGACCCTCAGGTCGCTCAATGAAGATAAGCTCGCCACCTATTCGACGCCGGAGCAGGTGCGCACCGCCGTCATGCGCCGGTTGTCCATCAATAACGTGGACAATGTGACGGCCGAGGATATCGAGATCGAACGTGTCGGTCGTACCTTCCATGTGACTGCGAACTACGAGGTGCGCGAATCCTTCATGTTCAACATCGATCTGGTGCTCACCTTCAACCACCGCGTGGAGGTCCCGGCCAGTTGAATCCCTCCCTCGACAGGCTGACCCAGGCGCTGGGCTATGACTTCAGCGCGCCTGACCTGCTGCGCAGCGCGCTCACTCACCGCAGTTTCGGCAGCAAGCACAATGAGCGGCTCGAGTTCCTGGGTGATGCGGTATTGAGCTTCATCGTTTCGTCGGAGTTGTATGCCCGCTTTCCGTCCCTGGACGAAGGCCGCCTGAGCCGCCTGCGCGCCTCGCTGGTCAAGGGCGACACCCTCGCTGACCTGGCGCGCAGTCTGGACCTGGGCGACTATCTCCAGCTGGGCTCGGGCGAGCTCAAGAGCGGCGGCTTTCGCCGTGCCTCCATCCTCGCCGACGCCATGGAAGCGGTGATCGGAGCGGTGTATCTGGACGGTGGTATCGACGCGGCGCGCCGTGTCGTGCTCGCGCTCTACGGCGACAATCTCGACAACGTCTCGTCCGGCGCTGGCAGCCTCAAAGATCCGAAAACCCGCCTGCAGGAGCACCTGCAATCGCGTCGTCTCCCGTTACCCCATTACGAAGTGGTCTCGGTCACGGGCGAGGCCCACGACCAGACTTTCGTGGTGCGCTGTTTCGTCCACAGCCTGCCCGAGCCCACCGAAGGCGTGGGCGCCAGCCGCCGCCGCGCGGAGCAGGCCGCGGCCGAGGCGGCGCTGAACCAACTTGTCTCGTAAACGTTCGCGAGTGAACGCAAGCAGCAGGAAAGGCAAAAAGCATTAACCACGGGGAACACGGGGAAATCGATTGTTTCTATAGGAGCGGCTTTATGCCCGAAGGGTGCTCATACCGCGATGCACGGTATCCGACGACAACGCGGCTTGAAGCCACTCCTGCAGGTACGGTAACCGTTGATGAATATCCCCCGTGTTCCCCGTGTCCCCTGTGGTTGGTGCTTTTTCTTCTGGGACCGCTTGCGTTCATGTGCGGCTAGCAGGTACTTGAATGACCGATTTTCGTGCTGGATACGTGGCTATCGTGGGGCGGCCCAATGTGGGCAAGTCCACGCTGATGAATCATCTCATCGGCCAGAAGATCAGCATTACCTCCGCCAAGCCGCAGACCACGCGTCACCGCGTGCTGGGCATCGACACGGGCGAGGATTACCAGGCCGTGTACGTGGACACGCCGGGCCTGCACCTGGGTGCGAAGAAGGCCATGAACCGCTACATGAACCGGGCCGCGGCCGGTTCGCTGGAGGGCGTGGATCTGGTGTTGTTCGTCATCGAGGCGGGGCGCTGGACCGCCGAGGACGACATGGTGTTGTCGCGCCTCGCCGATGTGAAGGTGCCGGTCATCCTGGTGGTGAACAAGGTGGACAAGTTTGCCGACAAGACGGCCCTGCTGCCGCTGCTGGGTGAACTGGCCGGCAAGCGCGACTTCGCCGAAGTGGTGCCCGTGTCAGCGCTCAAGGACAGCAACCTGCCGTCCCTGCGCAAGCAGGTGCCGCGTTATCTGCCGGCCGGCGAACCGATCTTTCCCGAAGAACAGCTTACCGATCGCAGCCAGCGTTTCCTGGCCGCCGAGATCGTGCGCGAGAAGCTCATGCGCAACCTGGGCGAAGAACTGCCCTATGCCCTCACCGTGGAGATCGAGCAGTTCAAGGAGGAGGGCGGGGTCTATGACATCGCCGCCGTGATCTGGGTGGAGCGCGAAGGCCAGAAGAAGATCGTCATCGGCAAGGGCGGCGCCATGCTCAAGCTGGTCGGCCAGCAGGCCCGCGAGGACATGGAAAAGCTGTTCCAGTACCGCGTCTTCCTGCGTCTGTGGGCCAAGGTCAAGGAAGGCTGGTCCGACGACGAACGTGCCCTGCGCAGCCTCGGCTATTCGGATGACTGAAGAGAAAAGCGCTGACACGGGGGACACGGGGAACACGGGGAAATTGAATTACTGTAGGAGCGGCCTCAGGCCGCGATTCCTGTCAGGCGGCAAGACCTATCGCAGCCTGAGACCGCTCCTTCACGTTCCGATGACATCCGTGGAATTCCCCGTGTCCCCCGTGTCCCCCGTGGTTAAGGCTTTTTTCCCGTGACCGGCGAACGAATCCTGCTCCAGCCTGCCTATGTGCTGCACCGGCGGCCCTACCGGGAGACCAGCCTGCTGGTAGAGGCCTTCACGGCGGAGCACGGGCGGGTGGGACTGGTGGCCAAGGGCGTGCGGCGGGGCAAGGGGCGGTTGCAGGGTGTGTTGCAGCCCTTCCGCCCGTTGCTGCTGTCATGGAGCGGGCGCGGTGAACTGCGCAGCCTGACGGACGCGGAGGGCAGCGGGCCGGTGCCCGTGCTCTCGGGCCGGGCCATTTACAGTGCCTTTTACCTGAACGAGCTGCTGCTGCGTCTTACCGAGCGGGAGGACCCGCATCCGGCCTTGTTCGCGCGCTATGGCGAGACCCTGGCTGCATTGTGCAACGACGAAGAATGGGCGCTGCGACTGTTCGAGCGCGATCTGCTGTCCGAACTGGGTTACGGGCTGGCCCTGGAAACGGATGTGGAAGGCGAGCCCCTGGCCGAAGACGCGCTCTATGATTACCAGGCGGAAATCGGCGCCATCCGCTGTGGCGATGTGCCGACGGTGCACGCCGTCTCGGGACGGGCGCTGCTGGCGCTCGGCGGGCGCGTGCCGCCGGACGAGCAGTCCCGCCGCGAAGTGAAGAAATTGCTGCGCCGTGTGCTCAGGCTCTATCTGGGTACGCGGCCGCTGGAAAGCCGCGCGCTGTATGCCAGTGCGCTGGGCCTTCAGGACAACGAGGAAGAACAACCGTGAGCGCTCTCTTTCCCATCGAACTCGGCGTGAACATCGATCACGTGGCCACTCTGCGCCAGGCCCGCGGTACGCGCTATCCCGATCCGGTCCAGGCCGCCATCGAGGCGGAGCAGGCGGGCGCCGACGCCATCACCCTGCACCTGCGCGAAGACCGCCGCCACATCCAGGATCGCGACGTGGAGATGCTGCGCGGCATTTTGCAGACGCGCATGAACCTGGAAATGGCCATCACCGACGAGATGATCGCCATCGCCGAGCGCGTCCGCCCGCACGACTGCTGCCTGGTGCCCGAGCGCAGGCAGGAACTCACCACCGAGGGCGGACTGGACGTGGCGGGCCAGGTCCCGCGCGTGAAGGACGCCTGCGTGCGCCTGGCCGCCGCCGGCGTGCGCGTCTCCCTGTTCATCGATCCCGACCCGCGCCAGATCGAGGCGGCCGTGGCCTGCGGCGCGCCCGTGGTGGAATTCCACACTGGCCATTACGCCGAGCTGGAGGAGCGTGATGCCAGGGCGGTGGAGCTGGCGCGCATCCGCGATGCCGTGCGCGTGGCCCATGCCGCCGGGCTGTACGTGAACGCCGGCCACGGACTCAACTACCACAACACGGCCCCTATCGCCGCGATCCCCGAGATCCGCGAACTCAATATCGGTCACGCCATCGTCGCCCGCGCCGTGTTCACCGGCTTGCAGGAGGCGGTGCGCGAAATGAAGCGCATCATGGTGGAGGCACGCCGCGGGTGATCCTCGGTATCGGCACCGACATCGTGCGCATCGCGCGCATGGAGGCGAGCCTCGCCCGCCACGGCGAGCGCTTTGCCGAACGCCTGCTGGCACCGGAGGAAATGGCCGAGTTCCGCGCCTCGGCAAAACCCGCCGCCTTCCTCGCGAAGCGTTTCGCGGCCAAGGAGGCCGTAGCGAAGGCCATGGGCACCGGTTTTCGTGACGGACTCTCCCTGCGACACATCGCCGTCGCCCACGAGCCCAAGGGCCGCCCTTATCTCGTGTTCACGGGCCGCGCCGCCGAGATGCTGGAGGCGCTGGGGGCAGGGGAGTGCCACCTCAGCCTGGCCGACGAACAGGACATGGCCATCGCCTTCGTCACCCTTCTGAAAAGGACGCCCTGACGTGGTGCTGATCGAACTGGCCATCCTCATCGTCGTGGTCGCCGCCGTCGTCCTCGCCCTGAACGTCCGCAAATGAATGCAAGCGGACGAGGACGGAAGAGAAAAGCTTAACCACGGGGGACACGGGGAACACGGGGAAACCGTTTCTGCGGGAGCGGCTTTATGCCCGAAGGGTGCTCAGGCCCAATGACAGTCGGATACCGCGCTATCGCGGCCCGAGTCCGCAGGTAGGGGCAACCATTGTTGAGTTCTCCCCGTGTTCCCGTGTCCCCCGTGGTTAATGCTTTTTGCCTTAACGGCCGCTTGCGGCCGCGGTTTTGCTAAGATTGCGCGCCATGTCCTCCCTCGTACGCGAACGTCTCGGCCATTACTACCGCCTGGTCCGCCTGCACCGGCCCATCGGCATCTATCTGGTGCTCTGGCCTACCCTGTGGGCGCTGTGGATGGCCGGGGAGGGCCGGCCCGATCCTTTCGTGCTGACCATCTTCCTGATCGGCACGGTGCTGATGCGCTCCGCAGGCTGCGCCATCAACGACTATGCGGACCGCGACATCGACGGCCACGTCTGGCGCACCAAGGACCGCCCCATCGCCGCCGGGCTCATCAAGCCGGGCGAAGCGGTCATGGTGTTCGTGGTGCTGTCCCTGGTGTCCTTCGGACTGGTGCTGTTCCTGAACAAGCTCACCATCCAGCTGGCCGTCATCGGCGCGTTCCTGGCCTTCAGCTATCCGTTCACCAAGCGCTACACCTATCTGCCCCAAGCCTATCTGGGCATGGCCTTCGGCTGGGGTATTCCCATGGGCTTTGCGGCCCTGACCAACGAGGTGCCCGGACCGGCCTGGGTGATGTTCTTCGCCAACGTCATGTGGTCGTTGGTGTACGACACCATGTATGCCATGGCCG
Organism: Thiohalomonadaceae bacterium; assembly: GCA_050179875.1. Taxonomy (GTDB): domain Bacteria; phylum Pseudomonadota; class Gammaproteobacteria; order Thiohalomonadales; family Thiohalomonadaceae; genus JALOAT01. Next base: position 18,195 of record JBFXES010000028.1, read on the forward strand.
ATCGGGAAGATGACCTCAAGATCGGCGTGAAGTCCTCGGCCATCCTGTTCGGCCGCTTCGAACGGCTGATCATCGGCGTGTTACAGGTGCTGTTCCTGATCCTGCTCGCCATCGCCGGTCGTGACCTGGGCATGGGTGAGCTCTACTTCGCGGGTCTCGCCGTGGCGGCGGCGCTCAGCGCCTATGAACAGTGGATGATCCGCACGCGCGAGCCCATGCGCTGCTTCCAGGCCTTTTTGCACAACCACTACGTGGGCGCCTCCATCTTCGTGGGCATCGCCCTCGACTACCTGCTATGAGCAATGCGGACTGGATGCGCCGCGACCTGGCGGTGGTCTGGCATCCCTGCACCCAGATGAAGGACCACGAGAGCCTGCCGCTCATCCCCATCCGGCGCGGCGAGGGCGTGTGGCTGGAGGACTTCGAGGGCAAGCGCTATCTCGACGCCATCAGCTCCTGGTGGGTCAATCTCTTCGGTCACGCCAACCCGCGCATCAACGGCGCCGTCAGGGCGCAGCTGGATCGACTGGAGCACGTGATCCTCGCCGGTTTCACCCACGAGCCCGTGGTGCAACTCTCCGAACGCCTCGTGCAACTGGCGCCGGCGGGACTCAGCCGCTGCTTCTACGCCGACAACGGTTCCTCGGCCATCGAGGTGGCGCTCAAGATGAGCTTCCACTACTGGCGCAACCGCGGCGAGACCAGACGCACCCGGTTCATCACCCTCAGCAACAGCTACCACGGCGAGACCCTGGGCGCACTGGCGGTGGGTGACGTGGGCCTGTACAAGGAAACCTACCAGCCGCTGCTCATGGAGAGCATCGCCGTGCCCTCGCCGGACTGCTTCCACCGCGAAGCGGGTGAAAGCTGCGCCGCCTACAGCGAGCGCATGTTCGCGCATATGGAAGCGGCCCTGGAGCAGCATGCGGGCGAGGTGTGCGCCGTGATCGTCGAGCCGCTGGTGCAGTGCGCCGGCTACATGCGCATGTACGACCCCGTCTACCTGCGCCTGCTGCGCGAGGCCTGCGACCGCCATCAGGTCCATCTCATCGCCGACGAGATCGCCGTGGGCTTTGGTCGCACCGGCACGATGTTCGCCTGCGAACAGGCGGGCATCACGCCCGACTTCATGTGCCTGTCCAAGGGACTCACCGGCGGCTATCTGCCGCTGTCCGTGGTGCTCACCACCGACGAGGTGTACCAGGCCTTCTACTGCGATTACGAGAACATCGGTGCCGCCTTCCTGCACTCACACAGCTACACCGGCAACGCGCTCGCCTGCACGGCGGCGCTCGCCACCCTGGACATCTTCGCGCAGGACGACGTGATCGCGCGCAACCGCGAACTGGCGCGGGTGATGGGCGAGGCCACCGCGCACCTCGCGGACCATCCCCACGTGGCCGAGGTGCGCCAGCGGGGCATGATCCTCGCGGTGGAGATGGTCAGGGACAAGGCCACGCGTGAGCCGTATCCGTGGCAGGAACGGCGGGGGCTGCGGATTTATCAGCATGCGCTTGCGCGTGGTGCGTTGCTCCGGCCCCTTGGCAACGTCAGCTATCTCATGCCGCCGTATGTCATCACCGAAGAGCAGATCCGTTTCCTCGCCCAGGTCATGGAAGAGGGCATCAATCTGGCCACGGCAGGTTAGGGAACCTCTGCAAAAGTGAGCCATCCGCGGATAGGAGCCTCGCAAGTGATTGAAAACACGCCAACGCCGTTTGGTCGTGAACGTCCCAACCGGACTTTTGCAGAGGTTCCTTAGAAAAAGCGATTGACCACGGGGACACGGGGGATGTACGCGGTGATTTGTTCACCACGTGGTCAGGTTGCGCGTAGCGCTACCTGACACACCGCAATGTCACGTAGGCGCTGGCGCGCCAACGTGACCTACTGCTGGAGAATATTTCGATCTTCCCCCGCGTTCCCCGTGTCCCCCGTGGTTAATGCTTTTTTCTTCAAGACAAGATGATGCTGAACTGGAAGACACACGCGCTGCCCATCGATGCGGTCCTGGCAGACATCGCCGGGGCGCTGGCGCGCAGCGCGAATCTGGTGTTGCAGGCGCCGCCTGGCGCGGGCAAGACCACGCGCGTGCCGCTGGCGCTGCTGGATGCGCCGTGGCTCCAGGGGCGCAGGATCGTCATGCTGGAGCCGCGCCGGCTGGCGGCTCGCGCCGCCGCTGAGCGTCTGGCCGCGGAACTGGGCGAGAAGGTCGGGGAGACGGTCGGCTATCGCATCCGCTTCGAAAACCGCGTGAGCGCGGCGACGCGTATCGAGGTGGTCACCGAAGGCATACTCACGCGCTGCCTCCAGCGCGACCCGGAACTGTCCGGGGTAGGTCTGGTGATCTTCGACGAATTCCACGAACGTCATTTGCACAGCGATCTGGCCCTGGCCCTGTGCGTGGACGCGCAGCGCGGCCTGCGCGAAGACCTGAAACTGCTGGTGATGTCGGCCACCCTGGACGGCGGCCCGGTGGCGAAGCTGCTCGACGCCCCGGTTGTCACCAGCGAAGGCCGCAGCCATGCGGTGGACGTGCGCTACCTGGCGCGCGACCCGGAAGGCCCGCTGCCCGAGATCATGCGCGCCGCGGTGTCCCGTGCCCTGGCGGAGACGCGCGGCGACATCCTGGCGTTTCTGCCGGGCGCGGGCGAGATACAGCGCACCCGCGACCTGCTCGCGGACCTGCCGCACGACGTGCAGGTTCACACGCTGTACGGCGACATGCCCATGGACGCGCAGCAGCGCGCCATCGTGCCGGACCCGCAAGGCCGGCGCAAAGTGGTGCTCGCCACCAACATCGCCGAAACCAGCCTGACCATCGAAGGCGTGGCCGTGGTCATCGACAGCGGCTTTGCGCGCGTGCCGCGCTTCGATCCCAACAGCGCGCTCACGCGCCTCGACCTGGTGCGCATCGCCCGCGCCAGCGCCGACCAGCGCGCCGGCCGCGCGGGGCGCCTCGGGCCCGGTATGTGCTATCGCCTGTGGGGCGAGAACACCCAGCGCGGTCTGGTGCCCTTCGCCGCACCGGAGATCGTGGAGGCGGATCTGGCGCCGCTGGCGCTGGAACTGGCGCTATGGGGCGCCGATGCGGACGGCCTGGTGTGGCTGGACCCGCCGCCGCGTGCTGCCCTCGCACAGGCGCGCGACCTTCTGAAGGGTCTCGACCTGCTGGATGAAAACGGCCGCATCACACCCGCCGGCCGTGAGATCGCCGAATGGCCGGTGCATCCGCGCCTCGGCCATCTGCTGCGCGAGGGCCGGCGCCTGGGCCTGGCCGCGCTCGCCTGCGATGTGGCGGCGCTGCTCTCGGAGCGCGACGTGTTCCGCGGCCCCGCGCGCGACGTGGATCTCTCCCTGCGCCTCGATGCACTGCGCGCCTTCCGCCGCGGCGGCCGCGACGCCGCACGCCGCCTGGATGCGGACCCCAACGCCTGCGCCGGCGTGAACCGCGTTTCCGAGCAATTCCGCCGCCTGCTCGATGCCAAGGACACTGGCGATGACGATGCCGCCCTCGGCGTGCTGCTCGCCTTTGCCTATCCCGATCGCATCGCGCAGGCGCGCAACGATGGCGAACGCCTGCTGCTGGCCAACGGCCGCGGCGCGCGCCTGCCGCAGGGCTCCCATCTCGCCAGGGCGCCCTGGCTGGTGGCGGCCGTGCTGGATGGTCGGGGCGACGACAGCCGCGTGCGACTGGCCGCGGAGATCGCCCCGGCGCAGCTCCGCGCCCATTTCCAGCACCGCATCGAGACCCGTGAAGTGGTCCGTTTCGACGAGCGCCGCGACGGCGTGACGGCCTTGCGCGAGGAGCGGCTCGGTGCCCTGGTGCTGGAGAGCAAGCCGCTGGCCGCGACGCCGCCAGGCGCCATTACCGCGGCCTTGCTCGATGCGGTGCGCAGCCGCGGTCTCACCGTGCTGCCCTGGACCGATGCGGCGCGCGAACTGGTCGCGCGGGTGGAATCCCTGCGCCACTGGTTACCGGAAGACGGCTGGCCGGATTTCTCCGATGCGGCGCTGCTGGCCACGCTGGAGGACTGGCTCGCGCCCTACCTGGAGGGGTTGACGCGCCTGGAGCACCTCGCGCGCCTCGAACTGCACGACATCCTGCTGGCGCGCCTGGACTGGCCGATGCAGAAGCGGCTGGAGGAGGGTGCGCCCACGCACATCGCCGTGCCCAGCGGATCGCGCAAACGCCTCACGTACAAGGTGGGTGAATCGCCCGTGCTGGCGGTGAAACTGCAGGAGATGTTCGGCCAGGCCGACACGCCCCGCGTGGCCTTCGGCAAGGTGCCCGTCACGCTGCACCTGCTCTCGCCCGCGCAGCGGCCCATCCAGGTCACCCAGGACCTGAAGGGCTTCTGGGAGCGCACGTACGCGGAGGTGAAAAAGGAATTGAAGGGCCGCTATCCCAAACACCCCTGGCCCGACGACCCGTGGAGCGCCGTGCCCACGGCGCGCGCCAAGCCGAGGAACTGACGGCCCGAGAGTGCGGAGTCGAATGTGGGGCCGGTTCTCACATTCCAACACCCACAGTGTGGGCGCCTACGGCTGGCCTTGTAGGAGCCGACTCCGTCGGGCGAACACGGTTTCGGTTAAGCCCCGGCCGGTTGAGGTCTTTGCCCACGGTGTAGGCACCTAACGGGTGGTTATCGAAACCGGCTCTTCCGCAAAATTTGTAGGCGGCCCTGAGCGCCCCGTTCCTCCGGGAGAACCCGATACGGAATTTGCTGAGTCGCTCATTCCCTATTGCCTCGTGTGATCTGCTTTGTTAGGTTCTCGCGCGAAAGCCCAATCAGGATGGGACCATCGCGTTATGGACGACACGGCCCGCGGCATATTCCGCTACTTTATTTCCTTCCTCGCCACGCTCCTTGCCCTTTTGGCGCTAGCGCCGCAGGCGGTTGCCCAAACCTCGGTTAATTGGGTTGTCTCGAATGCGGGTCCCGATGGCCGGATCGCTACCCAAGCCGATATAGCCCTCCCGTTTCAATCCACCTCGGAGGCATTACGCGCGTTGCGCGCGGTGAATTACGGGCAGTGGGATGCAACGGCGGCGTTGGAATTCGTCCATTCCATCCCTTATGAAGGTGTCGTATCCCTTTCCCGCAAGATCATTGCGGCCGCTGAATATGGGGAGGTTCCATCTACTTGGGTCGAAGCGCTGGTGGCAAGGCAGGGTGAAGATGGCGGGTTCGGCGAGTTCGAGGGTTACCAGTTGACGCCCTACGATACGGCA
>JBFXES010000029.1:0-19427 GCA_050179875.1 Thiohalomonadaceae bacterium
GGCTCCTACAACGGCCTTCCTTTGTAGGAGCCGACATCGTCGGCGAATTCGCGGGTGGGGTAGACCGCCGCGGTGGTTAAAAAAAAGCATTCGCCCACGGTGTGGGCTCCTACGCGTGAACACAACGACCACAGGTGGAGAACCTTCATCTTCTCCCTGGCCTCCGTGGTTGTTCTTTCCCCCCGCGTCACCAACCGCCAGACGCAGTGGAAAGGCACACACCCTCCGAACCCGCGAGGCGGCGCAACAATCGCGCGCGACGTCCCTGATGCGTTTCGCCCAGACGGTTGGCGTATTCCAGTGCAGTGGCGTAGTCGCCCACGACGTGTTCGTGGTATTTGGCGAGCCGCTCGATGCTTTCCACACAACCCTCCGCGGCCAGCCGCGACCAGAGGGCGCAGGCCTGTGGCCAGTCACCGCGACGCCGATGCAGCCAGGCCAGTTCCCGCAGGCCGTCGGGGGTGAGCATGGCCTCGTGTTCCGCCAGCAATCGGTATGCGCGTTGTTCGTCGCCGGTGCGCAGGAAACTGCGCGCCACGGCGAGGATGTCGCTCTCCCAGGCACCGGGTTCCTGATGCACCGCATGCAGGATGGGCAGCAGCGCCGCCAGCGATACCAAATCCCAGTGGTTGTGTTCGAGCACCGCAGGAATGCGCTCGGTCTCACCGCGCTGCACGAAGCCGAACCAGACCTCGGGCACCAGGGCGCCCGGCAGGTCGTGCTCGCGTTCGAAACGGATCAGCCGGCGCTCGGCGGTGGCGAGGCGGCAGTCGTCCCAGCGCGAGGCGAAGGCGCGGCGGGTGGCGTGCAGGAGATCAAGGTGCGGTTTGTCCAGCGCCACGTCACGGCCGTTGAGCCGCGCGCGCGTGGCGAGCAGCGGCAGGTCGAAGGCCTTGCCGTTGAAGCTCACCAAGGCCTCGGCCTCGTCGAACCAGGATTTCGCGGTCTCGAACAGGGCCGGCTCACCGGCGAAAGCGGTCAGCAGGAACTGGCGCACTACCAGTTCCTGTTCTTCCACCCGCGCCAGTCCTAACAAGAAGGCCACCGTGCCGGTGCCGCCCGACAGGCCGGAGGTCTCGGTGTCGAGGAACAGCCAGCCATGCGGTGCGGCCGTGGGGGCATCGGGCAGCTCAACCGCACCGCGCAGCGCCGCGAGCGACTGCTTGCCATGGCGACCATCGAGCGGCACGCGCCGCTCCACCTGCACCAGCCCCGGCGCAACGGCGACACCACCGAGGCGTGCGGCCATGTCTTCCGCCGAGGGCACGGTGCGCGCGGCACGGAGCGGCGCCGCCGAGGGCGCGCGCAGTTCGCGCAGGCGATCGGCCAGGCGCTTCACCGGTGACGAGGCGGGCGCTGCGTTGGTGGCAGGCGCGCTCGCGGGCGGTGCCGGCTGCACACCGCGCTGCGCTTGCAGCAGGCCGAGCCTAGTCTTGAGCCCGGCCATGGAAGAGTTCCAGCACCCGCAGCGCCGCCGCCTTCGGCGAATAACCGCGCTCCTCGTCGGAGGCGAGTATTGGCCCCACGCAACTGGGGCAGCCGAAGCGGCAGTCGCACGCGCTCACCAGCGCCTGGGCGGCCTGCACCACCTCGTGGCGCTGCTCGTACAACGGCGTCGAAAGCCCCACACCACCGGGATAGTTGTCGTAAAGAAACACCGCCGGACGGAAACGCCCCTGGCTGTCGGCCGTGATCACCTTACCGTCGTCACCGCGGATCTGGCCGCGCCCGCCCGCGTCCACGGTGGCGAACCAGCGCGCGTCGCCGTCGCCCACGGCGCGGCCCAGGTCGTGCGGTTCGGACATGGTGCGCAGCGCGGCCACGTGATGGAGCGCATAGGCGGCGCCGAGGAAACCGTCCAGGGCCTCCTGCCGACTGACGAATGCCCGTTCCAGCACATCGGGACGGATCTGCCACCACACCGCCGTGGTGTGCATTTCCTGATCCGGCAGGTTGATGTTGCCGTAGCCCACGTTCTCGTGGGTGTAGTAGCGGATCTTCTTGTAGCCGGCGATGCGCCGCACCACGTGCACCTCGCCGCGCGCGCATTCGGCGCCGGGCGCACTGTCGCGGGCGAAGTCGTCGAGGATCTTGAGCTTGGTGTAATCGATGGCATCGGTGTAGTAGTCGGCGCGGGTGCGGCGCACGAAGGCCTTGCGGCCGTCCCAGTCCAGCTTTTCCACCTGGTAGGGATTGGCCTGCACCATGTAGATGGCGCCTTCGTAGATGGTCATGGGCGCGCTGGAAAAATCCACCTCGGCGATGATGTCCTGGCGCCCGTCGGTGATATCCACCACCACGAAGTTCCCTTCCGCCACGGAGCGCAGGCTCACGCTGTTGGCGGGATAGCTGTCGGCCGTCCAGTGCCAGCGCTCGCCTTCGCGGTGGATGATGCCCTGCTCCGCCAGGTACTCCAGCAGTTCCGCCAGGTTTTCGCGGCCGAATTTCTCGCCTGCGTTGAAGGGCAGTTCGAAGGCGGCGCAGCGCACGTGATCGAGCAGGATCAGCAGCTGGTCCGGATCGATGCGTGCGTGCTCGGGGCTCGCGCCCAGGAAGAATTCGGGATTGCGCACGATGTACTGATCGAGCGGCGCACTGCTGGCCACCAGCACGCCCAGCGCCGTGCGGTTGCGCCGCCCGGCGCGGCCCAGGCGCTGCCAGGTGGCGGCGATGGTGCCGGGATAACCGTTGAGCACGCACACGTCCAGCGCACCGATGTCCACGCCCAGTTCCAGCGCCGAGGTGGCGATGACGCAATCGATGTCGCCCTTGCGCAGCTTCTGTTCCGTGGCGCGGCGCTCCGTGGGCAGATAGCCACCGCGATAGGCGAACACGCGCGCGGGCTTGCGCGGGTCGTGGTCGAACACGTCCTTCAGGTACTTGGTGAGCACCTCCACCATGAGCCGGCTCTGGGCGAACAGAATGGTCTTGAGCCGGGACTTCACCGCCATGCGGGCGATGCGCGTGGTCTGGGAACGGGCCGAGGCGCGAATGCCCAGGTCCGGATTGATCACCGGCGGATTCCACAGCAGCAGGCGTTTCTCCCCGGCGGGCGCACCGCTTTCGGTGATCGCGGCGACGTCCTCTTCCAGCAGCGCGCCGGCCAGCTCCGCGGGATTGGCGATGGTGGCCGAGGCGAAGATGAACAGCGGATCGGAGCCGTAGAAGCGGCACACGCGCCGCAGACGGCGGATCACGTTGGCCACATGGGAGCCGAACACGCCGCGGTAGGTGTGCATCTCGTCGATGACCACGAAGCGCAGGTTCTCGAAAAACTGCGCCCACTTGGTGTGGTGAGGCAGGATGCCCTGGTGCAGCATGTCGGGGTTGGAAACCACGATGTCGCCGCGGGTGCGTACCGCCTTGCGCGCGTCACCCGGCGTGTCGCCGTCGAAGGTGAAGGCCTTCACGCCCAGATCGCCGGCCTCGTTCAGTTCCAGGATCTCCGCCACCTGATCCTGGGACAGGGCCTTGGTCGGAAACAGGTAAAGCGCCTTGGCCTGCGCCTGCATGGCCGCCTGCAACACCGGCAGGTTGTAACAGAGGGTCTTGCCCGAAGCCGTGGGCGTCACCACCACGAAGTGGCGGCCCGCGCGCGCCAGGCGCCAGGCCTCGGCCTGATGGCTGTAGAGCCGCTGGATACCGCGCGCGGCCAGGGCCTCTCGCAGGCGAGGATCCAGATCGACGGGAAGGTCGGCATAACGTCCGTTACGGGGCGGCACCACCAGCTCGCCCGTGATGCGGCTGCGGTACTTGGACGACAGCCGCTCGGCCAGGCGGGCCACCGGATCGTCTGTGGTGCTGATTTTCTCGGCAGGCCGGCTCATGGGGTTCTCCAGGCGTCTGGCCGCCGATAATATAGAACCGATGGAGAACGGACAATCAGGACGCACCCATGGAACTGACACGGCGTCAGCAAGCCATTCTGGATTTCCTGCGCGAGCACGCGCGGCAGCAGGCCTATCCCCCCACCCTGGACGAGGTATGCGCGGCCCTGGGCCTGCGCTCCCGCGGCTCGTTGCACAAGCATGTCAGCGCCCTGGTGAACGCGGGCTATCTGGAACCGCTTCACGGCAAGCAGCGCGGCCTGCGCCTGACCGCGGCGGCCATGGGCGAAGAAAACACCCTCCCCCTGCTCGGCACCATCGCCGCGGGCCGCCCCATCGAAGCCGTCGCCCAGCCGGAACACATCGAAGTGCCGCCGCTACTGCGCAGCCGCGCCCCCTGTTACGTGCTGCGCGTGCGCGGTGATTCCATGGTGGACGAAGGCATCCTGGATGGCGATTACGTCATCATCGAGGCGCGCGAGCAGGCGCGTGACGGCGAGATCGTGGTGGCGCTGGTGGACGGGCAGGAGGCGACGCTCAAACGATTGCAGCGGCATTCCGGCGAGGTACTGCTGCACCCGGCGAACGCCGCCATGGAGCCCATGCGCTATGCGCCTGAACGGGTGAAGATCCAGGGCGTGCTGGTGGGGCAGATGCGGCGGTATTGACGATGGGTCAACGACGATGGGTCATCGCGGAGGACGCGGAGAAATGTTTCAAACCAGGGAGGCCACCAACAAAGTGGCGTCTCCGTGTCTCTGGGTCTCTGCGTTGAATCGTTGACTGTTAACCTCCGCGTCCTCCGCCCTCCGCGTCCTCCGCGTTGTGCCAGGGGATTCGCTCCCTGGTCCATTTTTCAGCTCAAGGCTGGCGCTGCAGGGCGCCGGAGATGTTGCGCACACGGGAAACCGCTTCGGAAACAACGGCGCCGGCACGCTCGCCCAGTACGGCACGGATATGCGCATCCGTGTCGTATTCCATGGCATCCAGCAGATTCTTCACCTGTAAGCCGGTCGCCACGTCGCCCTTGAGCGCCAGGCGGCGATGGAAGAACAGGGTGTCCGGGTCCTCGCGGCGGGTCGCCAGCAGCCAGAAGTCGTGGATGTTGCCTTCGATAGTGACGTCGGCCCGGCTGCCAGCGGCCGCCTGCACCAGCCGGGTCCCTGCCACTTCGAAACGCAGCTCGGTGCCGGTGTCGCGGATATGGAGTGCGAAGCACTTGCCGTGCAGTTCGGCAAGCTGTTCGCGTATCCATTGGCCTTTCAGCAGATGGTTCGTGATGCGCGCCACCACGGCGCTGTGCACGCTGTCCGGCACCATGCGCATGCCCTGCACCAGGGCAGGCAGCAGGGTTGCAGAGACCTTCGCCAGGGAAACGGGAAACACCATGTCGTCACCTCATTGCCATAGCCGCGCATCCTTCATGATGCACGTTTGCGCTTCACGCGCGCCATTCCATACCGGCACCGCCCAGCCAGTAACCGTTGCACGGTGTGCCGGCGCCCAATCGGGCCGTCCGGGCCGCGGCCACCTCGGGTGATTCCGCGCCGTCGATGACGGCACGGGCGGCGGCGACGATCTCGGCCATGTGCTCGCTCTGCGGGGAAAGGCGCACCACGTCCACGCCGGCCGCCTTCATGGCCGGCAGTTCCGCGATCAGGTTAGCACTCTGGGCCGACTGGGTCTGGATGCCGTTGAACACCAGGAAGGGTTTGTCGTCCTGGGATTCCACCAGCATGCCGTCCGCGTAATCGCCGCACCGCCATTCGCAATCGTCCTTGGGAAGATTGCAGGCGCGCGCGGTGAAACAGCGTGCGGAAAACGCCAGCGGCAGTCGTCCGAAGGCGAAGACCTCGGTCTCCATGCCTGCGGGGCGCTGCGCCTGGAAGTCCAGCAAGGTGTCGCGGGACAATTCCACCGGCATCACCCAGCGCCGGGCGCCCAGTTCCGCGAGCCATGCCAGCGATGTCGCGTTGTACACATTGAGATGCGGACCGGCCACGAAAGGGCGGCCGGCGCACTGGCGCACCGCGCCCATTTCATTGGCTTCCACCGGGTATTCACCATTGCCGGCGATGCGGCGCATGGTGATCAGTTCGGATTCCGCCTCCACCAGCGCCAGCGTGGACAGCACCACTTCCTTGCCTGCCGCGCGCAGCTCCGCGGCGATCTCCAGCCAGTCTTCCGGCCGCAACGCGCGCCGCTTGGAACAGACCACCTCGCCCAGGTAGACGATGTCCACGGGCCAGTGCGCCGCCTCGCGGTAAAAGGATTGCACCCGTTCCCTGGGCCAGTAATAAAGAATGGGACCGAGCGATATCTTCATGTCATTGCTTCCGGCGGCCACAACGGTTCAGCCCGTCATGCCGCTGATTCACTGCCATTTGCGATCCAGCGCCCCGAGGGTATGGGTCGCGCCTTCCGCCACCTTGTCCAGTTGCGCCGTCCAGTCGCCACGCACGCTGAAGCGCTCCGGATCGGCCTGGCAGGCATCGAGCGCCGCGCGCAGGACACGGGTCACCTGGGCTACGTAGGCCGGGCTGCGCTGACGCCCTTCCACCTTGAGCGCCTTCACGCCCATACGCACCAGTTGCGGAAGCACGTCAAGCACCGACAGGCTGGTGGGTTCCTCGATGGCGTAGTCGACGCGTCCCTGAACCCGATAGCGTCCCTTGCACACCACCGGATACCCCGCCGCTTCGCCGGCGCCGTAGGAGTCGATGAGCACGCCGTTCAGGCGCACGTTGCGCGACGTGCCCTTCTCCTCCCAGACCACGGCATGGGCCGGCGAGCAGGCGCCGTAGGTGTTGGGGGATTCCCCGGTGACATAGGAGGAGAGATAGCAGCGGCCTTCCACCATGACGCACAGGCTGCCGAAGGCGAAGGTCTCGATTTCGAGGCGGGTGTTCTCGACCACGCGCTGCACCTGGGCCAGCGACAGCACGCGCGGCAGCACGGCGCGCTGGACGTTGAACTGCTCCCGATAGAACTCCAACGCTTCGTAATTGGTGTTGGAACCCTGCACCGACAGGTGCAGGCGCAACTGCGGGTGCGTTTTGGACGCGTAATGCATCAGGCCGGCGTCGGCCAGGATGAGGGCGTCGACGCCCAGGTCGGCGGCCCGGTCCACGGCCCGGGTCCATTCGGCAAAGCGCCTGGGCTGGGGGAAGGTGTTGAGCGCCAACAGGACCTTGGCGCCCTTGCTGCGCGCGTAGGCTATGCCCTGGCGGGCATTGGCCTCGTCGAAATTGAGTCCAGGAAAGTTGCGCGCGTTGGTGGCGTCGCGAAATCCCATGTAGACGGCGTCGGCGCCGTTATCCACCGCCGCCTTCAGGGCGGGCAGGCTGCCCGCCGGGCAGACCAGTTCTACGCGGCCCATGCTGTTACCTCAAGCGAATCTTGTCATGGCCGGAATGCCGGCCAAGCGGCGGATCTTAACAGCAGTCTGCCGACACGCTCTTGCGCTCGATCAAGGCGGCGGAGGTTTTTCGCGTCCGCTGCCATGCACAGGCACAGCCCTTGGGATTTCTGGAATGGTTCAAAAAAGAGTATCTAATTGGACGGCGGGTAATGCTCAACGGCCTGGCGCTGAGCAGGCATGTGACGACGTAAAGCCAACGGCCTGAAATCGCACCACTGCAGCAGACAAGCCTTGCGCCTTGCAGCCGCGGCAATCTCAGGCCGGTTGCATTTGCGCCAGCCCGCACAGCACCCGCAGCTCGCCGTCGAGGTCCGCGCGCTGGCATACCGCCTCGCGGGCGCCGTCGTCGCCATGCCTCATGATCTTGCGCAGCACCTCAGGCGTCGCCTCGGGGCACGCGGCGATCAATTCCAGCACCACGTCGGCGAAGTCGTCGGGCTTCAGGGCGATGGCCTGTGCAGCCAGTCGCGCCAGTTCCTCTTCCGAAAACGTCCCTGAAAGCTCGACGCGCACGAATACCTCGTCGTTCCACGTCTGGGCGAGCCGGCTGAAACGTTCGTCGCTCAGGTTCGGCGAGAGCAGGATGATCATGTGAGTCTGTTCCGGAGATGGGGGTGCGAGGCTCGGCACCGGCTGGCAAAGGGCCCAATGTCTCAACAGCTTAGAAGGGCCGCGAGGGCTCTGCCAGCCAGGCCGCATGGAGGCGGGACGCCCATGGCGGCCCGCCTTCATGCGCAGCCGTCCGTTCGGCCCCCGCCTCCAGGGGACGCATCGAGCCATCGAGCCGATGCCTCAGAAGGGATTGGCGTCCTCTTCCAGGTCCTCGCCCGGCAGGGCATCGAAGGCGATGGAGCCCTGCGTCTCGGCCTTGGCCAGTTCCCCGTCCGGCACGTAGACGGTCTCCATGATCTCGATGAAACGCTTAGCCTGCGGCGACAGGTAGCGGCCCTGCCGCAGCACCACCCCATAGCTGCGCCGGGGGAAGTAATGGTCGAGGGGAATGGCGGACAGCTCCTCCTCCCCGGTCAGGCACACGTCGGTGACGATGGATATGCCCAGGCCCAACTCCACGTATTTCTTGATGACTTCCCAGCCGCCCGCCTCCAGGGCCACCTGGTAGCTCACGCCGTTCTGCCGGAAAACCAGGTCGACGATGCGCCAGGTGGACAGGTGACGCGGCGGCAGGATGAGGCCGTAGGGGCTGATGTCTTCGAGGCGGATGTCCTTCTTGCCGGCCAGCGGGTGGTCCTTGGGGACGATCAGGGCCGGTTTGTAGGTGACCACGGGGCGATAGATAAGGTCGTCCGGCACCTCAAGCATGGAACCCACCGCGAAATCCGCCTCGTCCTTGCGCAGCATGGCCAGGCCGTCACGGCCGGTCACGTTGTGCAGCTTCAGCCGGATATGGGGGTAGGCCCGGGCAAAGCGCTTCATGACCTCGGGAAGGATATAAAGGATGGTGGACTCGCCGGCGGCGATGTTCAGGACGCCGTTCTCCACCTTGCCCAGGTGGGCGGCAAAGGTCTCGTGGAGCTTGTCGATGCCCTCCACCAGCGGCTCCGCCAGCTTGTAGAGCAGTTCGCCCTCCGGGGTGAGCTTGATGCTGGGACCCCGGCGCTCGAACAGCGTGGTCTCAAATTCGCGCTCAAGCGCTTGAATTTGCAGGGAAACTGACGGCTGGCTCAGGAACAGGGTCTCGGCCGCCAGGGAAATGCTGCCGTGGCGTGCCGTGTGGCAGAACGCGCGCAGCTGTTTCAGGCGGTTCTGCTTGTAATAGAGGTTGGGCGTGTTATCCATTCGAAGCTTGTATTGGTTTCACCAATATTGAGGATTGAAATAATTATCGAGCCAAATAATCCGCCAGAACATAGACTTCGTTCACGCACACCTTGCCCGGTTTCCGGTAGGGCGTGCCCGTAAAACCGGAACAGGGGGTTACGAAGTCCGTGGACTCGTTGACGAACATCGCTGTCGCAGGCGCATTCATGTCCGGCCTGGGGGTCGTTCTGGCCACCGTGCTGGCCGTGGCCAACCGCCGCCTCCACGTGGAGGAAGACCCGCGCATCGACGAGGTCGAGGAAATGCTCCCCAAGGCCAACTGTGGCGCTTGTGGTATCGCCGGTTGCCGTCCTTTCGCCGAGGCCGTGGTCGCAGGCAAGACCTCGCCGGGCAAGTGTACCGTGAACTCGCCCGAGATGATCGAGGCCATCGCCAATTACCTGGGGGTGGAAGCCGGTCATGTGGAGAAGCAGGTGGCCCGCCTGGCCTGTGCGGGCGGTTCCCACGTGGCCTATACCCGCGCCCGCTATCAGGGCTTGCAGACCTGCCGGGCCGCGGCCGTGGTGGCCGGCGGCGGCAAGGGCTGCGCCTGGGGCTGCATCGGCCTGGGCGACTGCGCCTCGGTCTGCGACTTCAACGCCATCCAGATGAACAAGTACGGCCTGCCGGTGGTTTCGGCGGACCGCTGCACCGCCTGCGGCGACTGCGTCGAGGTGTGCCCGAAGGGCCTGTTCTCCCTCCAGCCCGTGAGCCACCAGCTGTGGGTGGCCTGCAAGAACCAGGACCTGGCCGACGAAGGCGAAGCCCATTGCGAGCTGGTGTGCACCGCCTGCGGCCGCTGCGCCGCTGATGCCCCCGAGGGCCTGATCCAGATCCGCAACAATCTTGCCGTGATCGACTACAGCAAAAACGCACTCGCCTCCCGCGTCGCCATCGAGCGCTGCCCCACCGGCGCGATCGTCTGGTTTGACCGCGAAAAGGGTGCCGTCAAGGGTGCCGACGCCCGGCGCGTCACCCGCAAAGAACCCCTGCAGCGCATCGAACCGCTTCCGCGCGTTTGACAATCCGCGACGACTGACACGCACCGTCTTCCCGACGGCAGGATACTGTTTCGTTCAAAAATTCGGATCGGCGCAAGCCGGCAAGATATAGGGTGATCTCGTAATGAAGAAAGAGACCAAGACATTCAAGTATCCGGGCAAGCGCCGCGCCATGGACGGCAACACCGCCGTCATCATGTGCGAACGTGAGTCGTCGGATGCCGCGGGTGCCTACCCGATCACGCCCTCGACCAACATGGGTGAATACTGGGCGGAAGAGGTTTCCAAGGGACACATCAACGTCTCCGACCGTCCGCTGATCTTCATTGAGCCCGAATCCGAGCACGCCGCCGCCGCGGTGACCGCCGGCCTGTCCATGACCGGCCTGCGCGCCACCAACTTCTCGTCCGCGCAGGGCGTGGCCTTCATGCACGAATCCCTGTATTCGGCCGTGGGCAAGCGCCTCACCTACGTGCTCAACATCGGCTGCCGCGCCATCACCAAGGCGACGCTGAACGTGCATGCCGGCCACGACGACTACCACTGCGTGGACGACACCGGCTTCTTCCAGGTGATGGCCAAGAGCGCCCAGGAAGCCGCCGATCTGAACATGATCGCGCACAAGGTGGCGGAACTCAGCCTGACCCCCGGCATCGTGGCGCAGGATGGCTTCCTCACCACGCACCTGATCGAATCCATGCGCGTGCCGGAGCGCGCGCTCATCGCCGAGTTCCTCGGCAGGCCGGACGACCTCATCGACACGCCAACGCCGGCGCAGCGCCTGATCTACGGCCCGAAGCGCCGCCGCATCCCGTCCATCTGGGACGTGGACAACCCCATGGTGTCCGGCGCGGTGCAGAACCAGGACGCCTACATGCAGGCGGTGGCTGCCCAGCGCCCCTACTTCTTCGAGCACATCAAGCCCATCACCGACCAGGCGATGGAGGAGTTCTACCAGCTCACTGGCCGCCGTTACGGCCGCATCGGCACCTACAAGACGGAAGACGCCGATTACGTGATCATCGGCCAGGGCAGCGTGGTGGGCACCGCCGAAGCGGTGGCCGACTACCTGCGCGAGACCCGCAAGCTGAAGGTGGGCGTGGTCAACCTCACCATGTTCCGTCCATTCCCCGGCGATCTGCTCGGCCACGTGCTCAAGGGCAAGAAGGGCGTGGCGGTGCTCGAACGTACCGACCAGCCCCTGGCCGAAGACCTGCCGCTGGCGCGCGAGACCCGCGCCACCGTGAGCAAGTGCGTGGAGAACGGTGTGGCCGGTGGCAGCGAACTGCCCTACCCCGACTACGCCGCGTTCGGCGCCAAGGACATCCCGGTGATCTACTCCGGCTCCTTCGGCCTCGGCTCGCGCGACCTGCAGCCGGAAGGCATCATCGCCGCGGTGGAGAACATGCTGCCCGACGGCAAGCACCGCAAGTTCTTCTACCTGGGCGTGGACTTCGTGCGCGAGAAGCCCGACTCCCCGAAGCAGGAGATCTATCAGCAGGACCTGCTGGAGGCCTATCCGCGCGTGCGCGAGCTGGCGCTGCGCGGCAGCGAGAACCCGAACCTCATGCCCAAGGGCGCCATCACCGTGCGCATGCACTCGGTGGGCGGCTGGGGTGCGGTGACCACCGGCAAGAACCTGGCCATGACGTTGTTCGAACTGCTCGACTACGACATCAAGGCCAACCCGAAGTACGGTTCCGAAAAGAAGGGCCAGCCGACCACCTATTACCTGTCGGCCGCCCCGGAGCCTATCCGCATCAATGCCGAATACAAGTTCGTGGACGTGGTGCTGTCGCCCGATCCCAACGTATTCAGTCACTCCAACGCGCTGGCCGGCCTGAAGAAGGGCGGCGTGTTCATCATCCAGTCGCACCTGGAGACGCCGGAAGAGGTGTGGCGCTCGTTCCCCATCACGGCCCAACGCTTCATCGTCGAGAACGACATCCGCGTGTTCTACGTGGACGCCTTCAAGATCGCCCGTGAAGAGGCCTCCAATCCGGAGCTGCAGTTCCGCATGCAGGGCATCGCCTTCCAGGGCGCCTTCTTCAAGGCCTCCGGCGTGATGGAGCAGGCGAACCTGGACGAGCACAAGCTGTTCAAGGCCATCAAGGATCAGCTGGAGTCCAAGTTCGGTTCCAAGGGCGCGCGCGTCGTCGAGGACAACCTGCGCGTGGTGCGCCGCGGCTTCGACGAACTGAAGGAAATCACCGAGAAGGCGGTGGGCCAGTTCACCCCGGCCATGCTGCGCAAGGAATCGCACCTGCCCGTCATGCTCAAGCGCACGCCCGAGAGCAGCATGAGCCTGTCCGACGTGCACCGGTTCTGGGAGCAGACCGGTAATTTCTACATCTCTGGTCAGGGCAACGACAACCTGGTGGACCCGTTCATCGGCCTGTCCATCATGCCCGCCGCCACGGGCGTGTTCCGTGACATGACCCAGGTGCGTTTCGAGCATCCGACCTGGAACCCGGCCAATTGCACCGCCTGCGGCGACTGTTACACCGTCTGCCCGGACAGCGCCATTCCCGGCCTGGTCAACTCCATGACCGAGGTGTTCGAGACGGCCATCCGCCGCATCGAAACCGCCGGCAATCCGACCCGCTATCTGCGCCGCGCCACGCGCACGCTGGAAAAGAAGCTGCGCGCCCTGCTCGACGCCGCCGGCGAGAAGGCCGACGTGCACGCCCTGCTCGCCCAGGCCATCGTCGAGACCATCGTCGACACCGACGTGGACGGCGAGGCCCTGGAGCGCCTGAACACCGAGTTCGAATGGTTCAAGAATGAACTCGGCGAGTTCAAGTTCGCGGTCACCAAGCCCTATTACCTGAACAAGGAAAAGCAGGCCAAGGGCAGTGGCGGCCTGTTCTCCATCACCGTCAATCCGTACACCTGCAAGGGCTGCATGGAGTGCGTGACTGTGTGCGGTGACGACGCCCTGTCCATCGAGAAGCAGACCCCCGAGAGCGTCGAGCGCCTGCGCAAGGAGTGGAACCTCTGGCTGGACCTGCCGACCACCTCGCCCGAGTACATCCGCATCGAGGACCTGGACGAACGCATCGGCGCCCTGGAGACCCTGCTGCTCGACAAGCGCGCCTACGGCTCCATGGTGTGCGGCGACGGCGCCTGTCTGGGCTGCGGCGAGAAGACCGCGCTGCATCTGTTCACCGCCACCGTGACTGCGCTCATGCAGCCGCGCGTGAAGGCGCACCTCGCCAAGCTGGATCAGCTCATCAACGGCCTGGATCGCCACATCCGCCTGAAGCTCGCCGAGACCATGGATCTCTCCGACACCGAGGCGGTAAGCAAGGTGGTGGAAGCGCACGAGGATGCGGACCTGACCCTGGCGCGCCTCACCGCCAAGCTGGACGAGGGTCGCATCGCCAAGGCGCTCGATCCCGAATGGCTCAAGTGGGCGACCCAGTTGCTGGCGCGCCTCAAGGATCTCAAGTGGCGCTACACCGACGGCGTCACCGGCCGCGGCCGCGCCGAAATGGGTATCGTCAATTCCACGGGCTGCACCTCGGTGTGGGGTTCCACCTTCCCGTTCAGCCCCTACCCGTTCCCGTGGGCGTCGCACCTGTTCCAGGACTCGCCGTCCATGGCCATGGGCCTGTTCGAAGGCCACATGGCGAAGATGGCCGAGGGCTTCAAGGCGATCCGCATGGCCGAGCTGGAACTGGCCGGCGAATACAATGCCGAGAAGCACAAGGACTTCTTCACCTACTTCGACTGGAAGCAGTTCAGCGACGAAGAATGGCTGCTGTGCCCGCCGGTGGTTTCCGTGGGTGGTGACGGCGCCATGTACGACATCGGTTTCCAGAACCTGTCCCGCGCCCTGATGTCCGGTATTCCCATCAAGGTCATGGTGCTCGACACGCAGGCCTACTCGAACACCGGCGGTCAGAGCTGCACCTCGGGTTACCTGGCCCAGGTGGCCGACATGGCGCCCTACGGCAAGCAGTGGAAGGGCAAGGTCGAGATCCGCAAGGAGATGTCGCTCATCGCCATGGCCCATCGCACCAGCTATGTGATGCAGGGCGGCGTAAGCAACGTGACGCACCTGATCGAAAGCTTCATCGAGGGCCTGAACAGCCGCCGTCCTGCGCTGTTCAACGTGTACGCTGTGTGCCAGCCCGAGCACGGTGTGGGCGACGACAAGGCCTACGACCAGACCAAGCTCGCCATGGAAGCGCGCGCCTATCCGCTGCTGCGCTTCAACCCGGACAAGGGCAATACCTGGCGCGAGTGCCTGGACCTGGAAGGCAATCCGTCCATGGACACCGACTGGCCCATGTACACCCTCGACTACATCAACGAGAAGGGCGAGAAGGCCAAGCTGGAAGTGCCCATGACCTTCGCCGACTTCGCCGTGACCGAAGGCCGCTTCCGCAAGCACTTCAAGAAGGCGCCGGCGGAGACCTGGAACGAAAACATGGTGCCCGTGCACGAGTTCCTGGAGCTGGACGAGGACGAGCGCGACGGCAAGTATCCGTACATCTGGACGGTCGATCAGAAGCAGCGACTGGGCCGCGTGCTGGTGAGTCAGGAACTGGTGAACTCCTGCATCGAGCGTCGTGACTTCTGGCGTCTGCTGAAGTCCATCGCCGGCCTCGACAAGGCCGCCGTGAACGCAGACCAGATCGCCGAGCAGACGCGCCAGGAAATGGCGCAGAGGCTCACCGCCGGGCTGCTCGCCCTCGCGGGTGGTCAGGGTGTGGGTGAATTCACCGCCGCCCTCGCCGCGCCCGCCGGCGGCAACGGCGCGGGCACGGCCGCTGCCGCCGCTCCGGCGGACTACGAGCCGGCCTGGGTCGACAGCCCCGAATGCACCAGCTGCGACGAATGCATCAAGATCGCGCCGGCCGTGTTCGCCTACAACGACCAGAAGAAGGCCGTGGTGGTGAACCCGAAGGGCTGCACGTACAAGGACCTGGTCCGCGCAGCGGAGAAGTGCACCGCCGGATGCATCCATCCCGGCACGCCCTTCAACCCTGCCGAACCGGATCTGGAAAAGTTGAAGAAGCGAGCTGAGAAATTTCACTAGGAGCCATCTGTGTGTGGGAGCGGGCTCGGTTCGTGTCGAGTCGCGAGCAGAAGCTCGCTCCCACAAGGGTTGTAACGGTTTGGGTATGGAACGCCCCGACGGAATGGGGTTGTTTCCATATGTTTCGTAGGAGCGGGCCCAGGTGTGCGCGGTTTCATGGCATGTGGCGCGTGCATTCCGCTCCTACGTTCTTTTTTCCTGAGTGACGATTCATGGGCTTGCTCAACCTGTTAAGGCGAAAAACCTTCGCGCACGGCGTCCATCCGCCGGAGCACAAGGAGGAAACCGCGCATCTGCCCATTCGGCGGATGCCGTTCGCGCCGCGCATGATCATCCCGCTGTCGCAGCACTTCGGTGCGCCGGCGGTTCCGCTCGTTCACGTGGGTCAGGACGTGGTACGCGGTGAGCCCATCGCGCGCGCGGACGGTTTCATGTCCGTGCCCATGCACGCGCCCGCCACGGGCGTGATCGAATCCATCCAGCTCATGCCCACGGCCCGCGGTCCCAAGACCGAGGCCATCGTTCTCAAGGTGCATCCTGCGGCGGAACAACGCGTGCTGTATGGCGCGCCCCGTGACGTGGACACGATGACGCCCGACGAGATCGTCCAGGCCGTGCAGGACGCCGGCATGGTCGGCCTCGGCGGCGCGGCCTTCCCCACCCACGTCAAGCTGAAGCCGCCCAAGGACTTCCCCATCGACACGCTGGTGGTGAACGGCTGCGAGTGCGAGCCTTACCTGACCACCGACCATCGCGTGATGCTCGAGTACACGGACGAACTGCTGACCGGCGTCCGTATCGCCATGCGCGTGAGCGGCGCCAGGCGCGCCGTGATCGGCGTGGAGGACAACAAGCTGGATGCCGTCGAGGCCATCCAGCGCAAACTGCCGGCGGACGGCAGCATCACCGTGCAGGCCGTCCGGACCAAGTACCCGCAAGGCTCCGAAAAGCTGCTGGTGAAGGTGTTGCTCGGGCGCGAGGTTCCCTCCGGCGGTTTTCCGTATCAAATCGGCGTGGTGGTGAACAACGTGGGCACCCTCGCCCAGCTCGGCATGCTGCTGCCGCAGAGCCAGGGCCTCATCGAACGGGTGGTCACCCTCGCCGGTCCCGGCATCAAACGGCCCGGCAACTACATCATCCCGCTGGGCACGCCGCTGCGGTTCGCGCTGGATTACGTCGGTTATCAGGGCGATGCGACCCACATCATCCTGGGCGGCCCCATGATGGGAAATACCGTCGCGTCGCTCGACGTGCCGGTAACCAAGGGCGTCACGGGCATCCTGGTCATGCCCGAGCAGGAGCACGTGGCCGAAGCCCCGCCCATTTACCCGTGCATCCGCTGCGGCCGTTGTCTCGAGGCCTGCCCGGTGAAGCTCAACCCTTCACAGATGGGCCGCCTGGCGGCGAAGCGCCTGTATGCGGAAATGCAGGAGAAATACCATCTGAATGACTGCTTCGAATGCGGCTGTTGCAGCTACGTATGCCCGTCGAACATCCCGCTGGTGCAGTACTTCCGCATCGCCAAGGCCATCAACCGGGAGCGCGCCGCATGACGCCCAGGATTGAACTGCGGACCTCGCCGCACATCAAGTCGCCCGTCACGGTGGCGCAGATCATGCGCAACGTGGTGTACGCGCTGCTGCCCATCTGCGCGTTTTCCGTGTGGCAATTCGGCATCAGCGCCCTGGCGCTGATCCTCACCGTCACCGCCGCCTGCCTGGCCACGGAACGCCTGTTCAACTGGATGGGCGATCGTTCCAGCACGCTGTCCGACTGGAGCGCCACGATCACGGGCGTGCTGCTCGCGCTCACCCTGCCGCCGGGCTTCCCCTTGTGGATGGGCGCCGTGGCCGGCTTCGTGGCCATTGCCCTGGGCAAGGCCCTGTTCGGCGGCCTGGGCTACAACGTATTCAACCCCGCCCTGGTAGGCCGCGCCTTCGTGCAGGCCGCCTTCCCGGTAGCCATCACCACCTTCACGCCCGCGTTCTTGCCGAACCGCTTCGTGGAATTCATCCCGAGCACCCTGACGCCGCCGCTGCAGGTGCCGCCCTCGCTGACCGAGTGGGTCGCGGCCCAGGGCATCGACGGGTTCACCGGTGCCACGCCCATGGGAATGTGGAAGTTCGAGGGCGTCGTCACCGACACGGCCAGCCTTTTCACGGGCATGACCACCGGCTCCGCCGGTGAAACCTCGGCAGTGCTGATACTCCTCTGCGGCCTGTACCTGGCCGCGCGACGGATGATGGATTGGCGCATTCCGGCAGCCATGCTGCTGGGCGCGTTCGTCACCGCCGGCTTCTTCTTCCTGCTGGATGGCGACAGGTACCCGGCGCCGCTTTTCGTGCTGTTCTCGGGCGGCCTCATGCTGGGCGCCGTGTTCATGGCCACGGACATGGTGGCCTCGCCGGTGACGCCGCTGGGGGTGTGGATCTACGGCCTCTTCATGGGTGTGCTCACGGTGATCATTCGCTATTTCGGCGGCCTGAACGAAGGCGTGATGTATGCCATTCTGCTCGGCAATGCCGTTTCACCGCTCATCGAGTCGGTGACGCAGCCGCGCATCTACGGTGAACGCAAGCGGGAGGCTGGCCGATGAACGAGCAGCCTGTCGTGTTCGCTGAACCCAGGGCGCCTTCCAGCTTCGCGTTGATCCGCGTGCTGGGCCTCGTGGCCCTGATTTCCGGTCTGCTCATCGTGGTGGTCTACCAGTGGGCGCTGCCGACCATCCTCGAACAGCGCCGTCTCGCCCTGGAAAAAGCGGTGTTCCAGGTGCTGCCCGGGGCGTCCCAACTGAACAGCTACGTGGTCAATGATCAGGGCGTTCACGCCAAGGAGAGCGGTGCCAGCGGTCGCGCGCTCTACGCCGGCTACGATGCCGACGGCAAACTCGTCGGCATTGCCGCCGAGGCGGCCGCGCAGGGTTATGCCGATGCCATCCGCCTCCTCTACGGCTACTCGCCGGATTGCCAGTGCGTCACCGGCTTCAGCATCGTCTACAGCCGCGAGACGCCGGGCTTCGGTGACAAGCTCGTAAGCGATCCTGCGTTCCTGGCCAACTTCGAGGCGCTGGACGCCAGCCTGAATGCGGACGGCTCCGCGCTCGCCAACGCCATCGTCACGGTCAAGCACGGCACCAAGACCAAGCCCTGGCAGATCGACGCCATTTCGGGCGCCACGGTCTCGTCCAAGGCCGTGGGCAAGGCCATCAATGAAAGCGCGCAGGTAGTGGTTCCGGCCGTGCACCATCACCTGAAAGCGGAGGGTCGACTCTGATGCGTGCCGATGTGACCCAACCCATCACCATGGATACCTTCCTGCGCGGCATCTGGCGCGAGAATCCGGTATTCGTGGCCCTGCTCGGCATGTGCCCGGTACTGGCGGTCACCAATACGGCCACCAATTCGCTGGCCATGGGCGTGTCCACGCTGTTCGTGCTCGTTGGCTCGAACATGCTCATCTCCATGCTGCGGCATTTCATCCCGAAGCAGGTACGCATCGCCACCTATATCGTCATCATCGCCACCTTCGTGACCATGGTGGACTACATCCTCCAGGCCACGAGCCCGGCGGTGTACGCGGCTCTCGGCGCCTTCATTCAGCTCATCGTGGTGAACTGCATCATCCTCGGCCGTGCGGAGGCGTATGCGTCCAAGAATACGGTGCTGTCCACGGCAGTGAACTCCACAGGCATGGGCATCGGCTTCACTGTCGCCCTGCTCATGCTTGGCAGCGTGCGCGAGCTGTTCGGCATGGGCAGCCTGTTCGGCGTGCCCGTCTTCGGCGACAGCTTCCAGCCCTGGCTCGTCATGATCCTTCCGCCGGGCGGTTTCATTGTACTCGGCTCCTGGCTGCTGCTGTTCGCCTGGTGGCGTGAACGCAAGGCCCGCAAGGCGCTCGTGGAGGAGGCGGTCCATGCAAGGTGAATCCTTGACCTTCGTATTCCTGAACGCGGCGATCATCAACAACTTCGTGCTCGCCATGTTCCTGGGCATCTGCCCGTTCCTGGGCGTGTCCGGCAAGCTCAAGACGGCCAGTTCCATGGGCGCGGCCACCACGCTGGTAATGTTCATCAGCTCGGTGAGCGCGTATGGCCTCAACGCGCTGCTGACCAGCTTCGAGATCGAGTTCCTGCGGCTCATCAGCTACATCGCAGTGATCGCCTCGGCCGTGCAGCTGGTGGAAATGACCATGAAGAAATTCAGCCCGGCGCTGTTCCGCGCCCTGGGCATCTATCTTCCGCTCATCACCACCAACTGCGCCGTGCTGGGCGTGGCGCTGTTCCAGACCGCCAAGGAATTCGATTTCTTTCAGTC
>JBFXES010000029.1:19527-22838 GCA_050179875.1 Thiohalomonadaceae bacterium
CGCCAGTGGATCATCGAGACGCCGTTCCCCGAGGAACTGCAGCAGGCCATCACCGCCGCCTACCGCCGTCTCGAGCAGGAAAGCGGTTCGGATGTTGCGTTCGCCGTGCGCTCCTCGGCCACTGCCGAAGACCTGCCCGACGCCTCCTTCGCCGGCCAGCAGGAGACCTTCCTCAACGTGCACGGCCTCGAGAACGTGCTTACCGCCGTGCACCACGTGTTCGCCTCGCTCTACAACGATCGTGCCATTGCCTATCGCGTGCACAAGAACTTCGAGCACAGCGAAGTGGCCCTGTCCGCCGGCGTGCAGCGCATGGTGCGCAGCGACATCGGCGCGAGCGGCGTGATGTTTACCCTCGACACCGAGTCCGGCTTCCGTGATGCGGTGTTCATCACGGGCTCCTACGGTCTCGGCGAAACCGTGGTGCAGGGTGCGGTGAACCCTGACGAGTTCTACGTCTACAAGCCCAACATCGCTGCGGGCCGCCCGGCCATCCTGCGCCGTCATCTCGGCGAGAAGGCCATCAAGATGATCTACAGCAACGACAAGTCGCACGGCCGCACCACGCAGACCGTGGAAGTGGCCGAGGCCGATCGCATGAGGTTCTGCATCACCGACGAGCAGGTGCAGGATCTGGCGCGCCAGGCCATGATCATCGAGAAGCACTACGGCCGTCCCATGGACATCGAATGGGCCCTGGACGGCAATGACGGCCAGCTGTACATCGTGCAGGCCCGCCCCGAGACCGTGGAAAGCCGCACCGAAGGCCAGACCATCGATCGCTTCAAGTTGAAGGAAACCGGCGAGGTGCTGGTCACCGGCCGCGCCATCGGCCAGCGCATTGGCGCCGGCCCTGTGCGTCTCATCACCGATCCCAGCCAGATGCACCGCGTGCAGCCCGGCGACGTGCTGGTCACCGACATGACCGACCCGGATTGGGAACCGATCATGAAGCGTGCCTCCGCCATCGTCACCAACCGCGGCGGTCGCACCTGCCATGCCGCCATCATCGCACGCGAGATGGGCATTCCCGCCGTGGTGGGCTGCGGCGACGCCACCGAGCGCCTCACGGATGGTCAGGATGTGACCGTATCGTGCGCCGAGGGCGATACCGGCCGCGTCTACGAAGGCAAGCTCGCCTTCGACGTGGTGCGCACCAACGCCAAGGAAATGCCCAAGCTCGACGTGAAGGTGATGATGAACGTGGGCAATCCCACCCGCGCCT
Organism: Thiohalomonadaceae bacterium; assembly: GCA_050179875.1. Classification (GTDB taxonomy): domain Bacteria; phylum Pseudomonadota; class Gammaproteobacteria; order Thiohalomonadales; family Thiohalomonadaceae; genus JALOAT01. Next base: position 20,753 of record JBFXES010000029.1, read on the forward strand.
TCCAGTTCGCCAACATCCCCAATGCGGGCGTTGGCCTGGCGCGTCTGGAGTTCATCATCAATACCATGATCGGCGTGCACCCCCGTGCCCTGCTCGAATTCGACAAGCAGACGCCGGAGATCCAGGACGCCATCCGCCGCAAGATGGCCGGCTACGCCGACCCGGTGAGCTTCTACGTGGAGAAGCTGGTGGAAGGCATCGGCACCCTGGCGGCCAGCTTCGCGCCCGGCCCGGTCATCGTGCGCCTGTCTGACTTCAAGTCCAACGAGTACGCCAACCTGCTCGCCGGGCCCAACTACGAGCCGCATGAAGAGAACCCGATGCTCGGCTTCCGCGGCGCGGCGCGCTACATCTCCGAGTCGTTCCGCCCCTGCTTCGAGCTGGAGTGCCGCGCCATCCGCAAGGTGCGCGAGGAGATGGGCCTGACCAACGTGCAGGTGATGGTGCCCTTCTGCCGCACCCTGAAGGAAGCCAGGCAGGTGGTGGAACTGCTGGCGGAGAACGGCCTCAGGCGCGGCGAGAACGGCCTCAGCATCATCATGATGTGCGAGCTGCCGTCCAACGCGGTGCTGGCGGAGGAATTCCTCGAGTACTTCGACGGCTTCTCCATCGGCTCCAACGACATGACCCAGCTCACCCTGGGTCTGGACCGCGACTCGGGTCTGGTGGCGGGCTCCTTCGACGAGCGCGACCCTGCCGTGAAGAAGATGCTGCGCATGGCCATCGAGGCCTGCCGCAAGCAGGGCAAGTACGTGGGCATCTGCGGCCAGGGCCCGTCCGACTACCCGGACCTGGCCCAGTGGCTCATGGAACAGGGCATCAGCAGCATCTCCCTGAACCCCGACACCGTCGTCGACACCTGGCTGCAACTGGCCGGCAAGTCGGCCTGACCGGCGAACCAGAAGGGCGGCGCAAGCCGCCCTTCTTTCTTGTGCCTACGTCCGCGTATGACCGCAAGCGGACATAAAGGCAAAAAGCATTAACCACGGGGGACACGGGGGAACACGGGGAATAGATTTTTCCGTAGGAGCGACCTCACCGCGATGGTGCAGTATCCGACGGCAATCGCGGCCTGAGGCCGCTCCTACAGACAGGGTGACCATCCATGAGTTTCCCCCGTGTCCCCCGTGGTTAAGCTTTTCTCTTCCGTCTTCGTTCGCACTTGCGGACTTCACATAAATGGCGGTCTCCTGAGATACTGCGGGCATGAATGACGTCAACTCTCTTGCCAGACGTTCGGTGTTTTTCATCTCGGACGGCACCGGCATCACCGCGGAAACCCTCGGGCGCAGTCTGCTCACCCAGTTCGAGGGCATCACCTTCCAGAAGACGCGCCTGCCCTTCGTGGACAACGTGGAAAAGGCCGGCATGGCAGTGGAACGCATCAACCTTGCCGCCAAGACCGACGGCTGCCGTCCGCTGGTGTTTTCCACGCTCATCAACCGCGAAGTGCGCGACATCGTCTCGCGCAGCAACGCGTTGGTCATCGATTTCTTCACCACCTTCACCGGCGCCATGGAACAGGAACTGGGCGTGTCGGCCTCGCAGGTGGCGGGCCGTTCCCATGGCATGGGCAGCTATGACGCGTACACGGCACGCATCGGCGCCCTCAATTTCGCGCTCAACAACGACGACGGCGCCACCACGCGCAACTACGCCATGGCCGACGTGATCATCACCGGCGTGTCCCGTTGCGGAAAGACGCCCACCTCGCTCTATCTGGCGCTGCAGTACGGCATTCACGCCGCCAACTACCCGATTACGGAAGAAGACCTGGAAACGCCGCGCCTGCCTGCCGCACTCCAGCCCTATCGTGACAAGCTGTTCGGCCTCACCATCGATCCGGAACGCCTGCAGCAGATCCGCAGCGAGCGACGCCCTGACAGCCGCTACGCAGCGCTGAGCCAATGCAGGATGGAGGTGGCGGCGGTGGAGGAGATCTACGCGCGGGAACACATCCGCTTCCTCAATACCACCACCATGTCGGTGGAGGAGATCGCCGCTTCCATCATCCTGCAGGCGGGACTCAAGCGGCGCATCTGAGAAGAACAACCGAAGGCCACGGAGAAATCGAAATCTGCGGTAA
>JBFXES010000030.1:0-22450 GCA_050179875.1 Thiohalomonadaceae bacterium
CCTGTTCGAGCCACTCCACACGTCCGGCCCGGGCGCCCAGCCGTCGCTGTGCGTGGGCCAGGGCGTAGCGCGAAAGGTCGAGCACGGCAACATCCGTGAAACCCTGATCCAGCAGGCGGTCCACCAGCACCGATGCGCCTCCGCCCACGTCGATGATCGGTTGCGTCAGTGCAATTCCCGTGGCTGCGATCAGTTCCAGTGACAGGCGCGGCTCGGCCTGATACCAGCTCACATCGAGCGGGGACCGGGTGGTGTAGACGTTTTCCCAGTGGAGCTTGTTATCTGTCATGGTTTCTTGCCGGGAATTTCGCTGGCCCTACCCGCCGGCTTGAACGGCCGGGGATGACTCAGCTGTTGGAAATCTTCAGCGGAACATCCACGTGCGCCGCCAGGATGGTGGTGAGCGGCTGCGGCAGCTCGATGCCGTTGCCCTGGGCGTAGTCCACGCCAACCTTCTCCAGGGCGTGGATGACGTCGTCGTTTTCGGCGAACTCGGCGATGGTCTTGAGCCCGAGCACGTGGCCGATCTCGTTGATGGATTCCACCATGGCGCGATCGACCCGGTCAACCACCATGTCCTTGACGAAGCTGCCGTCGATCTTGAGGTAATCCACCGGGAGGCTCTTGAGATAACCGAAGGAGGAAAGCCCGGCGCCGAAGTCGTCCAGGGCGAAGGAGCAGCCCATGCCGCGCAGCACGCTGATGAAACGGGTGGCGCGGGACAGGTTGGCAATGGCCGCGGTTTCCGTCACTTCGAAGCACACGCTTTCGGGCGGGATGCCGGTGGATTCGAACAGCTGGATCACGAACTCCAGGAAGTGGTCGTCGCACAACGACTGGCCGGAGAGATTGATGGCGCAGTCCAGCGGCGGAAAGGCGAGTTTGCCCTGCGCTTCGCGCAGCAGCTTGAGCGTGGTGCGTATGACCCAGCGATCCAGCGTGGGCATGAGGTTGTAGCGCTCGGCCGCGGGAATGAACGCGCCGGGCGGCACCACGTTGCCGCGCTCGTCGCGCATGCGCAGCAGCACCTCGTAATGTGAAATCGGATGATCGGTGCCCAGGTGCACCACCGGCTGGGCGTACAGCAGGAAGCGATCCTCGTCGAAGGCGGCGGACAGGCGGTGCACCCATTCCATCTCACCGTGGCGCTGGGCGACCGCGTGGTCGTCGGGCTGGTACACGTGGATGCGGTTGCGACCGCGGTCCTTGGCCACGTAGCAGGCCGCATCCGCGGCGGCGAGCACCTCGGCCAGGTTGCCGCTGCCGGCGTCGATAGGCACCACGCCGATGGAAACGCCAACTTCAAAGGTCTTGTCCTGCCAGGCGAAGCGGAAATCGTGCACCGCCTGGCGGATGCCCTCGGCGATACTCACCGCCTTGTCCACCGGACAGCGTTCGAACAGGGCGCCGAACTCGTCGCCGCCGAGGCGGGCAAGGATGTCCGTCTCGCGCACGCGTCCCTGCATGAGCGAGGCCATTTGCTGCAACAGTTCGTCGCCGGCCTTGTGACCGCAGGTATCGTTGACCACCTTGAACTGGTCGAGGTCCATGTAGAACAACACATGCGAACCGCCGTTCGTCATGGCGTCGCGGATGGCCTCTTCCACGCGCCGCTCGAACACGCGGCGATTGAACAGGCCGGTGAGCATGTCGTGGCTCGCCTGGTAGCTGAGCTGGCGCGCCATGCCCATCACCTCGGTGATGTCGTGCAGCGCGAGCACGGCGCCGACCAGATGTCCAAAGCGATCGCGCATGGGCGCCGCGACGATCTTGAGGTGGTAACGCGTGCCGTCGGGCTGGGTGAGCAGGCCTTCATCCGCATGCACCACGCCGGTGTCGCGCGTGAGGCACAGGCGAACCAGATCACCGAGCGCCTCGCCGGTGGCCTCGTCGATGAGCTTCAGCACGTCCAGGTAATGGCGGCCGGAGGCCACGGCGTTGGTGGTGGCAAGCAGGCGCTCGGCGATGGGGTTGAGATACTGGATGCGGCCGTTCTCGTCGGTGGTGACCACGCCGTCGCCGATGGACTGCAGGGTGACGAAGGCCCTTTCCTTTTCCCGGTAGAGCGCCTCCTGGGCGCGCTTTAGCTCGGTGATGTCGCGCGCGGTTCCTTCTATGCCCTGCGCGCTGCCGTCCGCGGCGCGCAGGAATTGCGCGTTCACCGAAACCCACACCGGACGCCCGTCGCGGTGCTGCATGGGGATTTCATAGTTGCGCAACGAACCGCCGTGGAAATCAACGTCGGCCAGGAGGGTATCGTGGTAGCGCGGACTGGCGTAAAAATCGCCGATGCGCATGCCCAGACATTCCTGGGCGTCGTAGCCGAGCAGGGACTTGACCGAGTGCGAGATAAAGGTGATGCGTCCGTCCATGTCGGTACGGTAATAGGTGTCCTGCATGTTCTCCAGGATCCTGCTCAGCTCGCGCAGGGCCTCGCGGGTCTGCTCTTCCGCTGCCGCGCGCGCGGACACGTCGCTCACCACGCCCTGCATGCGTATCGGCCCGTAGGCCGCGTCGCGCACCACCTCGGCCTCGTCGCGCAGGGTGCGCACGCCGCCGCCGGGCAGCGCCACGCGGAACTCCAGGTTCAGCATACCCGTGCGTTGCAGGGCCGCTTCCACGGCGCGCTGGTAGACGGAACGGTCTTCGGGATGCAGGGCGTTGAGAAAGGCCTGGCGCGTCACGGGCAGGGCAGGATCCAGCCCGAACAGCCGGTAGGCCTCGTCGGAAAGGTACATCTCCCCGCTGCGCAGATCCCAGCTCCAGTTGCCGAAACGGGCGATACGCTGCGCCGTGTTGAGGCGCGCGTTCGATTCGCTCAGGTCATGCACCAGCATGGCGTTGGTGATGCCGAGCGAAAGGCTGTTCAACACCGCGCGATGGGAGTGGCGGGAGGCCATCATGAGCGTAACGGTGTAGATCAACACCAGCACGCCCAGGATCACGTGCGCCTCGTCGCCATAGGTCAGGCAGCGCACGCCGATGGGCAGGGTGGAGGAGAGCACGTAGGCCGTGCAGCCCCAGCGTATGGAGGACTGCGGCACCACCGTGGACGCGGACAGACCTGCGAGCACGATGATGAGCATGGCCTGGTGCGCCACGGAATCGGCGGGGAACAGGAAACTCCCCGTACCGATGCCCCAGGCCGCGCCGGCGGCGAAGGCGCCGTATACGTAGCGGTTTTCCCAACGGACGTCGTCACGCTGCGCATGAGGCGTCCTGTTGTAGAACCAGACCAGGACCAGGCGCAGCCCGTAGATGAGGGCCGTAACCGCGGCCCAACCCCAGAGCAGCGTGGCGTGGATGACGTCGCGCAGGAGGAACGGCGTGAGAAACACCACGAGCAGGGCGCCGCCGATGGCCACCGGCGCCTGCTGGTAGACGAGCTCGATCTGCTTGCGCTTCAGCGCCGGCGAGGCCACCGTGGTATCGCTCGACATTCCTCCTCCTTGGCATGGTGCGCCGCGCAGGCGGCGCACCCCTTCATCAGCGGCGACGGCCCGCGATGCGCATGCGCAGGGCGTTCAGCTTGATGAAGCCCTCCGCGTCCTTCTGGTTGTAGGCGCCGGCGTCATCCTCGAACGTGGCGATGTTCGCGTCGAACAGGCTGTCGCTTTCCGACTTGCGGCCCACCACGGTGACGTTGCCCTTGTAGAGCTTCACCCGCACCACGCCGTTCACGTGCTGCTGGGAGGCGTCGATCATGGTCTGCAGCATCTTGCGTTCCGGGCTCCACCAGTAGCCGCTGTAGATGAGCGAGGCGTAGCGCGGCATCAGCTCGTCCTTGAGGTGGGCCACTTCGCGGTCCAGGCACAGGGATTCGATGGCGCGGTGGGCGCGCAGCATGATGGTGCCGCCCGGGGTCTCGTAGGCGCCCCGGGACTTCATGCCCACGTAACGGTTCTCGACGATGTCGAGGCGGCCCACGCCGTTGGCGCCGCCCAGCCTGTTGAGTTCGGCGAGCAACGCGGCCGGGGTCATCTCCTTGCCGTCGATGGCCACCGGATCGCCCTTGCGGTAAGTGAGCTCGAAATAGGTCGGCTGATCCGGGGCCCTCTCCGGCGACACGGTCCAGCGCCACATGTCCTCTTCGGGCTCGTTCCACGGGTCTTCCAGCACGCCGCCCTCGTAGGAGATGTGCAGCAGGTTGGCATCCATGGAGTAAGGCGACTTCTTGCCCTTCTTGGCGAAATCCACGGCGATGCCGTGCTTCTCGGCGTAGGCCATGAGCTTCTCGCGGGAGGTCAGGTCCCATTCGCGCCAGGGCGCGATGACCTTGATCTCGGGCTTGAGCGCATAGGCGCCCAGTTCGAAGCGCACCTGGTCGTTGCCCTTGCCGGTGGCGCCGTGGGCGATGGCGTCGGCGCCGGTCTCGTTGGCGATCTCCACCAGGCGTTTGGCGATGAGGGGACGGGCGATGGAGGTGCCGAGCAGGTACTCGCCCTCATAGATGGTGTTGGCGCGGAACATGGGGAAGACGAAGTCGCGCACGAACTCTTCCCTGAGGTCGTCGATGTAGATCTCCTTGATGCCCATGGCCTTGGCCTTGGCGCGCGCCGGTTCGAGCTCCTCACCCTGGCCGATGTCGGCGGTGAAGGTCACCACCTCGCACTGATATACGTCCTGCAACCACTTGAGAATGATGGAGGTATCGAGCCCGCCCGAATAGGCGAGCACCACTTTCTTGATCTGCGACATGGATGCTCCGTTGGAAGACGCCCGCGGGGTACGGCCCGCCCGGCAGAAAAACTTGCGGAAGTATACCTGAGTGTGCGCCCACAGGTCCCGCTGGGCCCTGCAGGCCTGTTAGCGGATGAGGCTGACCTCCACGCGCCGGTTGCGCGCGCGGCCTTCGGCGCTGCGGTTGCTGGCCGCGGGCTTGCGCTCGCCCATGGCCTCCACGGTGATGCGCGAGGGCGCCACGGCCTGCTGCACCAGATAGTCCCTCACCGCCTCGGCGCGGCGCTGGGACAGGGCCTTGTTCTGCCGGCGGAAGCCGTGGCTGTCCGTGTGGCCGCGCAGCAGCACGCGTACCGAGGTGTCGGCGAGCAGGTACTGGGCCACCTGGTCGAGGCGCACCCGTGCGGCGGCGTCCAGCTTGGTGCCGCCCACGGGGAAATTCAGGGTGCTGAAGCGTATGTCCTTGAATTGATAAGGCAGAAGCCCGGCCACACAGTCGTGGAAGCCATCCAGGGACCGGCGCAGGTTGACAGCCGACACGCTCACCACCACCTCGTCGCGGCCGTCCGCCCAGTCGCGGTAGGTCACCGTGGGAAACAGGCCCTGTTCCAGGTCCGTCAGCAGCCGGCGGGCCATGGGTGCCTCCAACAGCAGCGGCCGCTCGCCCTGGGCCAGGGAAACGGCGCCGATCTCCCGCGCCATGCCCGTGTGCATCCAGGAGGGCGGCAACGAGGCCAGCATGCCGGCCGAGACCGCGGGCGCGCCGTGGCGCACGCGCAGCTCGAATCCCAGGTCGCCACCGGCCCGCTGCACGAAGGCCGCCACGCCGTAATGGGGGATGCTCTGGGTCAGCCGGCATTCCAGCCGCGAGGCAAACAGCTCCCAGGACGCCTCATGGGGGGCGGCCCCATAGCGCAGTTCGCCCGCATCCGCGCGAACGGACAGCAGGACCACGGCCGGCAACAGACGGATGATGGGTATCATGGGCGCATATCTCTGCCTCCGTAATCGGCAACACCGGCCAAAGCTTTAGTGCCGTGTGACCGCACAGGGATTTGACGCCCCACGGCGCGCCGCAATACTTACCCGGGCTCGGCACGTGTCCCGCCTCGTCCACCCTCTTCCCCGGGAGAGCCACGCTGTCATGACACTGAAAGTGCTGCACGTCGCCTCGGGTGATCTCTGGGCGGGCGCCGAAGTCCAGCTCTACCAGCTGGCGCGCGCGCTCCACCGCCGCAGCGATATCCAGCTGCACGCGGCCCTGCTCAACCACGGCATGCTCGAAACCCGCCTGCGGGAGGCGGCCGTGCCCGTGACCGTGCTGGACGAACGCAGGCTGGGACTGCCGCGGCTGGCCACGGCCCTCCGTTCACTGGTCGCGCAACTTGCGCCCGACGTGGTGCACAGCCATCGCTACAAGGAGAATCTTCTCGCTACCCTCGCCCTGCCGCGCACCGCCTCCGGCCGCGCGCGGGCCGTCGCGGTGCGCACCGTGCACGGTGCCCCTGAGCCGGCGCGCTCGTGGCGCGTACATGCCGCGCATCTCGCGGACAGACTCAGCGCCCGCCTGCAACATGGCGCCGTGTGCGTCTCGCCCGAGTTGCTGACCAGCGTGCGCAGGCGCTTCCCTTCCCTCGCGCTCGAAGTGATCGAAAACGGCCTGGCCTTCGACGAACTCGATCATGCCGTGGCCGCCGCGGCAAACCGCACTCCACTGCCCGGCGCCGGATTGCACGTGGGCCTGGTCGGGCGTCTCGTGCCGGTGAAGCGGCCCGACATCTTTCTGGCGACTGCCGAGCGCCTTGCAGGCGCGCAACCAGGCGCCTTCAGCTTTCACGTGTTCGGAGAAGGTCCGCTGCAGCGGCAATGCGCAGACGACGCCTTGCGGCGCGGGCTCGTTCACCACCTTCATTTCCACGGCTTCAGTCCCGACATGCCGGCGATGCTGGCGCAACTGGACGTCCTCGTGCTCTGTTCCGATCACGAAGGCCTGCCCATGGTGTTGCTCGAAGCCATGGGTTTGCGCGTGCCGGTGATCGCCCATGCCGTCGGCGGCATGCCGCATGTGCTGGAGAACGGCCGCTACGGATGCCTGGTGCACGACCACAGCCCGGAAGGCTACGCGCGCGCCCTGCAGGCGTTCGCGCAGGATCGCGCCACTGCGATCACCCGCGCCGCCCAGGCCTGTGTCCATGTGCGAGCGCGTTACGCTATCGATGCCGTCGCGGCGTGTTACGTAGACTTCTATCGTCAATTAGGCGGGCCGCGTTTTCACGCACAGGTCACGGACGAAATGCGCACTTGATCTCAGACGTCGCGCCGTTCGTCAAGCTGTGCCCGTTTTGTGAACCACGGCGGGCATGCGTGTGAACCACCACAAGGACCCTCTTCGCGCAGGCCGATAGATTCTCGTTCGCCCTAACCCACAGGCGAAACGAGATGAAGCGCATACACCCAACCGAGAAATCTTCTTCCATTCATTCCTTCGGCCGGTTGCTGGCAGCGGCGTGCGTAACGGCCGTGCTCACCATCGGCTGCGGTGGCGGCGGGGGTGGCGGGGGCGGCGTGGCAGACGGCGGCGACGTGATTTCCGAGAAACCATGGCCTGTCGGTGACGGGGAGATCGCTGTGTTCTGGCGCGCACCCACGGAGCGTGAAAACGGGGAGCCGTTGCCGCTATCCGAATTGAAAGGCTATCGCATCCATTGGGGACCGACGGATAATCCCACGGAATATTCCGTGACCATCAACGATCCGTACGCAACCTCGTTCACCCTGGAAGGCGTGGTTCCCGGCAGCTATGAACTCGCCATGACCGCCATCGACTCCAACGGGCGGGAGAGCGCTCCTTCCAACGCCTTGCAAGCGGCGCTTTGAAAAGGCGCACGTACTCCGGCGGGCACGGCGTGTCCCGCCGGAGCGCGTGACCATCAAACCCGTCGCCAGTACCTCCTGCAGCCCGCAAGCAGCGCAAGGCCCAGCAGTTCCAGCGCCACAGATCCTCCACCGCCACCACCGCCCCGGTTACCCGCAGTCCCGCTGACGACCCTGTCGACTGCGACAGTCACGGTCGCCACGTCCTGTCCCGCGTCCGTACGGCTTCCGACGGCATAGTCGAATGAATCGGTGCCGGCGAAATCACGTGGCGGCGTATAGGCAAGCCTGCTGCCGGCCAGGCGCACCGTACCGCCTTGGGCGGTGCGTGCGTCGAAGCCCGCGATGAACAGCGCCTCGCCGATGTCATTGGCGAGCACAGCCACCTGCACTGACGTGTTGCGTGTCGTGCGTGCATGGTCGTCCACCGCACACGGGCAGGCCTTCTGCACTATCGTGCCGCCCTCGCCCACGGCCACAATCGTGGTGCCCGCAACCGCCACCCCGTTCAGCCGGTTGCCGGACAGCGTCTGGCGCTCCCAGTTGTGTCCATCCGTGCTGGTAAAGGTGTTGCCGCGGTTGCCGAGGTGGCCTCCATCGCCGACCACGATGTAGCGCACACCGTCCCATACCACATCGGTGAGATCGAAGCGCGCATCGATGACACCCTGCTGCCACGATTCACCGTCGCCCGTCAGGAAGGCGCCGTCCGCGCCGACCGCCACGTATTGGCCGTTGCCGTTGGCTGCGATGGCCTTCAAATCCGCTCCCGGAAAGTCACGCCGCGTGAAGGCACCGCCCGTCGTGCTGCCGCGCAGGATGACTCCGCTTGTGCCGGTTGCCGCTCTGCCCACGACGATGAGTTCCGAGCCGGTCGCCGCGATGCCGCGCAATAACTCGTCACCCGTCCTCAGCTCTTCCCATGCACCGCCGTCGATTTTGCTCAGCACGGTGCCGCCCGCGCCTAACACGAACCACCGGTCATCCACCCTGGCAACACCGTGCAACTCGACCTGCGGGATCCCAGCAGAGGGATCTTGCGACCAGGCATCGCCGAGTTCGCTGCTGAAGACTCCGCCCACGCCGCCAACCGCCACATAGCCGCCCGGCGCCCATGCCACGTCTCGTAACACGGGCAGTGGTCCCTGCAAGCTGTTGCGAATGACAGTGATCGCGGGGTTTTCAACGGTGTTGATTTCAGAAATGACCGCCTTGTACAGCAGAACACCCGCGCCTACGGCCACATAGCTGCTTCCATGGCCCGGTGCGGATGCCGCGACGGCGTTCAAGTCACTAAGTTCTCCGGCGCTGCTGCCGCTCCGCGCCCAGGGTCCCACCGGACTGTCCGCCTCCAGGATGAGTCCGTGTTGACCGGCGGCGACCAGATTCATCCCGCCCATCGCCAAAGCGGTGAGATCCTGCCGGGCACTCCCGGAAGTGGCCTGAACCCATGAAATATCGCCGTTACCGCTGTATATGACGTTCCAGTCATTGCCGACGGCGACAAACCCTGTGGCATGGCCGATCACCGCCCACAATCCCTCTCCGGGATTTTCCTGTTCCGGGCCCCATGTGCGCCCATTGGCGCTCGCGTAGGTGCACCGTCCGCCGTCACACGAATCCGCCGCGACCGCAACCCACCGGCCGCCGGACCATGCGATGCCCTGCAGATTTGGTCCCTCAACGACGCCTTCGGCGTCCGTGTCCTGCAGATCAGCACTGCGATCCCAGCTCAATCCATCGGCGCTGTAGATGATGGTCCCGCTGCCGCCGACCGCCACGAAAAGGCTCCCGTTCCACGCGACGTCGTTAAGCCAGCCGCTGCCTGCGTTGGATATGCGCCGGGTCCAGTTCGCGCCGTCCTGGCTGGTGATCACCGTGCCACCCTCGCCGACCGCGACCAGACGTCCCAACTCCGGCGCGTACTCGACGCCGTAAAGGTGGGCCCTCCCACCTGATGAACGCCTGGTCCACGACTCACCATCGGGACTGATAAGCACCGTTCCTGTGTTACCTACCGCGACGAACTGGTTACCGGTCCAGCGCACCGACTTCAGCCATTCGGTCGTTCCGGAATTGGCGAGCCGCCAATTCCCCGCGCCTTCTTTCACGAGAAGCGTGCCGCTGTTCCCCACCGCAACGAAGCGCTCACCGTTCCACGCGACACCTTCGATCACGTTCCCTTGAGGCAAAGGGTTGTCCCAGCGCGTCGCCGCCTCGGCGGGAACAAACCCGCCGAATGCCAACAACAGCATGGATATCGCACAACGAACATCCTTGTTCATGTGCAGTTTCCTCTCAGTACCGCGACTTTGCGGAAAATGACCCAATTATAGCGTCAGGCATTATCACCAATTCGTGGATTGGCGGCCGTCACAATCGTTATGTCCTGTGCCGGACGTCATACAACCTGTCCCTCACGTTCCCGTACAGTTCCATCGACCACGAACATTCACAAGCGTGAATTCATTTCGCGCAACGACACGGGAGGATGAATTCCCACGCGAATCACTCATGCCTTTCCCGTCGCGCACAGGCGATGCTGGGCAGCGATGCTCCGCATGCGCTCACAACTTCGTAACGCGGTGAATACCGGCCATTGCAAGCCCGGCACGTCAAGGATCCGGCTCACGTGGAATTTCCGCGGAGACTACACGCAGCTCCCGCAAGCGCCTCGAAAGAATGTGCCTGCGGCGCGCCGCCGCAACCCGCCACCAGGAAATGCCGTGCAGTTCCTGATGCCGTATTCAGCCTCTGTGCAATGCGTGATGCACCATCAATTTGAAAAACGACATGGAGGTCCATGCCCCGATTCCGTAGCGACGCAACATGAAATAATCCGTCGCCTGCGTATTTGGTCCCGCCGTGGTCGTCACGGCCGATTTCATGTGCAGCTCCCTGAGCAACGCCACAGAGGCTGGGGTGAAATCTTCCCGACGCCCATTCGGGTAGGCAAAATGGCGGCATGGCCGACCGGTGATCCGTTCAACCTCAGCGATGGACCGGGTGATCTCCTCCTCACCCTCGGATGGCGAGATCCTCGAAAGGATGGCGTGCGTGTGGGTGTGCGCGCCGAACTCTGCCAGACCTGAATCCGCCATGCGCTTGATGCTCCCGGCGTCCAGCATCCGGAACGGTGATCCCGGCCCGGTGGCATGCTCCGACTTGCAGCCCAACTGCTCCCTGATCTGCGCCACTTCCGCCAGCAACTGCGTTTGCGACAACGACTTGAGCTCACGTTGAAGCCTGACGCTCGCTTCCACGCGTGTGTGCGCCGTCCGCAGTCCATACTGTTCGCCACGCCACTCGAATGACGGCCGCGTCGTGTTGCCGATGGCATCGAGTATGTCGCAGAACCACACGGTGCGCTGCGTGCTCACCAATCCGGTAGTCAGATAGACAGTGAACGGCAACCCGAAGGAGCTGAGCACCGGGAAGGCCACATCATGGTTGTTCTGGAAGCCGTCATCGAAGGTAATCACCGCCGTCGGCCGCGCGATGCGGCCCTGGCTCAGACGCGCGATGGCTTCATCGAGGGGAAGTACCTCGAAATGCCGCGCCAGGTAGTCCATCTGGGCGACGAACCTGTCCCGCGGCAGGAAACACCAGTCCGGGACCCTGAGCCTTTCGGCGATCACGCAGTGATACATGAGGATAGACACGCAGTCCGCGTATCCCCGGCGATGGATGCGTTCGGGCATGCCCAGCGCTGAGAACGTGAACGACGCACACTCCCGCAGCAGCGCGATCATCCCTTTGTCTCCCGTCCATGGCTTCGTGCCACACTGCCCCGCTTCACGGGCCGCATCCATGGGCCCGCATTTCGGACATGCCATTGGCCTTGAGCGTCTGACGGACTCCGCGCACTCAAGAAGCCTTTGAAATCTTATAGCAGACCTTCAGACCTTCGCCGCACGCCGCAGAACGTCAACGACTTCGTGGCACGGAGGTCCTGCGGCACTATTGACCACATGGTTTCCGTGTGTTCGGACGAGGTCCGCCCCTGGGCTACACTGGGACCCATGCCGAGTGAAGTGTGTGCCTGCTCCGGATGTTTCCTGCCACACGTGCAGCGCATTTCGTTACGGCCTTTCACCTGCAGTGGTGCCATTCATCCGTGCCAGGGAGGGCGTACTGATGAAGCTGGTTATCACCATAGATACCGAAGAGGATAACTGGCTCCCCTTCAATCGGCACATCAGCACCCGCAATGCGCGCGAGATTGGGCGGCTGCATGACCTGTTTGTGTCCGAAGGCGTGATCCCCACCTATCTGGTCACTTGGCCGATGGCCAACGACGATTATCTGGTCGACACCCTTGCGGACGAGCGTCTCAAGGGCAGGTGCGAAATCGGCGCGCACTGTCATCCGTGGACAACACCACCGGTCAATGAGGCACACCACCCGCCCAACAGCATGCTCTGCAACCTGGAACGTGAACTGGTCGCCGAGAAGCTGCATCGACTGCACAACCTGCTCAGCCAGCGATTCAATGCGCCCCCGCGCACATTCCGCGCCGGTCGGTGGGGATTTGGCGTTCATGTCGCCGATGTTCTGCGCTCGTTGGGCTATCGGGTAGACACATCCGTGACCGCCTATACCGACTGGTCCTCGCAGCATGGACCGGACTACTCCCTCGTCGGCCCCCAGGCGTATCGCTTCGCGCCTCCAAACCTTTACGAGGCGTCGCCCTCCGGCACGCTTATCGAGTTGCCCGCGAGCGTTGGTTTCCTGAGGGGCGAGTTCGGTCGCCGGGCGCGTGTGGAGAAGTTCCTGCGAACCCGGCCGTGGCGACGGCTCCGGCTCATCGGGCTACTCAAACGTCTGTCGTTACATCAGCGCGCAACCTTGAGTCCCGAGTGCGCCACGACGTCCGAAATGACGTCGCTCATCGACGCCATGCAGATGCGGGGCTACGAATACGCAAATCTGTTCTTCCATTCCCCAACCCTGGTGCCGGGTCTGACCCCGTTCCTTACCACGACCCGCGACCGTGACAACTTCCTGCACTCCCTGCGAGCCGTTCTGCGCCATGCGAAGCGACGCGGACTGACCTCGATCCCCGCCAGCGCGGTCACGATCGCCGGAGGAGCTCAGGTTGCAGAGCCTGAGGCGCCGGCGGCGCAGCCGTCCAGCGCCTCGCCGTCACCCCTGCACCGGCCCCGCTCCGCCGCTGGCCGCTAGGCTCCTGGTCGCGTAACCGCGGGCAGCGCGTTGGATCCACGTCCGAAAACTTCTCCGACGGGATCCCCGCCAGGCATCGACACCCGACGTGCGTGACATATACTGCCTGAGGTGACCCGGGCCGCCGGCAACCCGCACAGGAATCGCACATGTTCCCGCGTCTGGCACACAAACTGCGTCGTGCGCGCATGCACTACCGCGAGGCCGGTCTGTTGAACACGATTGAGATCGCCTGTGCGTACGGTTATGTCCCCCCGTGGCTGTACTTCCGCCAGGGCACGCATCTGCTCCGCTTGCGCTCTCGCGCCCATGTCATGAAGTTCGGCCCACGACCCGACTATCGCTACTTCATTGCCGGTCGGACGCACGTTGACGAGCTCGCATCGCTGGACAACGGCGAAGATTTCCGTTTCATGCGCCGCCTGTTTCTTGACTTTCTCTCCCATGACGCACTCTGCTACGCCATCGCAAAACACGACCGCATCGTGGCGTACAACTGGCTGTTTCGGCATCAGTACGTCGTCACCAACGACGGCTATGGGCCGCGCCAGCTTCGGCTCATGCTTGGCGAACACCACGCCATGTTCGGCAACGGCTACATCGTGCCCGAATACCGGCTCAAGGGCCTGTTCCCGTCCCTGCTCTGGATGGCAGTCAATGACCGCCCGGCGGACACCGTGTTCCTCACCACGATTGCACGCATGAATACCGACTCCCTGCGCGCCCATGAGCGCATCGGTTTCGAGAAACTCGGCACCATCCTGTGCCGTCGCGTAATTTCCACAGCCTGCCGGTGGTCCATGGAATCGCCCTCACGTAACCAGGCCATCGGGCGCGGTCAGCCAGCGGTAGCGCTCGACAGCCTCATCGTGCCTGATTGGGCACGTGAGGGCGGGGACGATCAACCGGGCGACGTCGTTCCCGATGACAGGCGATCAAGCGCGACCCATGGCGGGAAGAAGTGATTGGTAGATTTCGTTGTACTCGCGCACGGTATTCTGGAGCGAGAACCTGTCCTCTACGCGCCGCCTTCCTGCGACGCCCATTTGACGGGCCGCAGGCTTGTCTGACGCCAAGGCAATCAACCGCTCTGCGAGCGTATCCCTGTCCCCGGGCGGAACGAGAAACCCGGTCTTGCCGTCCACCACCAACTCCCGGTTTCCCCCTACGTCGGACACGATGCAAGGCAGGGATGAAGCCATGGCCTCGATGACGCTGCACGGAAGCCCCTCGGATCGGGAAGCCAGCACGAACGCGTCGGCCTGCGCAAGCACTGCCGATACGTCGGCCTGGAAGCCGAGGAATTCGACGCACTGTTCCAACCCGCGTCGGGCCACCTGCGCCTCAAGCGCCCCATGGTCGCGGCCCTCACCGACAATGAGCAGTCGTGCGTCCGCCAATTTCGCCTGCGCAAAGGCGTCAATGAGAATATCGAAGCCTTTGATTGCCTCCAGCCGCCCGACCGAAACAAACGTGAAGCCCGCCCGTTCGCCACTGACATCACGCCTGAAGTCGTCCACCTCCACTCCGTTATAGATGCAGTCGATCCCAATCCGTCCCCGACTCAGGTTGTCATAAAGCGTCCCCATGTCATGGGACACTGCCACAAGCCTGGTCCCCAGCAGGGCGGCGAGCCTCAACATCCTGAACCGTGACGGCTCCTGCACGACATGGAACACATCATGCAATGTTCCCACGTGCGGTATCCTCGCCAGGGTTGCAGCGACGGCGCCGGCCGCAATCGCGCCATTCAGATGGGAATGCAGGAGTTCGATGCCTCGCTCACGCAGGATCCTGGCCATGTAGAGCGCGAAGGGACCAACCGTCCATTTCGACTTGTACCAGGCGCGGTGTGACAGCACCACGGAGACGAAGCCGAGATTGCGGGCGTATTCAGCTATCCACTCATTGCCAAAGTGAAACACCTCAACGGTGTGGCCGGTGGTGGCCAGTCTGCCGCACAGATCCACCACCACCCTCTCCGCACCTCCTGCATGTTTCGTGTCGATGAAGTGGGCGATGTGCGCCATAGGCCTATGCCGGTGAAGGTCTGGATGAGTTCTGCCGTACACGCCTGCCCCTGAAAGCCCTGCCAGCCTCTGTGACTGGCTGGAGCGCGGCGGCAGTACGATCGATGGCAATTGCAAATCCGATCAGATACCAGAAGTGTGGGTAGTAGTTCACAGTCAGGAACGCGCCACTCACGAGAAATGCCAGCAACCCTGCGCTGCACGCTCGCGCCAGCGCCATGAGCAGCTTGGCATCGTCGGTCTCCAGCCCCTCCAGACGTTGCCGCGCCTTTCGCAAGCGGGTAACGATGCCTATTGCGAGCAATACCCACACCGTGCTGCCTACGAGGCCATACTCGGCCAGGAAGGTGAAATAGAGCGTATGGGCCACACGCCCGCCACTGAACCGCACATCGCCCACGAAGTTTGGATCGCGGACCTCGTAGTCCTGTACCCGCCACGGGAAATTGCTCGTCCCTACGCCAAACAACGGGTTATCCAGGAACATCTCCCACGCGCGGCCCCACAGATAGAGGCGTGAGCGACGTGTCGCATCGGTCGCATCCTGAATACTGCGCATTTCATCCCAATAGGACTGTTCATGACGTTGGCGATAACGTGGGTCGTCCCGATCGCGACCGGGCGGATCGGTCAGGCCTGATTGCATGAGAACGAACGCCGCCGCTGCTGCCAGAATCGCGACACCGACAAGATTGCGCACCCGGTTGCGCGAGAAGAGGATGATGCCGACCGTTGCCATCATCATGCCAAGAAACCCGCCGCGCGAACGGGTGGCCACGATGCCCGCCACCAGCAACAATCCCGCGATTATGAAGAAGGCCTTCATCCTCGCCCGTTTGTCCAGAGTGGCCAGGAAATAGGCAAACGGCATTGCCATCGCCAAGGTCAGGGCGAGGTCGTTCTCGTCGCCCATGAAGGATCCGCTGCCGCGACCACCGTTGAGTATGCCGACGACCGCGACAATTGCATGGAACAGCACCCACCACCAGAACAGCCTTCTCAGTGCGTCCGGTCGGTTTATGAAGGCGATGACAGGCAGCACGCCTCCGACCAGAGCCGCGGTCATGTAAACGTTTGGCATCAGTGCCCAGTAGTTGTTTCTGGCGAAGGGTACTGAGAGTAACCCCAAGGCAAGGAACACGATGTAGCCGATGATCAGGTTGTCTTTCAGTGCGGACTTCTCCGCGCGCAACAACCAGACCAACGCCATGATGACGAGAAGAATCAAGCCCGGACGGAGGACGCCGATGATCCCGATGTAATCCTGCGGCCTCAGGTACTCCATTCCGAACCAGAAGATCACCAGGCCGACGAATGGTGCGGGCTTCGCCTCCTGTGCTCGGTTCCTCATAGGTCCTCCTGCGCCTGGCAGGCCGCGCCTTCCTGCGGTTTCGTGAAGAGTTGCAGGAATTGCCTGTTCTGGTATTCCCTGCTGAAGCGCTTAACGCGCTCCTCGTCCACCTCCAACGCGCGCTCCTCTTCCACATAGAACGCGTAAAGCTCCCGCAGCGTGGAACGCAGCCCGACCGGGTCATCAGGATCCACAATCCTCCCCATGCCGCTCTCCCGGGTAATCCGCGCGGCATCGGAGTCCGTTTCGGCGATAAGCAGCATCTCCCGTCCGGCGGCGATGTAGTCATACACTTTGGCCGGGATTTGCTCCGGTTGCCCCTGGGCGAAATTCACCAGAACCTCGGCATCCCTCATCATGGCGCCCACCTCCGCGGGCGGCACCGGCGGGAGTATGCGCACCACGTCCTGCATGCCCGCGGCCTGTACCCAGGCGGCCACATCGTGACCATTCCATGACTCGCATTGGCCCACCAGGATGAAGCTTACGCGGCGGCGGTCCACATGAGGGAGGCTCAGAAGTTCACGTAGCGCATCGAGCAGCGGGAAGGGGTTGCGATTGAGATACAGTGACCCGGCATAGAGCAGCCGCAGCCCCCCCCTGGCATTGACTGAGGATTCCATTCGCCGATCGTATCCGTTGAGAACGACATTCACCTTGTCCGCCGACCACGGTATACGTGCCCTCAGCGCGACCGCGATTCCCGGCGATGCGACGGTCACACCATGCGCTCGGCCGACGCACTTTCTCTCCAGAAACCGCTCAATCCTGTCCCGGACCGCGCTTGCGCTCCTTTCCTTGTCCGGCCAATTGTGGTTGCACACCCATGGATCGCGCAGATCCATGATCCAGCGCGCTCCCGTGACGAGGGAAACGAGCGCTGCCGTTACATGGATCGAGTGGGGAGGCCCCGAAGAGATGATCCAGTCATATGACTTGCGAATGCGCAATGTGCGCAACAGGACCTTGAACGACCAGAGCTTGCTCTCATCGATGATAGACTCCATCGCGTGGTAGTGGCGTTTGAGCCATCCCACGACGCCTTCCCGCTTGCCGGATGCAGGCTCACGCCTCGATGACATAGAACCCGCGTTCCCGCCAGGGTTGCCCCCGCTGCGGCGGGTCCTGTACCAGCGCAGAAGACGCTTAGGCCAATAGGCAATGGCTGGATAGAGTTTCGGCGGCAAACGAACGGTGGTTACGTCGATGTCCTGTATGCGTTCGGCCAGTTCCGGCACGGCATCCGCAGTGCTGCTCACGACCGTTACCTCCCACTTTTCGTCGCGCAGGAGACACGCGAGCTCCGCCATGCGCTTCGCTCCAACCGCGGCGGAAGGATAAAAGTAGTGAGCGAGGATCAGTATGCGTGGCATGCCTGGTCGCCGATCGCGATCGTTGGAACAGTCCTGTGTGAAGAGTTACCGGCCCCCACGCAGCCCGCGACGCCTGTGTTGCGGCCCACCCGCATTGCTTTGCCTCCTTTCAGAGCGTGAACGGGAAACGGACTATCCCAGCGTCACCTATTCGGGATCCGGGAACGCTCACGTGCGCCCCGGAAACGGAAGCTGGCAGTCCAAAGATATAGCTTATGCAACCTTGGCTGCCACAAGGATGCCGGTTCTACGCGTCGCGCCAGAGGCATCACGTTCGGTTGCATGCATGCCGCCCCAGAAGGATCCCCCTGTGCTTCGTCCTGTGCGTCGCGAGTCACTATGGTTCCCCGCACCACCATCAGGCGCGACATAGTCCGCATGCCCCTCGTTCCCCACCTGCCGACGTGCTGATGCGGTCATAGGGCCGCCTTGGAAGTCAAAGAAATTCTTGGCATGGAATGAATGTCAATGCGGCTGGTTGATGCCGCTGATTGATACGCCAGCGTCCGCATTGGATCCTGGTGATTCAACAACGCCCGCCCACGCGCCGTGCGAAGTAGTGTGGCATACACTAGGCGAAGCGCTCCTGGGAACAAGGGACTTTGACGTTCATGGTCCGAATTATGATTGGGACATAATCCATCGACGCGAACACCACGGCAGGCGCGCCTCTCTGCGTCTGATTCGCTGCATCCGGACAGAAAGATCTCCGATGAGCACACTCGAACGGATTTACACGGCGAGTCCCGTCGCGCTACAGAACCTTTTCCTGTCTGCATACGGTCTGGTTCTGTATCGGCGCCGGTTTGGCCGGCAACACGCAAGGCTGAAACGCGAAATCGAGGGATGGGAACGGCTTTCGCCACGCGAGATGTATCGCAGGGAAGGACTGCGTCTGCGCGATACCGTCACCTCGGCGGCGGAACGTGTCCCCTATTACCGGGAGATGTTCCGCCGCCTGAGGATCGATCCGCGAACCATCGATTCCCGCGATCGGTTGCAGGCCCTGCCGTTGCTCGACAAGCATACCGTGCGCCAGCAACCCGCCAGATTCCATGCCGAGGCGGTCGGCGGCTCACTGAGCGTTTGCACCAGCGGAAGCACGGGCTCGCCTCTCACCGTAAGGTGCAACCGCGATGCCCTCCAGGGCAATTACGCCCATTTTTATCGGCTGCGCGAACGCCTTGGCATCGCCGCCAGGGACCGGTGCGCCACCTTTGCCGGTCGTACCATCGTCCCGGCACACACCTCGGCCCCCCCTTACTGGCGCCACAATCTGGTCACGAACACGCTGCTCTTTTCCACTTATCACATCACACCGGCCAGCATCGATGATTACCTGGAGCGCCTTGCGTCCTTCAGGCCCGCTCTCATCGACAGCTATCCGTCCGCGCTCGGACTGATAGCATCCCGCGCGCGCGAACTTGGAATCCACATCCGCCCACGCGCGATTCTCACCTCGTCTGAGACCCTGACCGAGATGCAGCGGCATGCCGCAGAGGAGGCGTTCGAATGCCAGGTGACCGATCAATACGGCAGCGCGGAAATGGTCGCCTTTATCGCGCAATGCACGCATGGCACCTACCACGCCTGGCCCAGCTACGGCATTGCTGAAGTCCTGGTCGATGGTCGCCCGGCAAGACCGGGGGAGGCCGGGGAACTCGTGTGTACAGGGTTCATCAACCCTGCCATGCCGCTGCTCCGATATCGCACCGGCGACATGGCCGTCGCCGGCGACGGCTGCCCCTGTGGTTCTCCGTATCCCTCCATCGTCGGCATCGAGGGCCGCATGGATGACATACTGGTTACGCCCGATGGCCGGCGTGTCGGCCGACTCGATCCCGTGTTCAAGGGGGCGCCCGATGATGCCTTCCACGAAGCCCAGATCGTGCAAGAGGCATTGGACAGGGTGACTCTGAGATATGTCCGCGGCACCGGCCAGTCGCAGGAGGCCGTGGCCATGGTGCTGCAGGAGCTGCGCAAGCGCCTTGGCCCCCACGTCCGCGTTGACTCCGAAGAGGTCGCCGGCCTGGAGCGTGGCGCCAACGGGAAGCTCCGCGCTGTCATCACCAAGGTTGCGCATGCGCCTCGACCGGAAGAACGGAAGGCGCATGGATGACATGAACTCTCTCTTTGGAGCCGGCACGGTAAACCCCACATGTCCGATACGTCATCCCGCCGCCTGGATCAACCGGCGATTGGTATTCCGCTCGCGGCCGGGGATGCCATGACCGAGCCCCCTTTCGTTTCCATCGTGATGCCGGCCCGCAATGAAGAGGCGCATATCGGCAAGGCACTGGCCTCCATAGCGGCCGTGGACTATCCCCGAAGCCGTATCGAGGTCATCGTGGTCGACAACGGCTCCTCGGACGCAACGGCGCGCATAGCCCAGGCCCACGGAGCACGCGTTCTGTCCTCGAGCGCGCGGACCGTGGGGCAAGTCAGGAACGCAGGTGCGGCCATTGCGACCGGCGACATCATCGCCTTCGTCGACGCCGACTGCATCGTGCCAGCCGGTTGGCTTCGCGCCGGGACCGCTGCGCTGGCAAGTGAGGGGATTGGTGCGGTGGGCAATGACCGCTGCCGGGCACCGGCAGAAGCCGGATGGATCGAAAAGGCCTGGGCCGGTGCGCCGCCTGCTCAGGCGGTGACGGTGCCGGCACTGGCGACTTCGAGTTTCATCGTCCGGCGCGAGCTCTTTGAACGGCTCGGGGGATTCGATATGCGTCTCGGTGCAGGAGAGGATGACGACCTCTCCGCCCGGATCAGGCGCGCCGGCTACACGCTCCTCGCCCTGCCCGCGTGTACCGTGAGCCACCTCGATTATCCGAATACCCTGTTCCGGGTCATGACCAGGCAGTTGTGGCACGGTCGCAGCCAGCTCCAGACTTCCCGCGGTATTTTCGATCGCCTGCTCATCCTTACCCATCTGTTTGCCGTCTCCATGGGCGCGGGCGTGGCGACGGTGGCCATCTTCCCGCGAGCGGGCGTTTCCCTTTTGCTCACCACCGTCGGCTTCGCGCTGATTGCGGCATGGGCGAGAAGCGGCAAGGCGCCCCGAAAATCAGTCGCCAGTATCACAGGGCTTGCGCTGGTGATGTGGTTCTTCCTCTTGGGACGGTCGTTCGGCCTTGCGCTGAATTACATGGATATCCTGACCAATTTCCTCACAAGCACACGCCCCGTGCGCAATGGGAAGCCATAGCCTGCCGACGGTCCACGGAAGCACCTTGATTCTTGCTCTCGACGCTGATAGTGCAGGACAACACGCGAGAACGCATTCGAAACTGAACGTTTCTCGGCCTCCGCCGTTTCAGCTTTCCGACGATGCGTCTGCGAAAAGCGCATCACCACCTGAGCTGCGCGCAGACAACATTGCCATGTTCGTGACCATTGCTACCCTGTACCTGTTGGCGTTTGCCCTTGGTCCGTCTGCTGCACGGAGGCTGCATGACATCGAACGGCAAAGCTCGGGGAGGTAGCGGCGGGCAAGGCAATTTGGCAGTGAGGGATTCCGGTCAATCGCCTTTCGTTGCAAAGCGGCACACGCAGGTCCCTGCGAAGGCCGACGACTACCCGCTCTTCGTCGACCTCGATAACACGCTTATCAATACGGATCTTCTGATAGAAGGTTGTCTCGCACTGCTCAAGGCCAACATCTTTTATGCATTTTCACTGCTGTTGTGGCTGCTTCGCGGAAAAGCCTTTCTCAAGGCCCAGGTGTCATTACGCGTGACGATTGATCCCGAACAGCTTCCTTACAATGAAGACCTATTGGAATACCTCCGGGAGGAATGGGCCGCCGGCCGGCCCCTGGTCCTGGCTACCGCCAGCGACATCCGGGCCGCGAAGACTGTCGCGTCCCATCTGGGGATATTTGCCAATGTCCTGGCAAGCGACGGTCATACCAACCTGAGCGGCTCAAACAAGCTGAAAGCAATCCGCGAACTGTCCCGTGAACGGCCTTTTGCCTATATCGGAGACAGCAAGGAGGACTTGCTCATCTTCCAACAGGCCGCCCAGTCGATCGCAGCCAATTCGAGTCCCCGACTGGAGAGGATGGCCACGAAACGCGGTGTGACATTCTCGCGGACGTTTCCCCGCAACGGCGCATCACTCATCACGTACACCAAGGCCCTTCGTGTCCATCAGTGGGCGAAGAATGGTCTGCTGTTCGCTCCCCTCATTGCTGCCCACGAGTTTGGTACCGCGGCCATATCATCCGCATTCATCGGCTTCGTCGCATTCAGCCTATGTGCGTCCGCAGTCTATCTGCTCAACGACATGCTCGATCTGGCTGCCGATCGCGCTCACCCACGCAAGCGGTATCGCCCGCTCGCTTCCGGAGCAATGCGACTCGTGACAGGGATGATCTTGTCGGTTCTCTTGACAGTCGGCGGCGTGGCCGTAGCCACAGTCCTGGGACCGGTCTTCATGATGATCCTTGGCGCGTATCTGGCGCTTACCACGGCATACTCCTGGCGGCTGAAGAGATACGCGGTGGTCGATGTGGTTACGTTGGCGGGCCTTTACACGTTGCGGATAATTGCCGGCGCGGTCGCGATTGGCGCGTTTCCATCGTTCTGGATCCTGGCGTTCTCAATGTTTCTGTTCCTGAGCCTTGCGTTTGTCAAAAGGTGTTCAGAGCTCAGGCAGCTGAGCGTCATTTCCGAATACGCTCCCGGCCGGGGGTATCACGGCGTCGACTACGACGTGTTGCGCAGCCTCGGCGTCGCTAGCGGATACGTGTCCGTTCTGGTTATCGCGCTATTCATAAACAGTCGCGATGTTCTGGAACGGTATTCGCACCCGGAAGCGCTCTGGATGCTCTGTCCAATCATGCTGTTCTGGGTGAGCCGCCTTTGGGTTACGACCAACCGGGGTGAGATGCACGACGACCCCCTGGTGTTCTCCCTGTACGACAAGGGAAGCCATGTCGCCATGGTCCTGGCTGCTGG
>JBFXES010000031.1:0-22449 GCA_050179875.1 Thiohalomonadaceae bacterium
GGTCTGGTGGGGCAGCGCCGTGATGATGATGTCGCCGTCCTCGCGCTCCCACTTGGCACGCATGCGCACCGAGCCGGTGCCGGTCTCGTAGATTTTCCGCAACTCGGACGGCGGCGAGATGATCTCGGCCTCGGTGGGATAGTCCGGGCCCTGCACGTGCTCGCACAGCTCGGCGACCGTGGCCTTGGGATTCTCCAGCAGATGAATGCAGGCGCTCGCCACTTCGCGCAGGTTGTGGGGCGGGATGTCGGTGGCCATGCCCACGGCGATGCCGGTGGTGCCGTTGAGCAGCACGTGGGGTACGCGCGCCGGCAACACGGCGGGTTCTTCCAGGGTGCCGTCGAAGTTGGGCACCCAGTCCACGGTACCCTGATCGGCCTCCGCGAGCAGCAGTTCGGTGAAGCGCGACAGGCGCGCCTCGGTGTAGCGCATGGCGGCGAAGGACTTGGGATCGTCCGGCGAGCCCCAGTTGCCCTGACCGTCCACCAGCGGATAGCGGTAGGAGAACGGCTGGGCCATGAGCACCATGGCCTCGTAGCAGGCCGAGTCGCCGTGCGGGTGGTATTTGCCGAGCACGTCACCGACCGTGCGCGCCGATTTCTTGTGCTTGGACGCGGCCGACAGGCCCAGCTCGCTCATGGCATAGACGATGCGCCGCTGCACGGGCTTGAGCCCGTCGCCGATGTGCGGCAGGGCGCGGTCCATGATCACGTACATGGAGTAATCCAGGTACGCCTTCTCGGTGAAGGTCTTGAGCGGCAGGCGCTCCACGCCTTCGTAATTCAGTTCAGTGGCCATGTCGTATCCGGAGAATCACTCAATCCAAAAGCATTAACCACGGGGGACACGGGGGAAAATTGGTGGAGAGATAGTCGCCTGCAGGAGCAGCCTCAGGCCGCGATTTTGCTGCTGGACACCGCGCCATCGCGGCCTGAGGCCGCTCCTACAAAGAGTTCGAATTCCCCGTGTTCCCCGTGTCCCCCGTGGTTTGGCTTTTCTCTTCTTCGTTCGCTCAGAGCACCTCGGCCAGGTCGCCTTTCTGCTCCAGCCAGACCTTGCGTTCGGCCGCGCGCTTCTTGGCGAGGAGCATGTCCATGAGGGCGAGGGTATCGTCGTCATCCTCGATGGTGAGCTGCACCAGGCGGCGGGTGTCGGGCGCCAGGGTGGTCTCGCGCAGTTGCATGGGGTTCATCTCGCCCAGGCCCTTGAAGCGCGTCACCTGCACCTTGCCGCGCTTGCCCTCGGCGGCGATGGCGTCCAGCACGCCCTTCTTCTCCGCCTCGTCCAGGGCGTAATAGACATCCTTGCCGATGTCGATGCGGTACAACGGCGGCATGGCGATGTATACGTGGCCCGCCTTGACCAGCGGGCGGAAGTGGCGCAGGAACAGCGCGCACAGCAGGGTGGCGATGTGGGCGCCGTCGGAGTCGGCGTCGGCCAGCACGCAGATCTTGCCGTAGCGCAGGCCGTCCAGCTTGTCGGAGCCCGGGTCCACACCGATGGCCACGGCGATGTCATGCACCTCCTGCGAGCCGAGCACCTCGTTCGGATCCACTTCCCAGGTGTTCAGGATCTTGCCGCGCAGCGGCATGATGGCCTGGAATTCCTTGTCGCGCGCCTGCTTGGCCGAACCGCCCGCCGAGTCGCCTTCCACCAGGAACAGCTCGGTGCGCGTGATGTCCTGGGAGGTGCAGTCCGCCAGCTTGCCGGGCAGCGCCGGTCCCTGGGTGATCTTCTTGCGCTCCACCTTCTTGCCGGCGCGCAGGCGCGATTGCGCGGCACTGATGGCCAACTCCGCCAGCTTCTCGCCGAGGTCGGTGTGGGTGTTGAGCCACAGGGAGAAGGCATCCTTCACCACGCCCGAGACGAAGGGCGCGGTCTCGCGGGAGGACAGACGCTCCTTGGTCTGGCCGGCAAACTGCGGGTCTTGCATCTTCACCGACAGGATGTAGCTGGCCTTGTCCCACACGTCCTCGGGCGCGATCTTCACGCCGCGCGGCAGCAGGTTGCGGAACTCGCAGAACTCGCGCATGGCCTCGGTGAGGCCGGTGCGGAAACCGTTGACATGGGTGCCGCCCTGGGCGGTGGGGATGAGGTTCACGTAGCTCTCGGCCACCGGCTCGCCGCCTTCGGGCAGCCAGACGATGGCCCAATCCACCGCTTCGCTGGTGCCGCTGAAGGCGCCCATGAAGGGGCCTTCCTCGGGCAGCGTGGGGCTGTCGGCCAGCGCGTCCATGAGGTAGTCCCGCAGCCCCGCCTCGTAATACCACTCCTCGCGTTCGCCGCTCGCCTCCTCCTGGAAGCTGATGCGCAGGCCCGGGCACAGCACCGCCTTGGCGCGCAGCACGTGCTTGAGACGGGGCACGGCGAACTTGGGCGAATCGAAGAACTTGGGATCGGGCATGAAGCGCACGGTGGTGCCCGTCTCGCGCTTGCCAACGCTGCCCACCACCTTGAGCTTCTCCACGCGCTTGCCGTCCTCGAAGGCGATGTGATGCTCGGCGCCGTCACGGCGCACCCACACGTCCAGGCGCTTCGACAAGGCGTTCACTACCGACACGCCCACGCCGTGCAGGCCGCCGGAGAACTGGTAGTTCTTGTCGGAAAACTTGCCGCCCGCGTGCAGCTTGGTGAGGATGACCTCCACGCCCGGCAGCTTTTCCTGGGGGTGGATATCCACCGGCATGCCGCGCCCGTCGTCCTTCACCGACAGCGAACCGTCCTTGTGGAGGATCACCTCGATGGTCTTGGCATAGCCGGCGATGGCCTCGTCCACCGAGTTGTCGATGACCTCCTGGGCGAGGTGGTTGGGGCGCTCGGTCTGGGTGTACATGCCCGGACGCTTGCGTACGGGCTCAAGACCGGAGAGGACCTCGATGGATTCGGCGGTGTAGTTGTTGGCCATTGTTTTCAATGCGTTAGGCAATGGTGACCGGCGCAAGGGCCGGGTAAAGCGGGGGCAATCATAGCGTATGGCGACGGGGGGTGGTCAAAACGGGAGGCCCGCGGCCCCTTCCTGCGCACGACGTCACATTGGATTCGGCACTGTGCGGTCGGTTTCCGGGTGGAACCGGCGGCCGCCGGACCGTTCCGCTGTCCGACTCGCATGCACTGCCCACATCGATGATTTCTTGCCGGGCGCCGGGACAACCCTTTAGCCTAACGACGTCACAATGAGCGGGCGCACGCCATGCATTCTTGCGTTCGACACCGGCTGTGGAGGGCACGTCTGGGGCTGTTCCGACTGGCCCACATTGCCGCCCCGCAGTTTCGATGCCCCATCTGCGGCTACGAGGGACCGTTCAAGCATGTGCGCTCCGGTAACACCGAGCGCAAATGGGCCAAGTGCCCCGGCTGCGGCTCTCTGGAACGCCATCGCATTCTCTCCCTGGTGCTGGAATCGGTGCTCGCCGATCGTGATACGCGCACCATGAAGATGATTCATTTTGCGCCTGAACCCTTCTTCCGGGACCGGCTCGCGAGCCGCTTCGGTTCCTATGAAACGGCCGATTACGCCATGCCCGATGTGGACCATCGGGTAAACCTGCAAGACCTTCCATTCTCATCCCACAGCTATGACTTCGTGTTCTGCTCCCATGTCCTTGAGCATGTACCCGATGACGCCAGGGCGCTCGCCGAAATCAGAAGGATCCTGAAACCCGGCGGTATCGCGTTATTGCCGGTTCCGATTACCTCGGACGTCACGGTCGAGTATCCGGCCCCGAATCCGCACGAGCATCATCACGTGCGTGCTCCGGGCGCAGACTATTACGACCGTTATGATCCGTTTTTCGCCCGGGTGGAGCGGTTCTCGTCGGACGACTTCCCTGGCGAATTCCAGCTCTACCTGTTCGAAGACAGGACCGTGGTCCCCAGGACTTCCCCGCTACGGCGACCGATGCCGGGCAACAAACATCCCGAGATTGTGCCGGTGTGCTACGTGGAATGACCGCGGAATGGTGGTCGCAGGTCACGTTGCGAAGCTACGTGACGTCTTCAGAACCGCGCGTTGTCACCTAGGCGCTACGCGCCAACGTGGCCTACGGAGGTTCCGGACAAACACAAAGAAAAGGCGGGTTACCCCGCCTTTCCTAAACAACCAACTGCAAGGAACGAAAACGCGTTACAGCGGCACACCCAACCGATGCGCCACTTCCTCATAGGCCTCGACCACGCCCCCCAGGCCCTGGCGGAAGCGATCCTTGTCCAGCTTCTTGCGCGTCTCGGCATCCCACAGGCGGCAGCCGTCCGGCGAGAACTCGTCACCCAGCACGACTTCGCCGTGGAAGCGGCCGAATTCCAGCTTGTAGTCCACCAGCAGCATGCCCGCGTCGCGGAACAGCTTCTTGAGCACGTCGTTCACCTTGAAGGTGAGTTCCTTCATGCGCGCGAGTTCGGCTTCGGTGGCCCAGCCGAAGGAACGGGCGTGATACTCGTTCACCATCGGGTCATGCAGGGCGTCGTTCTTGAGGAACAGTTCGAAGGTGGGCGGGTTCAGGTCCATGCCCTCGGTGACGCCCAGGCGCTTGACCAGCGAGCCCGCGGCGATGTTGCGCACCACGCACTCCAGGGGAATCATCTCCAGGCGCTTCACCACGGCCTCCGTGTCCGAATGCATGCGCACGAAATGGGTGGGCACGCCGGCCGCTTCGAGCTTCTGCATGATGAAGGCGTTGAACTTGTTGTTCACCATGCCCTTGCGCGCGAGGGACTCCACCTTGAGGCCGTCGAAGGCGGTGGTGTCGTCGCGGAATTCCATGATGTACAGATCGGCGTCATCCGTCGCATACACGGACTTGGCCTTGCCGGAATAGAGTCGTTCGCGTTTTTCCATGGGGTGTCTCGAAAGTCAGGGAATCTCACACAAGTTCGCGCCAGCCAAGACCTCGGTCCTGATCGGCCACGGAAATCCACTCGGGCTCGCAGCCCAGCGCGTCGCCCAGCGCCGCGCGGGCCAGTTCCGGCCGGTTGTTCGTCTCGCTCAGGTGCGCCGCCACCACGTGTTGCAGCCGGCCGTTTTTCACGCGCGCGAGGATCTCGCCCGCCTGCGCGTTGCTGAGGTGTCCGTAGCGTCCGGCGACCCGCGCCTTCAGCGGCGGCGGATAAGGGCCGGTCGCCAGCATGTGCGGGTCGTGGTTGCATTCGAGCACCAGTCCGTCGCAGTCCGCAAGCATGGTTTCCATGTGCGCGGTGACGGCGCCGGCATCGGTGAGCACACCCAGGCGGCGGGCCCCGTCATCGAACACGAACTGGGCAGGCTCGCGGGCATCGTGGGGCACGGGATAGGGATGTACCGACAACCCGTCCACGGTGAACGATTCATGGCTGCTGAACAGCCGCAGCGCGGGCAGCTCGCCCCCTGCGCTGTTCACGCGCGTACCCACCGTCATCCATACGGGAACGCGATGGCGGCGTGCGAAGGGGGCGACGCCGCCGATGTGATCCGAATGCTCGTGGGTGACGATGATGGCGTCCACGTCCGCCGGCGTCTTGCCGAGGCGCGCCAGGCGGGTTTCCGTTTCCCGTGCGGTGAAACCGCAGTCGATCATCACGCAGGTGCCGTTCGCCTCCACCAGGGTGGCGTTGCCGCGACTGCCACTCCCAAGAAAGGCGAAACGCATCAGCCCGCCCGGTGACCGTCCACGCGCGTCATGCCTCAGCGCAGCTGCTCCTCCATCTGGCCGAGCACCTGGCGGCGCGTGGCCTCGGACAGGGTCTTGCCGCCCTCGGCTTCGAGGGTGACGCGGGAACGGTGGTCGTCGCCGGCCACCTTGACGCGGAAGCTGCGCTCGGCCTCGGCGCGCTCGCCGGAGAACAGGCCCGCCAGCCAGCCCTTCTTCTCGGCCTGCTCGCTCGCCTTCACCCAGTAGTACCCCTGGGAGCGATCCAGATCCTCCACGATGAGGCCGATGCGATCGAGGGCGATGCCCACGCGGCGCCAGGCGCGCGCGAAGCCTTCGTTCACCACCACCGCATCACCTTCGAGGCGGGCCCGCGCCACGGGGGCGGGTGCCTCCCGGACGGTCCCGGCATGCTCCTCGGGGGCGCCGAGGGCCAGCATGAGCCGGGCCATGAGCTCGGCGCTGAGTTCCGGATCGGACGGGCGCGGCTGCCACACCAGGGCCTCGCCCTGCTCCACCTGCTCCACGCCGTAGTGGGTCAGGAAGATCTCCGTGGTGCCCGGCTGCAGTCCCCGCTCCAGGCGCACGCGATAACGGTCGCGGGTGTGGGCGGAGTACAGCTTGGGGGCGACGCGGCTGATGAGCCCGCGGATGAAGCCCTCCGGGATGTCGGCACGGTTCTCGGCCCACTGGGTCTCGAGCAGGCCGATGCGCGGCTCTTCGCGGGCGATTTCAAAGCCCTGCTGATCCAGGAACGCGCGCACCGGCTCCCACAGCTCCTCGGGGCGGCTCTGCACCACCAGCCAGCGCATGTCGCCCGCGCGCTCCACGCGCACGTCCCGCACCACCGGCAGGACCTGGGCGGCGTCCGAGCCCGGCAATTGGGGCAGCGCCATGGCGTCGGTGCCCTCGGCGGGCACCTGGAGCGTCGGCGGCACGTCCAGGGGCGGCAGGGTCGCGGCTTCCTTTTCGTAGTCGAAGCGGCCGCCGCTCTTGCCGGGGCTGCCCGCGCAGGCCGTCAGGGCAAGGCACACGGCGAGGGGAAGAACGGAACGCAGTGCGATCACCTCAGAGCACCCCCGCCTGACGCATGGCCTGGCGCACGGTCTCGTGATGCTGTTCGGAGAGGGGCGTGAGGGGCAGGCGGATGCCGCCCGGGATGAGGCCCAGTTGCTGCACGGCCCACTTCACGGGGATGGGGTTCGCTTCCACGAAGAGGTTCTTGTGCAGCCCCATGAGGCGCTGGTTGATGGCCTCGGCGCGGGCGCGGTCGCCGGCGCGGGCCGCGGCGCACATCTCGTGCATGTCGCGCGGCGCCACGTTGGCGGTGACCGAGATGTCGCCCTTGGCCCCCATCAGGATCAGCTCCATGGCGGTGGCGTCGTCGCCGCTGTAGATGTCCATGCGCTCGCCGCACAGCTGGATGAGCTCGCGGCCGCGCTCGAGATTGCCGGTGGCGTCCTTGATGCCCACGATGTTGGGGATGTGGGACAGGCGCTCCACGGTGGCGTTCTGCATGTCCACCGCCGTGCGGCCCGGGACGTTGTAGAGGATCTGCGGGACCGGCACGGCCTCGGCGACGGCCTTGAAGTGCCGGTACAGGCCTTCCTGGGTCGGCTTGACGTAATAGGGCGTCACCAGCAGGCAGGCATCGGCCCCCGCCTCCATGGCCGCCCGGGTCAGTTCGATGGCCTCACGGGTGGAATTGGACCCCGTGCCCGCAATGACCGGCACCCGGCCGGCGGCCGTCTCGACCACCCGGCGGATCACCCCGATATGCTCATCGTGGTCGAGGGTCGAGGCCTCGCCAGTGGTGCCCACGGCGATGATGGCATCGGTGCCGTTCGCCACGTGGAATTCGACCAGGCCGCGGAGGCTCTCCTCGTCCACCGAACCATCGGCGCGCATGGGCGTCACCAGCGCGACCATACTCCCGTGAAACATGGACCCATCTCCCAGAAAAGAATCACGCATGGTACTGATGCGACCCCAGGAACTCAAGAGAACCGGCCCGCATCGTCAGCGCGCTCCCGGGCGGTTACAATCGGGCCTAAATTGATAGAAAGTCCCTCACGCCCCGACCATGCCCAAACAAAGCCCGCCCCAGTACCTCGTCCTTTCCGCCCTCGGTCGGGACCGCGCCGGTATCGTCAACGACCTGACCGAGCAGGTGCTGGAATGCGGCGGCAATATCGTGGACAGCCGCATGACCGTGCTCGGCGGGGAATTCGCCGTGCTGATGCTGGTCCAAGGCAGCTGGAATGCCGTGGCCAAGCTGGAGCACATGCTGCCCGGCCTGGAGAAGAAGCTGGACCTGACCATCATCGCCCGGCGCACGGAGGAGCATAAGCCCGGCCCACCGGCCGTGGCCTACTCGGTGGACGTGGTCTCCATCGATCACCCCGGCATCATTTACCAGCTCGCGCACTTCTTTTCTTCGCGCAACATCAACATTCAGGATCTCTATACGGACAGCTATCGCGCCGCCCAGACCGGCACCCAGATGTTCTCGGCCAACATCACCGTGGCCGTGCCCGGCTCCACGCACATCGGCCGCCTGCGGGACGAGTTCTTCGAGTTCTGCGACGCCCTCAACCTGGATGCGGTGCTCGAACCCGTCAAACGCTGAACCCGCCGGATTGCCATCGCCATGCTTTCGCCCGGACAAGCCATTCCCGATCTGACCCTGCCCGCCACCGGCGGCACGAACGTCCGCCTGCGCGACCTGAAAGGCCGGCACGTGGTGCTGTACTTCTACCCGAAGGACAACACCGCCGGCTGCACCACCGAGGGCCAGGATTTCCGCGACCTGCACGCGCAGTTCCGCCGGGCCGGCGCCGAGGTGTTCGGCGTCTCCCGTGACAGCCTCAAGTCCCATGAGAACTTCAAGGCGAAGCACGGGTTTCCCTTCGAACTGCTCTCGGACACCGACGAGCAGGCCTGCAAGGCCTTCGACGTCATCAAGGAAAAGAACATGTATGGACGCATCAGCCTGGGCGTCGAGCGCAGTACCTTCCTGTTCGACCGCGAGGGCATCCTGCGCCGGGAGTGGCGCAAAGTGAAGGTGGCCGGCCATGCCACCGAGGTCCTCGACGCCGTACGCGCACTCAACGACTGAAAGTGAAAGAAGCGTAATGACAAGCCCCGACAGCAAGCGTCTTTTCGTCCTCGACACCAACGTGCTCATGCACGATCCGACCGCCCTGTTCCGTTTCCAGGAACACGACATTTACCTCCCCATGGTGGTGCTCGAGGAACTGGACAACAACAAGAAGGGCCATTCCGAAGTGGCGCGCAACGCGCGCCAGGCCAGCCGCTTCATGGCCGAACTCATGGCGGGCATCCCGAGCGAGAAGATCGCCGAAGGCATCCCGCTCTCCAGCGCCGGCCAGAATGGCATCACCGTCGGACCCACGGGCCGGTTGTTCTTCCAGACCCGCCCCTATCCGGTGGACCTGCCCACCACCCTGCCCGGCAGCAAGAGCGACAACAGCATTCTCGGCACGGTGGTGGCGTTGCGCGACGAGCACCAGGGCGTGCTGGTCACGCTGGTGTCCAAGGACACCAACATGCGCATCAAGGCGGCGGTGCTCGGGGTGCACGCCGAGGACTACCGCAACGACCAGGTGCTGGAAGACGTCGACCTGCTTTACGGCGGCACGGCTGAACTCAGCCCCGATTTCTGGGAGCGTCACAGCAAGAACATGGAGTCGTGGCAGGAACAGGGCCGCGCTTTCTATCGCCTCACGGGTCCCGAGGCGTCCA
This sequence comes from Thiohalomonadaceae bacterium, assembly GCA_050179875.1. Classification (GTDB taxonomy): domain Bacteria; phylum Pseudomonadota; class Gammaproteobacteria; order Thiohalomonadales; family Thiohalomonadaceae; genus JALOAT01. The sequence continues at coordinate 9,387 of JBFXES010000031.1, forward strand.
CCTGGGCGCCGAACCAGTTCCTGTTCCTCAATCAGGAAAACGGTTTCGAAGCCGTGGTGCGCAAGGTGGAAGGCGAAACCGCCATCATCGAGACGGTGCGCGACTACCGCCACAAGGCGCACAACGTGTGGGGCATCATGGCGCGCAATCGCGAGCAGAACTACGCCCTCAACCTGCTCATGGATCCGGAAGTGGATTTCGTCAGCCTGGTAGGCCAGGCCGGCACCGGCAAGACCCTGCTCGCGCTGGCGGCGGGCCTCGCGCAGACCCTCGATCAGAACATCTACAAGGAAATCATCATGACCCGCGTCACCATCCCGGTGGGCGAGGACATCGGCTTCCTCCCGGGCACGGAAGAGGAGAAGATGACGCCGTGGATGGGCGCGCTCATGGACAACCTGGAAGTGCTCACGCAGAAGGAGCACGGCAGCGACTGGGAACGCGCCGCCACCCAGGAACTGCTCAACAAGCGCATCAAGATCCGCTCGCTCAACTTCATGCGCGGCCGCACCTTCCTGAGCAAGTACATCATCATCGACGAGGCCCAGAACCTCACCTCGAAGCAGATGAAGACGCTCATCACCCGCGCCGGCCCCGGCACCAAGATGGTGTGCCTGGGCAACGTGGCCCAGATCGACACGCCCTACCTCACGGAAACCACCTCCGGCCTCACCTACGTGGTGGACCGTTTCAAGAACTGGGCCCACAGCGGCCACGTCACCCTCAAGCGCGGCGAACGCTCGCGCCTGGCGGATTACGCGTCGGAGGTTTTGTAAAAGCAAAAACACGGGGAACACGGGGAACACGGGGAAAACCAATGACCCGTGCTCCCCGTGTCCCCGATGTTTGGCTTTCGCGCGAAATCGCGGCTAGCCCGCTCGTACAGGGGACCGATACACCATTGTTTTCCCCGTGTCCCCCGTGTCCCCCGTGTTTGGCTTTCGCTGCCTCAGCCCTCCACCGCCTCGTCGGGCACGGGGCGGGGCCAGGCGGTGATGATGGCGTTGACCAGGGTGGCGAGGGGGATGGCGAAGAAGACGCCCCAGAAGCCCCACAAGCCGCCGAATACCAGTACGGCGACAATGATGGCCACGGGGTGGAGGTTGACCACTTCCGAGAACAGCAGCGGCACGAGCACATTGCCGTCCAGCGCCTGGATGACGGTGTAGGCGCCCATCAGCCAGAGAAAGTCGCTGCTCCAGCCCCACTGGAAGTACGCCACCAGCGCCACCGGCACGGTCACCACGGCGGCGCCGACGTAAGGCACGATCACCGAGAGTCCGACCAGGAAGCCCAGCAGCATGGCGTACTTCAGGCCGAGCACGGCGAAGGTGACGATGCTCACCACGCCGACGATGAGGATCTCCCAGAACTTGCCGCGCACGTAATTGCCGATCTGCTGATCCACCTCGCTCCACACCCGCCCCGCCAGGGCGTGCTCGCGCGGGATGATGCCGGTGAACCAGAGGATGAGGCGGTCCTTGTCCTTGAGGAAGAAGAACACCAGCAGCGGCACCAGGATCACGTACACCAGCACCGTGATGACGCCGGGCACGCTGGCCAGGGTGAAGCCGACCAGGCGCTGACCCCATTCGCCCAGTTCGCCACGCGCCAGTTGCAGGACCTGCGCGATCTCGGCATGGGTGATGTAGGGGTAGCGTTCGGGCAGGCTGAGCAGCACGTCCTGGGCGCGCACCAGGTAATTGGGTGCTTCGCGCGCCAGTTCCAGCATCTGCGCCCACATGAGGGGTGAGAGCCCGAGCACCAGGACCAGCACGAAGGCCATGAAGGCCGAAAACACCAGCAGCACGCCTTGCAGGCGCGGCACATGGCGGTGTTCCAGTGCGCGCACGGCGCCGTCGAGCAGGTAGGCGATCACCAGCGCGGCAATCACCGGCGCCAGCATGTGCCCGAAGACGAGCACGATGCCCAGGCCCACGGCCAGCAACACCGCCAGCACGATGGCTTCGGGATCGGAGAAATAGCGCCGGAACCACTCCGCCGCCACCAGGAACAGGTGGGGCTTCCTACGACTGGCCACCGCCGAGCCTTTCGTAATGGCGCCGGAAGATGCGCTCCAGTTCGTCGATGACGTCCGCCGCCGGCCTGCCCTGAAGCAGGTGAGCGCTCACCAGAGCCGATGTCTCGTGCAGCACCTTGTCCCGCTCCACCATGTGATAGGTGGCGGACAGCCGCTTCACCGCGGCGATGACGGTTTCCTTCTCGGGACGGGGGATGTCTTTGGGCGCCTCCATGGCGCGCGGGCCGTGGCGCGCGGCCAGGAACTCGGCGAAATCGAGCAACTGGGCGCGCGCGGCATCCGGCAGCCTTTCGTAGACGGCCAGCAGGCGACGTTCGTCGGGAGTCATGAGTTGATCTTAACCGGCGTTTCGCCGCTCTCCAGCGGCGGAATGCGGTGGCAATGCTCGCGGGCGAATTCCAGGAAGATCTCGATGGCGCGCAGGCGGAACTTCTGGCGCTGGTGCACGAAGGAGAAGGGCCGCTCCAGGGCGGGTTCGATGTTCACCGCCACCAGCGAGCCCAACTTCAGCTCCTTGACCACCGTGGCGCGGGACATCATGGAGATGCCGAGGCCCGCCTCCACCGCGCCCTTGATCGCCTCCGGGCTGCCCAGTTCCAGGACGATGTCCAGGTCGTTGGGATCGAAGCCGCTGGCGGCCAGGTGCTCCAGGATCACCTCGCGGGTGCCCGAGCCTTCCTCGCGGCTGATGAAGGGGAATTCCAGCAGGCGCGACAACGGCACGGTGGTCTCCCCCGCCAGCGGATGGCCATGGGGCACGATCAGCACCATCTGGTCCATGCGGCACAGTTCCACCGACAGGTTCTTGTTGTGTACCGGTGCCTCGACCACGCCGAGGTCGATGGAATTGTTCTCCACCATGCTCACGATGCCGTCCGTGTTGCCCACCGTGAGCCGGATGGTCACTTCCGGGTAGCGCGTCTTGAACGCGCCCAGCAGCGCCGGCAGCATGTACTCGGCGATGGTGGTGCTGGCGCCCAGCTGCAGCACGCCGCGCACCTCGCCGGTGATGTCGCGCACGGCGTTTTCCATCTCCGAATAGAGGGCGAGAATGCGATCGGCGTATTCGTACACCCGTCGCCCGGCATCGGTGAGACTGATGCGGTTGTGGGTGCGATCGAACAGCCGGGTGTTGAAGAATTCCTCCAGCTGCCGCACCTGGAAGGTCACCGCGGGCTGGGTCATGTGCAGGGCTTCCGCCGCCTTGGTGAAGCTCATGTAGCGGGCGACGGTGTAGAAAACCTTGAGTCGACGATCGGCCATGACCGGGCACTATGCCCCATGGCGCGCAAAGACTCAACGCCGACAGGCATCGGCCGGTCGTCATGCCGTATGCTATGGCCCTTCCATCCCCTGCCATATGTGATGAACGGCACTCTTTCGCGACCTGTGGGCGTATTCGATTCGGGCGTGGGCGGCCTGTCCGTGCTGCGCCAGATCCGCCTGCTGCTGCCCGCCGAAGACCTGCTCTACGTGGCGGACACCGCGTGGGTACCCTATGGTCCGCGTCCCCCCGAACAGATCCGTGAGCGCTCGCGCGCCATCACGGGGTGGCTGATCGGGCAGGGGGCCAAGGCCGTGGTGGTGGCCTGCAACACCGCCACCGCGGCGGCGGTCGCCGGCCTGCGCGAGGAATTCACCCTGCCCATCATCGGCATGGAACCCGCGGTGAAACTCGCCGCGGCGGCCTCCCGCAACGGCGTCGTCGGTGTGCTCGCCACCGCGGGCACCCTCAGGAGCACGCGCTTTGCGGCCCTGCTGGCGCGTTTCGCGGAGAACGTGGAAGTCATCAGCCGGCCCAGCCCGGAACTGGTGGAACTGGTCGAACGCGGCGACATCGAGTCGGACCATGCACGCGCCGTGGTCCGCGCCTGCGTGGCCCCCCTGCTCGAGCGCGGCGTGGATACCTTGATCCTCGGCTGCACCCATTTCCCGCCCCTGCGCCCGCTCATCGAGGCCGCGGCCGGTCCGCAGGTCGCCGTCATCGACACCGGCGGCGCCGTCGCCCGCCAGGTGCAGCGCCGCCTCGCCGAGGCCGGTCAGCTGCGCGTGGCCACCCACCCCGGCCGCGTGCGTATCCTCACCACCGGCCCGGTGAAACCAGCCCTGCCCGCCATCCGCGCCATCTGGGGCGAAGACCCCGTCCCTGAAGCCCTTACCCTCTGACAGCCGCAACGAAGAAATAACACGGGGGACACGGGGGACACGGGGGACACGGGGAAATTAATTTCTCTTGTGGGAGCGGCCTCAGGCCGCGAGGCGCAAATCAACGCCTATTGCGGCCCGAGTCTCCCACAGGCTACAGGTCACACGAAAGATTTCCCCCCGTGTTCCCCGTGTCCCCGTGTTTACGCTTTTCGTCCCATCAGCTTACGCCGTCTGCGAACGGATCCAGTCGACCTTCTTGTACATGAAGGCGTAATACATCACCGGGATCACGACCAGGGTGAGCAGGGTCGATACCAGGATGCCGAAGATCAGCGACACGGCCAGACCGCTGAAGATGGGATCATCCAGGATGAAGAATGCGCCGATCATGGCGGCGAGGCCGGTGAGCACGATGGGCTTGGCGCGCACCACACCCGAACGGATCACCGCGTCCTCGAAGTCGACGCCTTCGCGCACCTGCTGGTTGATGAAGTCCACCAGCAGGATGGAATTGCGCACGATGATGCCCGCCAGCGCGATCATGCCGATCATGGATGTGGCCGTGAACTTGGCGTCCATGCCGAACATGGACAGCAAGGCATGGCCCGGCATCACGCCGATGATGGTGAGCGGAATGGGCGCCATGATGATGATGGGCACCAGGTAGGAGCGGAACTGGGCCACCACCAGCAGGTAGATGAGGATCAGGCCCACGCCGTAGGCGATGCCCATGTCGCGGAAGGTCTCGTAGGTGACCTGCCATTCCCCGTCCCACTTGAGCGTGTACTCGTACGGATTCTCCGGCGCGGAGATGAGCGTCTGGTTCACGGTGTCGCCGTGGCCGAGCACCTTGTCCTTCAGTTCGAACAGGATTTCAAACATGCCGTAGAGCGGGCTGTCCAGCTTGCCGGCCATGTCGCCGGTGACGAACACCACCTGCATCAGGTCCTTGTGGTAGATGGCGTGCTCGCGCTCGGTCTGCTGCACGCGCGCGATCTCGGACAGCGGAATGAGCTTGCCGTCCTGGGCGCGCACGCGGATGCGCAGCACCTTGTCCATGCTCGCCTTGTCCCCCACGGGCAGTTCCAGCCGCACGGGCTGCGGGTACTTGGCGATCTGGCCGTGCAGGTACGAGGCATCCTCGCCGGACAGCGCCGCGGACAGCGCGCCCACCACGCTCTGCTGGGCCACGCCGAGCAGCGCGGCCTTCTGTTGATCCACCTGCACGATCAGCTTGGGCGCCGGGACCTCCACGGAATCGTCCACGTCCACGATGTCGGGCGTGTTCTCGAAGACCTCGCGGATCTCCCTGGCCACGCGGATCTGGCCGGCGTAGTCGATGCCGTACACCTCGGCCACCAGCGGCGCCTGCACCGGCGGGCCGGGCGGCACTTCCACCACCTTGACATTGGCGCCGAGCCGGCGGCCGATGGCCTGCAAGGGCTCGCGCACGGCCAGGGCGATCTCGTGGCTCTTGCGATCACGCAGGTGCTTGTCCACCAAATTCACCTGGATGTCGCCCACGTTGGCGCCTTCACGCAGGTAGTACTGGCGCACCAGACCGTTGAAGTTGATGGGCGAAGCGGTGCCGGCGTAGGCCTGATAGTCCGTAACCTCAGGCACGGTGGCCAGGTACGCGCCCAGCTCGGCGAGCACGCGCGCGGTGTGCTCCACGCTGGTGCCTTCGGGCATGTCGACCACCACCTGGAACTCCGACTTGTTGTCGAAGGGCAGCATCTTAAGCACCACCAGCTTCACGCCGGCCAGGCCCACCGAGAACACGATGAGCCCGAGCACGCCAAGCAGCAGCTTGCGCCGGCGTGGCGAGCCCTCGCGTCCGCGCAGGAACGGGCGCACGCGCTGGTCGAACAGGCGGTAGAGCCAGCCTGTGTCGATGGCCGGGGCGTGATGATGGGTCGTGGCAGTGTTGCGCAGCATCACGTTGGAGAGCCACGGCGTGAACACGAAGGCCACCGCCAGGGAGATCAGCATGCCGATGCTGGCGTTGATCGGAATGGGGCTCATGTACGGGCCCATGAGGCCGGTGACAAAAGCCATGGGCAGCAAGGCGGCGATGACCGTGAGAGTGGCGAGGATGGTGGGACCGCCCACCTCATCCACCGCCACGGGGATGGCTTCGAGCAGTTTCTTGTCGCCCATCTGCATGTGGCGATGGATGTTCTCCACCACCACGATGGCGTCGTCCACCAGGATGCCGATGGAGAAGATGAGCGCAAACAGCGACACGCGGTTGAGCGTGAAGCCCCAGGCCCAGGAAGCGAACAGCGTGGCCGCCAGGGTGATGACCACCGCCAGGCCCACGATGAAGGACTCGCGCCAGCCGAGCGCAAGCAGCACCAGGCCTACCACCGACAAGGTGGCGAAGACGAGCTTGCCCACCAGCTTGTTGGCCTTTTCGTTGGCCGTGGCGCCGTAGTCGCGCGTGACCGTGGCGTGCACGCCGTCAGGCACGAAGGTACCCTTGAGCTGCTCGAAGCGCTCGATCACCTGATTGGCGATCTGCACTGCGTTGGTGCCGGGCTGTTTGGCGATGGCGATGGTCACCGCCGGGAATTCGCCGTGGGACGCGATGCCCTTCTGCGCCGCCGCCGGGCCGCTGCCGAACCAGACGTAGCGCTCGGGCTGATCGGCCCCGTGACGCACCGCGGCGACGTCCTGCAGGTACACCGGCCGGTTGTTGTGCACGCCGACCACCAGCGAACCGATCTCTTCCACCGACGACAGGAAGGTGCCGGCCTGCACCAGGATTTCTCGGTTGTCGCTCACCAGGGCACCCGAGGGACGCGTGGCGTTGGACAGTTGCAGGGCGTTGCGCAGATCGTCGATGGCGATGTTGTAGCCGGCCAGCTTCACCGGATCGAGCAGCACGTGCACCACCTGGTCGGGACCGCCCAGGGTGTAGATGTCACGCGTGCCCTTCACGCGCTTGAGCTCCGACTCGATGGCGTGCGCCACCTGCTGCAGCTCATAGCCGCCCACCGCCTCGTCCTCGCTCCACAGCGTGAGCGTGACGATGGGCACGTCGTCGATGCCCTTGGGCTTGATGATGGGCTGGCCCACGCCCATGTTGGCGGGCAGCCAGTCGCCCTTGGAAAAGATCGCGTTGTACAGGCGCACGATGGCGCCGGTGCGGTCCTCGCCCACCTCGTACTGCACGGTGAGCACGGACATGCCCGGCTGCGACACCGAGTACACGTGTTCCACGCCCTCGATCTCCGAGAGGACCTGCTCCGCGGGCGTGCTCACCAGGTGTTCCACCTCGCTGGCCGACGCCCCCGGATAGGGGATGAAGATGTTGGCGAAGGTGACGTTGATCTGCGGCTCTTCCTCGCGCGGGGTGATGAGCACCGCGAACACACCCATGAGCAGGCCCACCAGGGCGAGCAGCGGGGTGATCTCGGTGACGAGGAAGCGCCGGGCGATGGAACCGGAGATGCCGAGCTTGCCGATCATGAGCCCTTACCTGCGCGCTGTTCCTTGAGGACCACGCCGGCGCGGATGGGGTCGAGCGCCACGCGCTCGCCCGCGGTCAGGCCCGCCAGCACTTCCACGCGATCGCCGTGGCGTGCGCCGGTGCGGATCTGGCGGAAGCGCACCTTGCCGTCTGCGTCCACCACGTACACCGCCGTCACCTCGGAACGATGCACCACCGCCTGCACGGGCACCAGCAGGGCCTGGGCCTCGCCGGTGGCGAAGGCGACCTTGGCGAACATGCCCGGGTACACGCCCTTCTGCTCGCCCTCGGGCAGGTCGACGCGCACCTTGAAGGTGTGGGTCTGCGGGTCGGCGTAGGGGCTGATGGTGATGGACTTGCCCTCGATGCTCTCGCCGTTGGGCAGGATGACCCGCGCGCGGGCCAGGGCGCGCACCGTGGCGATGTGCGCCTGGGGCACGCTGGCGGTGGCGCGCAGGGCGTCCAGGGAGATGCCGGTCATGAGCGGCTGGCCGGGGTTGGCGGTCTCGCCCACTTCGATATGGCGTTCCACCACGAAGCCGCTGTAGGGGGCGCGCACCACGGTGTAGCCCAATCCCTCACGGGCCTGGGCGAGGGCGGCGTTGGCGGACTTGAGCGCGGCCTCGGCCTTGTCGTAGGCGGCCCTGGGCAGGAGCTGCTTTTCCACCAGGTCCTTCACCCGGTTGAACTCGGCCTGGGCCTCGCGGGCGCGCGCCTCGGCGGCGGCTACCCCGGCGCGCTGCTCGGCGCTGCGCATGCGCAGGATCACCGCGCCCTTCTCGACGAAGTCGTCCACGTCGAAATTGATTTCCACCACGCGACCGGAGGTCTGGGCGGACACGGTGGACTGGTTGACGGCCTCCACCAGCGCGTCGAATTCATGCTCCTGCACCACCTTGGCGAGCGCCACGGCCTCCACGTCCAAGGGCAAGCCGCCCTCCTGAGCCTGGGCCGGCGCCCCCATTCCCAGCAGCACTGCGGCCGCAACCGCACGCGTCATGCGCATGTGTAAACCCCCTACGATCCAAAGGAATATATATTAGCTTTCGCTAATATAGCGTACGTTAATGGTGTCAGGCCAGAAGATTTCAAGTGTCCGGGTGCACGCCATTGCCCTCTCTGCCACGGGAGGAAAAGGTAACAGCGGCGAAAGGTCTGGCGTGACGGCATGGCACCGCCACGGACTCCGGCAGGTCGGAAAGGAAGCCGCTCACCCTTTCGGGACGGCGGGTGTCCCCATCACACGCGGAAACGACTCACCGCCGCCTGCAATTGATCGGCGAGTCTGACCAGTTCCTCGCTGACCTGGGAGGTCTGCTTGGCACCCTCGGAGGTCTGGTCTGCCAGCTGGCTGATGTTGACCACGTTGCGGTTGATCTCCTCGGCCACCGCACTCTGCTCCTCCGCGGCCGTGGCGATCTGGGTGTTCATGTCGCTGATGGTGCTGACCTCGCCGGCGATGGCCCCCAGGGCCTCGGCGCTGCGTTCCACCATTTCCGACCCTTCCTTGGCCTTGGCCTCCGCGAGGCCCATGGCGCGCACCGCGTCGCGCACGCCCACATGCAACTGGTCGATGAGCTGACGGATCTCCTCGGTGGCTCCGTGGGAGCGGTTGGCCAGGGTGCGCACCTCGTCGGCCACGACGGCGAATCCGCGGCCCTGCTCGCCGGCGCGCGCCGCCTCGATGGCGGCATTGAGCGCCAGCAGGTTGGTCTGCTCGGCGATGCTGCGGATCACCTCGAGCACGGTGTTGATGCCTTCGCTCTTCTCATCCAGCTCGTGCACCGCGTCGGCGGCGCTCTGGATCTGCTGCATCAACACCTCGATGCCGCCCAGCGCCTCCGTGGCCACCAGCGCGCCGTGGCGCGCCTCGTTGTTGGCGCCCTGCGAGGCGTCCGCCGTGCGCGTGGCGTTCCTGGCCACTTCCTGCACGGTGCTGGTCATTTCGTTCATGGCCGTGGCGACCTGATCGGTCTCGCGCTGTTGTTCCAGCACGGCCTGTACCGTGGCGCGGGACACCTCGGAAACGCGGGCGGCCGAGCCGGCGAGGCGCTGCGTGGCCTCGTTCACATGGGCCAGGCTCTCGCGGAACTTCGCCACCATACGATTGAAGGCCTCGGCCATGCGGCCGACCTCGTCGTGCGCCGTCACCTCGATGTGGCGGCTCAGGTCGGAATCGCGCTCGATGTCTTCCATGGTATGCCGCAGGCGGTTGATGGGTCCGATGACCGTCCGCTGCAGCATGGCGAACAGGACGCCGAAGCCCACCAGGAACAGGGCCAGCTGGATGCCGCCGGACGCAAGCAAGTCGCGGCTGATCTGCTCGTCCAGCGCTTCGAGGGAATAGCTGATGCGCACGGCGCCGAGCACGCTTTCCGCCGGCACCTGGTGGCACAGCAGGCAGTTGGTGCCGCGATAATTATCGCTGGCGCGGATGGGCTCGACCACCGTGAGCACGCGGCCCTTGTCGGTCTCGTCGATGCGCAGGATCTTCTCTCCCGCAAGGCCGCGCCGATCCAGTTCATCCACCGGCGCTTCTTCCGGCGTGCCGGGACCGTAGACCTGGGAGACGGAGTCGTGCCGCAGCAGGCGCGCGTCGAGAATGCCCGGGCGCTCCAGGATCTTCTGACGCAGGGCATCGCGGTTCCCCATGGTGCCGGTGATCATGAGGATGTTGAAGCTGTCGAAATAGGAGTCGGCCGTGTCCAGCGTCTGCTGGGCAATGACCTGCTCGATGAGCTTGCGCTCGCTGTGGGCCACGTACGCCAGCGACGCCGCAAGCACGAGAACGAAGGCGACGGCAAGCGCGATGCTCACCTTGGCGCGGACCGAAAGCCCCTGGATGGCGCTACCGTTTTCGTTCATGCACGTCTGTCCCGGCTTTACCGAAGTGGTGATATCAAAGGGCGCAGCCGCCGCGCATCCTGCACGGTCCCAACTCCGGAGTCGGCCGCAAGTAACATGTTCGTTTTGTGAAGCCGTTCACACGAGCTGATGATACGTATATCGGACGTCCGGCGCCAAACCTTAACGGGGTCTGGCGAGGGTGCGGGGCTGGTGCGCCGTGTCAGCCGTTGGAGGGCTTGGCAGGTTGCGACAGCTGTGTCGTGAAGAAGCGATAGCCCGTGCGCCGCTGTTCGCGGGATGCGCGCATGGCCAGGTGGGCATTGCGCAGCAGTTCGTCGGTCTCCTCGGTGTCCTTGGGATAGAGACTAATTCCCACATTGGGAGCAAGGAAAAGCTCGTAACCGTCGGCGCGCACCGGTTCGGTAAAGGCGCCGACGATGTCGCGGGCAAGCGCCTCCAGGGCCTCGGCGTCGGTTTCGCAGCGCAGGATGGCGAACTGGTCGCGTTCCAGGCGCGCCACCACGTCCTTGGGTCCGGCCAGTGCGCGCAGGCGTTCGGCGATGGCCGGGAGGAGCTTTTCCTCCAGCGGCTTGGCATCCGTCCCGAGCAGCCCGCCCGTGTCCAGGCCCACGCACAGGACGCCCACGTTGCGCCCCAGCCGGCGCGCGTTGAGGATTGCCTGTCCCAGTCGCTCGACGAAGAAAATGCGGTTGGCGAGCCCGCTCTCCGCATCGTGCCGTTCGACCTGCTGCAAGCGCTGCTGCATGCGCAGGCGACGGGTGATGTCGCGGCCGGTGGAGACGTAATGGGTGATGTCGCCCCGCGCGTCGCGCACCGGCGTGAGGGTCTTTTCCTCGTAATACAGCTCGCCATCCTTGCGCCGGCTCACGAACACGTCCGTGAACGGCAGACCGCTGCGCAGGGTGCGCCAGACGTGGGTGAAGAAGGCATCGTCCTGGAAGCCCGAGCGCAGCAGTTTGGGCTGCCGGCCCAGCACTTCCGCACGGCTGTAGCCCGACATGTCCTCGAAGGCGCCGTTGACGAATTCTATGCGGCCGTCGCGGTCGAGGATCATGACGGCGTCGGCGGTCTGCTCCAGGGCGCGCGACAGCTTCTGCGTCTCCGCTTCGAGCCGCTTGCGCTCGGTGATGTCCCGGCTGACGCCGGCGATGCGCCTGGCCGCGCCGTGCTCGTTGCGCACCGGGAAGGAACGGGTATGGATCCAGCGCTCGCCGCCGTCCGGCAACTGGATGCGGTATTCGAGGTTGAACCCGGCCCAACCTTCGTTCTCCAGGGCCGCATGGACGCGGTCGTAGTCTTCGGGATGGACAGTGTCGAGCAGGGTGGAGGCGCGCTCGCGCAGGGGCGCAGAGGAGCGCATCCAGATCTTCTCGTACACGGGACTCACGTAGGTCATGCGACCGTGTCCGCAATCGATCATCCAGAACACGTCTGCGATGGTCTCGGTGAGTTCGCGGAAGCGGGCCTCGCTCTCGCGCAGGGCCAGCTCGGCCTGGCGCCGCTCGCGCCGTACGGCAGCCTCGCGCAACTCCCGTTCGATGGCCGGGCAAAGCCTGACCATTCGGTCCTTCATGATGTAGTCGTGGGCCCCTGCGCGCATGGTCTCGACGGCGAGGTCCTCGCCGATGGCGCCGGAGATGACGATGATGGGGATGTCGAGGGCGCGCTCGCGCGCGATGGCCAGTACGTCGAGGGCGGTGAAACGGGGCAGGCGGTAATCGGAGATGACCAGTTCCCAGTGCTCTTCGGCGAGTGCCTCGGCGACCGCGCCCAGCGTATCCACCCGCAGGTATTCCGGCTCGTAACCGCCCTTCCTCAATTCGCGTAACAGGAAGTAGGCGTCATCCTGGGAATCCTCCACCACGAGGACGCGCAACGGTTTGGCGACCGGTCCGCCCTTCATAAGACCTCCTCGAAAACCCGCTCGTGACACCAGGCCTCAGGCCCCGTCCTGCGGACCCGCTGGGGGTGTCTGGATATTCGGCTTGTTTTTCTGTGATATGCGCCGCGGCCCCGCTGGCGCGGGGGCAAGGGCAAGTATAGTCAAGCTGCCGGCCTTGCTAGTGGAGGGTGAAGAAAAAAGTCGCGCCCTCTCCCTCCTGGGCCTCGGCCCACACCTTGCCGCCATGCCGGGCCACGATGCGATGTACCGTGGCCAGGCCGATCCCCGTGCCTTCGAACTCCGAGGGATGATGCAGCCGCTGGAAGGCGCGGAACAATTCCCCGGCGCACGCCATGTCGAAGCCGACGCCGTTGTCACGCACATAGAAGGTACGGGTGCCGCCGGTATCCATGGCGCCGAACTCGATGCGCGCGCCCTCGGTCTTGCCCGTGTACTTCCAGGCATTGCCGAGCAGATTGTGCAGCAGGCAGCGCAGCAGCTTGGGATCACCGAAGGCCCGCAGGCCGCTCGCCAGTTCCGCCTGGACCTGGCGCTCCGGTTGCGCAAGCCGCAGTTCCTCGATGATGGCCGCCGCGAGTTCGGACAAGTCGACCCATTCACGCTTGAGCGGCGCCTGCGACACCTTCGA
>JBFXES010000032.1:0-21954 GCA_050179875.1 Thiohalomonadaceae bacterium
TCCAGTAATGCGCCGCCTCCTGCCCCTGCTGCTCGCCGGCCTGGTACTCGCCCTGGCCTCCGCCCTGCTTACCCGCGAGCCGGACCGGGCGCCGCCCCGGGACGCGGCCGCGCGCGGGCCGGACTATTTCCTCACCGGCGTGGTGGCCACCGAGACCGGGCTCGACGGCCGCCCCAGCCAGCGCCTGGAGGCATCCGAATACACCCATTTCCCCCATGACGACAGCGCCTTGGTCGAGCGCCCGCGCCTGTGGGTCTACGAAGAACCCGCGCCCTGGCTCGCCCAGGCGACCCGCGGCCGGATCGAGGAAGGCGGCGAACGGGTGCTGCTGGACGGCGGCGTCCGCCTCACCCGTGAGCTGGACGGGCTGGAGGAGATCACCACGGAGACCCTGCAGGTGTTTCCCGAGCAGCGCTTCGCGCAGACCGCCGACCCGATCGCCTACCGCGGCGAGAACCGGCGCATCGATGCGGTGGGCATGGAGCTCTCCCTGGCCGACCGCCACCTGGTGCTCAAGTCCGAGGTGAGAGGAACCTATGCCCCGTAAGCCCTGGCTCGTGCTGCTCGTCCTGGCCGCGTCTCCGGTCGCGGCCCTGCAGAGCGACCGCGAGCAGCCCATTCACATCCAGGCCGACCGCGTGCTGGTGGACGAGGCGCGCAAGGTCAGCACCTATGAGGGCAACGTGGAACTCAGCCAGGGCACGCTGCGCGTCACTGCCGAGCGCGTGGAGGTGCTGCGTTCGGGCAACGGCGTGGAGCGCCTGGTGGCCACCGGCGCCCCGGTGACCTTCCGCCAGCGCCCGGACAACAGCGAAGAGGACATCCGCGGCCAGGCCAGCCGGGTGGAATACACGGCCGCCAGTGCCCTGCTGGAACTCATCGGCGACGCCCACCTGTGGCAGGGCCGGGACGAGTTCTCCGGCCCGCGCATCAGCTACGAATCCGGCCAGAACCGCGTGCGCGCCGAGGGCGAGGGCCGGGTGCGCGCCATCATCCATCCCCAGAACGGCAAGGGCGCCCAATGAGCACGGTCCGGCTCGCCGCAGAACACCTGGGCAAGCGCTACGGCAAGCGCACCGTGGTGCGCGACGTCTCCCTGCACATCGACAGCGGCGAGGTGGTCGGGCTGCTCGGCCCCAACGGCGCCGGCAAGACCACCTGCTTCTACATGGTCGTGGGCCTGGTCCCCGCCGATCAGGGACGCATCAGCCTGGACGGGCGCGACCTCACCCGCCTGCCCATGCACGAGCGCGCCCGCCTGGGCATAGGCTACCTGCCCCAGGAGGCCTCGGTGTTCCGCAAGCTCACCGTGGCCGAGAACATCATGGCCATCCTGGAGACGCGCAAGGAACTGACGCCCCAGCAGCGGGAACAGCGCCTGGACGGGCTGCTGGGCGAACTGCACATCCATCACATCCGCGACAGCCTGGGCATGGCCCTGTCCGGCGGCGAGCGCCGGCGCGTGGAGATCGCCCGCGCCCTGGCCACGGAACCGCGTTTCATCCTGCTGGACGAACCCTTCGCCGGCGTGGACCCCATCTCGGTCATCGACATTCAGGGCATCGTGAACCACCTCACGGAACGCGGCATCGGCGTGCTCATCACCGACCACAACGTGCGCGAGACCCTGCGCATCTGCGGGCGTGCCTACATCCTGTCGGAAGGCGGGGTGATCGCGGAGGGCCGGCCCGAGGCGCTGATGGCAAACCAGAAGGTCAAGGAAGTCTATCTGGGCCAGCACTTCCAGCTGTGACATGGCCATCCTGCCCGTCGGCACGAAAAATGCGTTAGAATTCGAGTCCCCGCCGGCCGCGGGGTTTTCCCGCCGACGGCCGCGGTAACGGACATGAAACAATCGCTGCAACTCCGCCTCGGGCAACACCTCACCATGACGCCTCAGCTGCAGCAGGCCATCCGCCTGTTGCAACTGTCGACGCTCGAGTTGCGCACCGAGGTGCAGCAGGCGCTCGAGAGCAATCCCATGCTCGAGCTGGAGGATGAGGGCGGGGCCGAGGAGTTCGAGGCGCCCTCCTTCGAGGAACCGGCCGAACGCACCCCGGCCGAGGACGACTTCGGCGCCGCCGACGAGCGCGGCGAGGGCGAGGCCGACCTGGACATGGCCGAGGCCCCCATCCCCGAAGACCTCCCGGTGGACAGCGCCTGGGACGACGTCTTCGACAACATCGGCACGGGCACCGGCCCGGCCGGCGAACAGGGCGAGCGCGACTTCGAGGCCGGCGACAGCGCCCCCGAGAGCCTCAAGTCCCACCTGCACTGGCAGCTCACCCTCACCCCGCTGTCCGACAAGGACCGCCTCATCGGCGAGGTCATCATCGACGCCGTGAGCGAGGACGGTTTCCTCACCCAGTCCCTGCAGGAGATCCACGAGGGCCTGCCCGCTGAGCTGGAAGTCGACCTGGACGAGGTCACGGCCGTGCTGCACGTGATCCAGAACTTCGACCCGCCGGGCGTGGCCGCGCGCGACCTGCGCGAGAGCCTGGCCATCCAGTTGCGCCAGCTGCCCGCGGCGACGCCCTGGCTGGCCGAGGCGCAGCGCGCCGTGGCCGAACACTTCGAACTGCTCGCCGGCCGCGACTACGCCCAGCTCAAGCGCCGCCTCAAGCTGGACGACGGCCCCCTGTCCCAGGTGCTGCGCCTCATCCAGTCCCTGAACCCGCGCCCGGGCGGGCAGATCAGCGACGCCAAGCCCGAGTACATCGTCCCCGACGTCATCGTGCGCAAGCAGAACGGCCGCTGGCGCGTGGAACTCAACCCCGAGGCGGCGCCGCGGCTGCGCATCAACGCCCAGTACGCCGATCTGGCCAAGCAGGTGCAGAACGCCAGCGATTCCACCTACATGAAGAACCAGTTGCAGGAAGCGCGCTGGTTCATCAAGAGCCTGCTGAGCCGTAACGAAACCCTGCTCAAGGTGGCCAGTACCATCGTGGAGCGCCAGCGCGATTTCCTCGAACACGGCGAGGTGGCCATGCGCGCCCTGGTGCTGCACGACATCGCCGAAGCGGTGGGCATGCACGAATCCACCATCTCGCGCGTGACCACGCGCAAGTACATGCATACGCCGCGCGGAATTTTCGAGCTGAAGTACTTTTTCTCCAGCCATGTGTCCACGGCCAGCGGCGGCGAATGCTCGTCCACCGCCATCCGGGCCTTGATCAAAAAGCTGCTGGCGGAGGAAAATCCCGCCAAACCCTTGAGCGACAGCAAGATCGCCGAAATTCTCTCCGAACAGGGGATCAACGTGGCCCGTCGCACGGTCGCCAAGTACCGCGAGGCGATGGCCATTCCACCGTCCAACGAACGCAAGCGCCTGGCCTAGGCGCGAAAACCCCAGAAGGAACCGCCATGCAACTGAACATCACCGGCCATCACGTGGAGATCACCGAAGCCCTGCGCGCCTACGTGAGCGACAAGCTCGGCCGCCTGGAGCGTCATTTCGATCACGTGACCAACGTGCACGTGGTGCTGTCCGTGGAGAAGCTGCGCCAGAAGGCCGAGGCTACCATTCACGTAGCCGGCAACGACCTGTTCGCCGAGTGTGTGGACGAGGACATGTACGCGGCCATCGACGCCCTGGTGGACAAACTGGACCGCCAGATCAAGAAACACAAGGAGAAAGTCACCGATCACCGCGGCGAGAACGGCCTCAAGCAGGCGTTCGAGTAAGCGGCAGGCCGGCAGCTTATGCGCGTGCCCGATCTCATCACCGTCGACCGCATCGCCTGCGACAGTGAGGCAGGCAGCAAGAAGCGCGCGCTGGAACTGGTCAGCGCGCTCATCGCCCGCGGTGAGAGCGGGCTGGGTGATGCCGAGGTGTTCGACAGCCTGCTGGCGCGCGAACGCCTCGGCAGCACCGGCCTGGGCCACGGCGTGGCCCTGCCCCATGGCCGCGTCAAGACCAGCGAGCAGACCGTCGGCGCCTTCCTGCGCCTGAAGAAGGGCGTGGACTTCGACGCCGTGGATCGGGAGCCCGTGGACCTGCTGTTCGCCATGCTGGTGCCCGAGCATTCCACCGACGAGCACCTGCAGCTGCTCGCGCAATTGGCGGAGATGTTCAGCGACACCGACATGCGCCGGCGCCTGCGCGAGGCGGCGGACGCCGAAGCGGTGAAGCGGCTCATCGATTCCTGGCGTCCCGGGACGGCCTGAGCCATGACCGCCCCGTCGGTCACCATCGCCAAGCTGCACGCCAGCTATGCCCGCCGCCTCGAACTGGAGTGGCTCGCGGGCCATGGCCACGGCGAGCGGCCGCTGGTGCCGCCCGGCGCCGAGCCGGGCCGCATCTCCCTCATCGGCCACATGAATTTCATCCACCCGCACCGCATCCAGGTGCTGGGCAACTCCGAATTCGAATACCTGGCGGGCCTGGGCAAGAACTCCCGCGAGGACACGCTCGCCAGCCTGTTTTCCGGCGAGGCCGCGGCCGTCATCGTCACCGACGGCCATGAGGTCTCGGCCGAGTTCATCGCCCGCGGCGAGGCCGGCGGCATGCCCCTGTTCGCCTCGCGCCTCGCCACGGACAAGCTCATCGATCACGTGAGCTATTACCTGTCGGCCATGCTCGCCGACAAGATCATCCTGCACGGGGTGTTCATGGACGTCATGGGCATCGGCGTGCTGCTCACCGGCGAGAGCGCCGTGGGCAAGAGCGAGCTGGCGCTGGAACTCATCTCGCGCGGGCACCGGCTCATCGCCGACGACGCCCCCGAGTTCTCGCGCACCTCGCCCGACACCCTCTACGGCGCCTGCCCGGAACTGCTGCGGGATTTCCTCGAGGTGCGCGGCCTGGGCGTGCTCAACATCCGCGCCATGTTCGGCGACAGCGCCATCAAGAAAGGCAAGAACCTGCGCCTCGTCGTGAATCTCACGCCCGCCGCCCCCGGCGCCCTGGAGCTGGATCGCCTGCACGGCACCCGCCACACCCGCGAGATCCTGGAAGTGGAAGTGGCCGAGATCCAGCTGCCCGTGGCCCCCGGCCGCAACCTGGCGGTGCTGGTGGAGGCCGCGGCCCGCAGCCAGATCCTGTTCCACAACGGCTATGACGCCGCCGCGGATTTCGTCGAACGCCAGCGGCGCATCATGAATTCCGAGCCCCTATGATCCACATGCTGTCGCGCAGGGGCGTCCGGTCGTGAAACTGTTCATCGTCAGCGGCATCTCCGGGGCGGGCAAGAGTACGGTGCTCTACGCCCTCGAAGACCTGGGCTTCTATTGCATCGACAACCTGCCCGTGGCACTGCTGCCCGCCTTCGCCAAGGAACTGCTGGGCAGCCCCAAGCACTACAGCAACGCCGCCGTGGGCATCGATGCGCGCAACCTGGCCAACGACCTGAGCGTGTTCCCCGACCTCATCGGCCAGCTCCACGCCGCCGGCGTGGAGATCCGCATCGTCTTCCTGGATGCGGACGACGGCGTGGTGATCACCCGCTTCTCCGAAACCCGCCGCATGCATCCGCTCACCCGCGGCAACACCCCGCTGGCCGAGGCCATCCGCCAGGAACGGGCCCTGCTCAGTCCCATTTCCTCGCGCGCCGATCTGACCATCGACACCAGCCGCACCAACATCCACCAGTTGCGCGAACTGGTGCGCGATCGCCTGGGACAGACGCCCGGCGGGCGCATGTCCATACTGTTCGAATCCTTCGGCTTCAAGCACGGCATCCCGGTGGACGCGGATTTCGTGTTCGACGTGCGCTGCCTGCCCAATCCCCACTGGGATCCCCAGTTGCGCGCGCTCACGGGCCGTTCGCCGGAGGTCATCGAATTTCTCGGGCGCGACCCGCAGGTGGAGCGCATGTTCAACGACATCGCCGGCTTCCTCGCCACCTGGATCCCGCGCTTCGAGGCGGACAACCGCAGCTACATGACGGTCGCGGTGGGCTGCACCGGCGGCCAGCACCGCTCGGTCTACTTCACGGAGCGCTTGTCGCAATATTTCCGTAACCGCGACATGCGGGTACTGACCAGACATCGGGAATTGTCATGAAAGTGGGAATACTCATCATCGCCCACGACCAGCTCGGGCAGGTGCTGCTCGATACGGCCGCAGGTACCCTGGGGACCCTTCCCCTGCCGGCGCGGACCCTCGCCGTCTCCCGTGACGAGGACCCCGACGTACTCGTTGAGCGGGCGCGTGAACTGGTGCGCGAGCTGGACAGCGGCGCGGGCGTGCTGGTGCTCACCGACATGTACGGCTCCACGCCCGGCAACATCGCCTGCCGCCTGTTGCACGAAGACAACGTGCAGGTCATCGCGGGCGCCAACCTGCCCATGCTATTCCGCGTGTTCAACTACCCCGATCTGGGCCTGAGCGCCCTGGCCGAAAAGGCCGTGACCGGCGGCAGCGCCGGCGTCCTGTATTGCGGCGAACAGCCGCGTCCGCCGCAGTGAGGGGTTCATGGTCAGCAAGGAAGTCACCATCGTGAACAAGCTCGGCCTGCACGCGCGGGCCGCGGCCAAGTTCGTGAGCCTCGCCTCGCGCTTCAAGAGCGAGGTGTACGTGGCCCGTGACGGCCGGCGCGTGAACGGCAAGAGCATCATGGGCGTGATGATGCTGGCCGCAGCGCGCGGCACGACCGTGGTGCTGGACGTGGAAGGCGAGGACGAGGAGCAGGCCCTCGCCCAACTGGAGGAACTGATCCAGCAGCGCTTCGGCGAGGAAGCCTAGGCCAGCCCATGGCGGTCGCACTGCTCGGCATCGGCGTCTCCCGCGGCACGGCCATCGGCCGCGCCCGCATCATCCAGCACGGCCAGGTCGAAGTCCCCGAATACGCCCTCCCCGCCCGCCTGATCGACGAGGAGATCGCGCGCTTCCGCGCCGCGCTGGAGGCGGCCAAGGCCCAGTTGCGTTCCATTCGCGAGCGCATCCCGGCCGACACCCCCCAGGACATCGCCGCCTTCATCGACACCCACCTGCTCATGCTCGAGGACCACACCTTGCGGCAGGGCACGGAGGAGATCATCCGCAGCCGCCAGTGCAACGCCGAATGGGCGCTCAAGCTGCAGAAGGACGCCGTGGTGCGGGTGTTCGAAGCCATGGACGATCCGTACCTGCGCACGCGCCGCGACGACATCGAGCATGTGGTGCGGCGCGTGCAGCACATCCTGCTCGATCAGGATCGGCACGAGCGGCTGGCGGCCACCGGCGAGGACGGCCGCATCATCATCGCCGACGAACTGTCGCCCGCGGAACTGGTGCTGCTGCACCACCAGAACATCGCCGGCATCGCCACGGAGCGCGGGGGTCCCGTCTCGCACACCGCCATTCTCGCGCGTAGCCTGGGGATCCCCGCGGTGGTGGGCGTGCCTCACCCCGACCAGACCGTGCGCGACGACGAGCTGGTGATCCTGGACGGCGCCCAGGGCGTGCTGCTGGCCGGCGTCGCCGAGGCGGACGTCGCCTATTACCGCCGCCGCCAGCACGCCGAACGCCGCCACCGCAACGAGCTGCGCAAGCTGCGCGACGTGCCCGCGGTCACCGCCGACGGCGTCGCCATCGAACTGCACGCCAATGTGGAACTGCCCGAGGACGTGGCCGCCATGCGCCGCGCCGGCGCCACCGGCGTGGGCCTGTTCCGCACCGAATTCCTGTTCATGAACCGCAGCGCGCCGCCCGACGAGCAGGAGCAGTTCGAGGCCTATCGCCAGATGCTGCGTCGCCTGCGCGGAGGACTGCTCACCATCCGCACCCTGGATCTAGGCGCCGACAAGCCGGTGGGGCCGTTCGCGGAATTCGCCGGCCCCAATCCCGCCCTCGGCCTGCGCGGCGTGCGCCTGTGCCTGAAGGAGGCCGATCTGTTCGTGCCCCAAGTGCGCGCCATCCTGCGCGCCTCCGCCTACGGGCCCGTGCGCATGCTGGTGCCCATGCTCACCAACCTGCTCGAACTGCAGCAGGTGTTGCGGCTGGTGGAAGGGGTGAAGCGCGATCTCGCCCGCGAGGGCCTGCGTTTCGATCCCCACATGCCGCTGGGCGCCATGATCGAAGTCCCTGCCGCGGCCCTCTGCGCCGACAGCTTTGCCGCACAACTGGATTTCCTCTCCATCGGCACCAACGACCTCATCCAGTACACCCTCGCCACCGACCGCATGGACGAAGAGGTCAACCACCTCTACGACCCGGTCCATCCCGCGGTGCTGCGCCTCATCCAGCAGACCCTGCGCGGCGGCGCCGACGCGGGCATACCCGTGGACATGTGCGGCGAAATGGCGGGTGACCCGCGCTACACCCGCTTGCTGCTCGGCCTGGGCCTGCGCGCGTTCTCCATGCCGCCGGGCGCCGTGCTCGAAGTCAAACGCGTGGTCACCCAGAGCCACACGGGCGAACTGCGCCGCCGTGTCGCCCAGCTGCTGCGCTGCACCGACCCCGAACAGCTCGCCCACCACCTGGATCGGCTCAACGCCTGACAGGGGCGCAACACGGAGGGCGCGGAGGATGTGGCGTTCCGTCGCGACCACGCCGGCGTGCGTGCTCCGTCCCCAACCTGTCCTTTCTCCGCGTGCTCCGCGCCTTCGCGCCCTCCGCGTTGAACCCTCGTTCCCGGATGAGGCTGGTAGAATCCCCGCATGACCGAGCCCGATCCGTTTGAAGAGGCCTCCGAGCGCGTGTACGCGGCGTTGCGCGAGGACGATCTGCCGCGCGTGCGGCAGTTGGTGAACAGCCTGCATCCGGCGGAGATCGGCACGCTGCTGGAGTCCTTGCCCCAGGACGAGCGCCTGCGGGCCTGGGGGCAGGTGGACCGGGAGGTGGCGGGCGAGGTGCTCACGCACCTGCATGAGGATGTGCGCGCGGTCCTCATCCGTGAAATGGACACCGATGAGCTGATCGCGGTCACGGAAGACCTGGACCCGGACGATCTCGCCGACCTCATCCACGAACTTCCCGACGCCGCCATCGCCCAATTGCTGTCCACCATGGACGCCCAGGAGCGCGCGCGCCTGGAGGCGGTGCTGCCCTATCCCGAAGATACCGCCGGCGGCCTCATGAACGTGGACACGATCAACGTGCGCGCGGGCCTCACCCTGGAAGTGGTGCTGCGCTACCTGCGCCTGCTCGGGCGCCTGCCGGAGACCACGGACAGCCTCATGGTGGTCAACCGCGTCGGCCAGCTGCTGGGCGTGCTGCCGCTCAGCGACGTGCTCACGCGCGATGCGAACCTCACCGTGGCGGAGGTCATGCGCCATGAGGAAGGCATTCCCGCGGATACGCCGGCGCCGGAAGTGGCCAAGCGTTTCGAGCAGCGCGACCTGGTCACCGCGCCGGTGGTGGATGCCCACGGCCGGCTGCTCGGGCGCATCACCATTGACGACGTGGTGGACGTGATCCGCGACGAAGGCGAGTCTTCGCTCATGCGCATGGCCGGCCTCAACGAGGAAGAGGACATGTTCGCGCCGGTAGGCCGGAGCGCGCGCCGCCGCGCGGTGTGGCTGGCGGTCAATCTGGTCGCCGCGTTCACGGTGGCCTCGGTCATCGGCTTGTTTGACGCCACCATCGAGAAACTGGTGGCGCTGGCCGTGCTCATGCCGGTGGTGGCGAGCATGGGCGGCGTGGCAGGCAATCAGACCCTCACCCTCGTGATCCGCGGCATCGCGCTCGGGCAGGTCGGCGTGAGCAATGCGCCGCGCCTGCTCCTGAAGGAACTGGGCGTGGGCCTCCTCAACGGCCTCGCCTGGGCGCTCATCATCGCCGTGCTCGCGGGCCTGTGGTTCAACAGTGTTTCTCTCGGCGCCGTCATCGGAGGGGCCATCGCGGTCAACCTGCTGGTCGCCGCTTTCGCCGGCGCCACCATCCCCCTGGCCCTGCGCCGCCTGGGCATCGACCCGGCCCTCGCCGGCAGCGTGGTGCTCACCACCGTTACCGACGTCACGGGCTTTTTTGTGTTTCTCGGGCTCGCCGCCATGTTCCTGGTGTGATGGCCGCACGACACGTCATTCCGAGGACGCCCTGCAAAGCGCTATGGACGACACAAGCCGCAGTGCACGCAAGCGCGAGAGCGAGGCCCTGCAGAAGCTGGGAACCGAACTGGTGAGACTGCACGACCAGGAACTCGCGCGCATTTCCCTGCCGCCGGAACTGGCGGAAGCGGTGGCGCTGGCGCGGCGGCTGCCCAAGGGTGGCGGCCTGCGCCGCCAGATGCAGCACATCGGCGCCCTGATGCGCCGGATCGACGCTGAACCCATCCGCACAGCCCTGGACGCCCTGCGCCACGAGTGGGCCGACGCCGCCGGTGCGCTTCACGAGGTGGAACACTGGCGCGATCGCCTGCTCCACGAAGGCGACGCCGCCATCGACGCACTGCTCCGTGAACACCCGGCGGGAGATGCCGCGCGCCTGCGCCGCCTCATCGCCGAGGCCCGCCACGACAGCGCAGCGAACAAACCACCCCGCGCCGCGCGTGAGCTGTTCCGCTACCTGCGCGACGCGGTACTGCGGTGAGGGGATGTCACTCCGGCGCCTGTTTCAGCATCCAGAGCGCCGCTTCGATACGCGAACGCAGATTCAGTTTTTTCAGCAGGTGCTTGACGTGGACCTTCACCGTGCCCTCGCTGATGTCCAGCTGCCGCGCGATCAGCTTGTTGCTCTGCCCAAGGGCGATGAGGCGCAGGATCTCCTCCTCGCGCACGGTCAGGCCCGCCTCGGCGACGCTCCTTGGACGCACCTCCTCGCGCAAGGCCTGCGCCAGCAGTTCCGTGACGCGTTCACTGATCACCGTGCGCCCTTCCGCCACCAACAGCAGCCGTTCCAGGATGTCCTCCGGCTCCATGTCCTTGAGCAGATAGCCGTCCGCCCCGCCGCGCAGCGCGGCGATGATGTTGTCCTCGCTGTCCGACACGGTGAGCATCACCACCCGCGCGTCCAGGTCCGCGTCCTTGAGACACTTCAGCGTGGCGATGCCGTCCATGCCCGGCAGGTTCATGTCGAGCAGAATGATGTCGGGATTGACGCGCTTGGCCAGTTCCACGCCTTCCGCACCCGACGCGGCTTCACCGACCAGGCACAGGCCCGGCTGCATGCCCAGGAGGTCCGCGACGCCCTTGCGGAACAACGGGTGATCGTCGATGGTGATGACGGTGCGGCATTCCTTCATAACAACATCCCTTGCTTCGAAACCGGCTTGATGCTGGGTTGCGGCGTGAAACAGAGTTCCACGCGGGTTCCCCCGTGTGCGCGGACGCCGTATTTCAAGGTGCCGTTCAGCCCCTGCGCGCGGTCCTGCATGATGGCGATGCCGTAGTGTCCCCTGCGTTCGGCCTCGTTGGGAATACCCCGACCGTCATCCTCGATGGTCACGAATATGCTGCCGGCGTCGTCGCTGCACAGGCATACCGCGGCATTGCGCGCGTGCGCGTGCCGCACGACGTTGGAAAGCGCCTCGCGGATGATCTGCAGCACGTGGATCTCCTCGTTGGCCGACAGCCGTCCCGACGGCAGACGGTTTTCCAGCCGGAAGCTCACCTCGGGGTGACGCGTGGCGAACTCGTCGATGGTTTCCTCCAGCGCGGCCCCCAGTTCGCGGCCGTCCATCTTGAGGCGGAAGGTGGTCAGCAGTTCGCGCAATTGGCGGTAGGCGCTGGACACGCCCTCGCGCAGTTCCTGGACGATGTCGGCCGCATGCGCCGCGCCGTCTGGCCGCTTGAGCGCAAGGTCGAGACGGCTCACCTGAATTTTCAGGTAGGACAGTGACTGGGCCAGGGAGTCGTGCAACTCGCGGGCGATGACGCTGCGTTCCTCGAACAGCGCGATACGCCGGCTCTCCATGCCGCGCTGGGCCACCTGGATGGCGATATCGATGTGATCGGCCACCGCCTCCAGCAACTGCACCTGCCACGGCTCCACGCTCCGGCCTGCGGGAATTTCCATCAGCAGCACGCCATAGCGGTGGTTCTGGTCCTGGATGGGCACCACCAGGATCCTGCCGGTCTCCTCGCCGCCGTCTTTCACCTCGACGATGTGCGGCGCCGTGCCGTTGAAACAGAGATTGCAGCGCGGCCGGGCGCAGAGATACGGCTGTCCGCCGGTCGGCCGCTGTGTGGACGCAATCTTGTTGGCCTCGCTGCGCCCGGATTCGGCGAGGCAAATCGCGCCGCCGCCAAGGCCGAGCACCTTCTCCAGTTCGTGCAGCAGTTCCTCGAAACTACTCGCGTCCGGTGGGGCCTCGCTGAGGCGGCGCGCCGTGTTGTAGAGGAGCTGAAGCGTGCGGTTGGTCCGCTCCAGATCGCGCGTCTTGGTGCGCACGCGCTCCTCGAGGTCGCCATACAGGCGCGACAGGTCATCGGCCATGATGTTGAAGGTGTGCGCCAGATGTCCCAGTTCGTCGTCGCTGTGAAAACGCGTGCGCACGGCGAAATCGCCCCTCCGTGCGGCCTCTGCGCTGCGCATGAGGTCACGCAGCGGCAACAGCACCCGGCTGTTGGTGAGATACATGGTGACGAACACCACGGCGACCGTGATGAACAGCGCGACGGTCTGCATTACCCGCAGGAATTCGATGCGTGACTCCAGGTCGAGTTCGAGGATGTTGACGAGGTGATCGATATCCTTCACGTAGGCGTCAACCGTTCTACGGTAGGCTTGCCGCAGCGATTGCGCCCTCGGCACGTCCGTGGTACTGCTGCGCAGGTAATCATCAAGGAGCGGGAAGATCTCGCTCTGCCAGCGCAGCACGATCCGATCGTAGGCCTCGCGGATAGGGTCTGCCGCTCCATAGGGGATGACGCGTGTGATGCGCGGGCTTTTCAGGCGTTCCTCGTACTCCGCAACCAGGTCGCCCGTGATCCTTGTGGCTTGCGCCGTGTCGCCCTCGGCCGACGGCGCGAGGCTGGCGGCGATGCGGTACGACTGCATGCGCAGGGACCCCGCCTGGTTTATCGCCGCTGCCAGACCTTCGGTCGTCTCGGTTATGAAGAAGGAACCGAGCATGCTCACGAACGCCATGCCGCAGATGGCGCTCATGGCCAGGCCGAGACTCCTCAGTAGCGACTGTTTGGAAGCCATGGACGTCAGTGTACTTAAACGGGACATCTTCATTATGCATGCATGATGCAGAGAAGAAGTAATACCCCTTTGTTTCCGAAGGGTGACGCGAGCGCGGATAACCACGCCCAATCTCTCACTGCCACTGCTTGCCGATCAATCGGTTAGTCACATACCCCCACTACCACTTTGGTGGTAACACCACGCGTTTTGCGTCGTTTCGGCGCTCTTTTCCCGCGTTTTCTCCTGATTAGACTCGGCCACGTGGCGTTCGCAAGGGCTGCGAACCAACGGTCGCTTTCTACTGGGGGAGAGGTATGCCATGGCCAGTCTGAAGACCAAACAGATTTCCGTTGTAACCATGAGCACGCTTTCGTTTACCGCGTGCTTCGCCGTATGGGTGATGTTTTCGGTGATAGGCATACCCATCAAGAATCAGCTCGGCCTCAGTCAGACGGAATTCGGCATCCTCGCCGCCATGCCCATCCTGAGCGGTTCGCTGGTTCGCCTGCCCATCGGCATGCTCACCGATCGGTTCGGCGGACGCCCGGTTTTCTTCTGGCTCATGGTGCTGGTCATCCCGCCCGTCTATCTCATCGGCCTCGCCACCGAATACTGGCAGTTCCTCCTGCTCGGTCTCTACATGGGGATCGCCGGCGGCTCATTCACGGTAGGCATCGCCTACACCGCGCGCTGGTTCGAACGCAGGAACCAGGGTTTCGCCATGGGCATTTTCGGTGCGGGCAACGCAGGCGCCGCGCTTACCAAGTTCGTGGCACCGTCCGTCGTGGTGGCCTGGGGCTGGCAGGCGGTTCCCCAGGTCTATGCGGTGATGATGACGGTCATGGCCGTACTGTTCTGGCTGTTCAGCTATACCGACAGCACCCATGAAGTGAAGGCCGAGGGCACGATCCGCCGTCAGCTCGCGATGTTGAAGGACCCGACCATCTGGAAGTACTGCCAGTACTACTCCCTGGTGTTCGGCGGCTACGTCGGCGTCTCGCTCTGGATGACGCGGTACTACATGGGCGAATACGGCCACACCATCCAGACCGCCGCCCTGCTCGCGTCCATCTTCGTGCTGCCCTCCGGCGTCATTCGCGCCATCGGCGGCTGGCTCTCCGATCGCCTGGGTGCGCATACCGTCACCTGGTGGGTGATGTGGACCTCGCTGGTCTGTCTATTCTTCATGTCCTATCCGCAGACCGATCTGGTGATTCACCGCGTGGACGGCAGCGAGGTGCGCATGCACGTCGGCGTCAACGAATGGGTCTTCACCTTCCTGCTGTTCGTGGTCGGCATCGCCTGGGGCATCGGCAAGGCGTCGGTGTTCAAGTACATCAGTGACGAATACGGCAAGGACATCGGCGTGGCGTCCGGCATCGTGGGTCTGGTGGGCGGCCTCGGCGGATTCCTGCTGCCGATCATGTTCGGCGCCCTGCTCGACGTCACCGGCGTCAACAGCACCGCCTTCATGCTGCTGTTCGGCATCACCCTGGTTTCCATCATGTGGATGCAGTACTCCGGCGAACGCGTCCGTGACCGTGAGGCCCGCGCACTGAACGCAGGCAATTCCAAGAACAGCACCGACACCATCCAAGAAGGAGTCATGCCATGAGCACCAGCCGCCTGGACGGCTTGCCTTTGCGCAAGCAGGAGACCACGTCAGCCTACATCGCCCATTGGGACGTGGAGAACAACGAGTTCTGGGAGCGCCAGGGCAAGCGCATCGCCCAGAGCAATCTGTGGATCTCGATCCCGAGCCTGCTCATGGGCTTTGCAGTCTGGCTCATGTGGGGAATCATCACCGTACAGATGCTGAACCTGGGATTTCCCTTCTCCCAGGCCGAGCTGTTCACCCTCACCGCCATCTCCGGCCTTACCGGCGCCACCCTGCGCATTCCCGCCTCGTTCATGATCCGCATTGCCGGCGGGCGCAACACCATTTTCCTGACCACGGCCATGCTGATGATCCCCGCCGTCGGTACCGGCTTTGCGTTGCAGGACCCGACGACACCCTTGTGGGTGTTTCAGCTGCTCGCGCTGCTGTCGGGCATAGGCGGGGGCAACTTCGCCTCTTCCATGAGCAACATCAGCGGCTTTTTCCCCAAGCGCCAGCAGGGCCTGGCACTCGGCCTCAACGCAGGTTTGGGAAACTTCGGCGTCACCACCATGCAGATCCTCATCCCTGCGGTCATGACCGTGGGCCTGTTCGGCGCCCTGGGCGGTGAACCCATGACGCTCATGAAGGACAGCGGTTCGCTCATCGGCAAGATTCCCGCGGGCTCCGCCACCTACATCCAGAACAGCGGCTTCGTCTGGCTGCTGTTCCTGATCCCACTCGCCTTCTTCGGCTGGTTCGGCATGCACAACCTGCTGCCGATCACCCCCAATCCAGGCCACCCGCTCGGCGCTTTCGCGAAGATCATCGGGCTCTATCTCGTGGGCTTCATCACCGCAGCGGCGGGACTGTACCTGTACCTGCCCGCGCCCACCGGGCTCGGCGTGCTCAACATGTGGGCCGCCATGGCGCTGATCATCGTCGCGACGCTGTTCCTGCTACGTCTGATGCCGGGCAGCATCCGCACCAACATCGCCCGGCAGTTCGCCATCTTCAAGGACAAGCACACCTGGTCCATGTCCGTGCTCTACATCCTCACCTTCGGATCGTTCATCGGCTTCTCCATGGCCCTGCCCCTGTCCATCACGGTGATCTTCGGTTATAGCGCCGTGCCCGACGTGGACGGCATGGTGCAGCGGGTCGCCAACCCCAACGCCCCCAGCGCGCTCACCTACGCCTGGATGGGACCGTTCATCGGCGCGCTCATCCGTCCCGTCGGCGGCTGGGTGGCCGACAGGGTCGGCGGTTCCATCGTGACTCAGGTGATCTCGGCAATCATGGTCATCGCCTCGGCGGTGGTGGGATACGTCATGTACCTGGCCTACAACTCGCCTGCGCCGGAACAGTACTTCTTCGTCTTCCTGTGGCTGTTCATCGTGCTGTTCGCCGCCAGCGGCATGGGCAACGGATCCACTTTCCGCACCATCGGCGTCATCTACGACCGCGAGAAGGCCGGGCCGGTACTCGGCTGGACCTCTGCCATCGCGGCCTACGGGGCCTTCGTCGCACCCATCGTGATCGGTGACCAGATCAAGGCCGGTACTCCCGAAGTGGCCATGTATGCGTTCTCCGTGTTCTACGCGGTGTGCATGGTCCTCAACTGGTGGTTTTACCTGCGCCGCAACGCTTACGTGAAGAACCCCTGATAGCCAAAAACCCCACGCAACGCCGCGCGCTGCGTGAAGAGGAGAGAAGTCATGAGTCACTTCCTGGAACGACTGAAATTCTTCAAGGCACCGCGAGAGACGTTTTCCGAGGGCCACGGCATCGTCACCGACGAGTCGCGCCAGTGGGAGGACGGTTATCGCAACCGCTGGCGCTTCGACAAGGTCGTGCGTTCCACGCACGGCGTCAACTGCACCGGCGGCTGCTCGTGGAAGATCCACGTGAAGAACGGTCTGGTGGCGTTCGAGATGCAGCAGACCGACTATCCGCGCACCCGTCCCGACATGCCCAACCACGAGCCGCGCGGCTGCCAGCGCGGCGCCAGCTTCTCCTGGTATCTGTACAGCCCCCATCGGGTGAAATACCCGCTGGTACGCGCCCGTCTGCTGGAGCTCTACCGGGCCGAGCGTGCCGCCGGGAAGGATCCGGTGGAGGCCTGGGCGGCCATCCAGGCCGATCCAGAAAAGCGGCGCAAGTACACCGCGGTGCGCGGTCTGGGCGGCTTCGTGCGCGGCGACTGGCAGGAAGTGGTGGAGATCATCGCGGCGGCCAACGTGTACACCATCGACAAATGGGGACCGGACCGCATCTTCGGGTTCTCGCCCATCCCGGCCATGTCCATGATCAGCTATGCCGCGGGTTCCCGTTATCTGTCGCTCATCGGCGGCGCCTGCGGTTCCTTCTACGACTGGTACTGCGATCTGCCGCCGGCATCACCCCAGGTGTGGGGCGAACAGACGGACGTGCCGGAGGCCGCGGACTGGTACAACGCCGGTTACATCATCGTGTGCGGCGCCAACCTGCCCATGACCCGCACGCCCGACGCGCACTTCGCCATCGAGGCGCGCTACAAGGGCACCAAGATCGTCTCCATGGCGCCGGACTACGCCGAATACGTGAAGTTCGCCGATCTGTGGATGCCCGTGCGTCAGGGCACCGACTCGGCTGCCTTCCTGGCCATGGGCCACGTGGCGCTCAAGGAGTTCCTGGTCGACAGGCAGGACCCGTATTTCACGGAATACAACAAGAAGTACACGGACATGCCGGTGCAGGTCCTGCTGCGCAAGCAGGATGGCCATTACGTCACCGATCGCTTCCTGCGCGCGTCCGATTTCGTCGGCGGTCTCGGCGAGAAGAACAATCCCGAATGGAAGACCATCGTGTACGACGGCAAGACGAGAACCTTCGTGTGCCCGAACGGCTCCGTGGGGTTCCGCTGGGGCGAGGAAGGCAAATGGAACCTGCTGCCGCGCGATGCCGCCACGCAGGCCGAGATCGATCCGGCCCTCACCTGCATCGCCGACTGCGACGACGTCGTGACGGTCGCCTTCCCGCACTTCACGCCCGACGAACCCGAACTGCTCCTGCGCAGCATCCCGGTGCGTAAGGTGAAAACCACCCGGGGCGAGGCCTACGTGGCGAGCGTGTTCGATTTGACCGTGGCCCAGTACGGCATCGACCGTGGCCTGGGTGACGACCTCGCGCGCTCCTATGACGACGCCCGGGTCCCCTACACCCCGGCGTGGGCCGAGGCCGTCACCGGGGTGAAACGTGCCGATCTGATCCGCACGGGCCGCGAGTTTGCCGAGAACGCCTCGCGCACGCGCGGCAAGTCCATGGTGATCCTGGGCGCGGCGATCAACCACTGGTTCCACAACGACATGAATTACCGCGCCATCATGAACCTGCTGCACATCTGCGGCTGCGTGGGACAGTCGGGCGGCGGCTGGGCGCACTACGTGGGCCAGGAGAAACTGCGTCCCCAGGCCGGTTGGGCCCCCGTGGCCTTCGCGCTCGACTGGCACCGTCCTCCGCGCCACATGAA
The DNA here is from genome assembly GCA_050179875.1 of Thiohalomonadaceae bacterium. GTDB lineage: Bacteria > Pseudomonadota > Gammaproteobacteria > Thiohalomonadales > Thiohalomonadaceae > JALOAT01. Next base: position 18,100 of record JBFXES010000032.1, read on the forward strand.
CAGCACCACCTACTGGTATTTCCACACCGATCAGTGGCGCTACGAGAAGGTGAGCGGCGACGCCCTCCTCGCTCCCACGGCCAGGGCGAAATATCGCGGCTACACCCTGGCCGACTACAACGTGGTTTCGCAGCGCCTCGGCTGGCTGCCGTCGGCGCCCCATTTCAACCGCAATCCGCTGGATATCGTCGCCGAGGCGGAGGCCGCGGGGGCTTTGGATGAAAAGGGCGTGGCCGATTATGTGGTGGGCAAGCTCAAGAGCGGCGAAATCGCCTTCGCGTCGGAGGACATCGATGCGCCCGAGAATTTCCCGCGCAACCTGTTCGTCTGGCGCGGCAACCTGCTCGGCTGCTCCGCCAAGGGACACGAGTACTTCCTCAAGCACCTGGTCGGGGCGCAGAACGGCGTGTTGCAGGAAGGCGTCGAAGGCAGGCTGAGCAAGGAGATCCGCTGGCGCGAACAGGCGCCCGTGGCCAAGCTGGACCTGATGGTGGACATCAACTTCCGCCTGAATTCCACCGGCGCCTATTCCGACATCGTGCTGCCCACCGCCACCTGGTACGAGAAGTCGGACCTCAACACCACGGACATGCACCCGTTCATCCACCCGCTGTCCGAGGCGGTGGATCCGGCGTGGGAATCCCGTTCCGACTGGCAGATCTTCAAGGAGATCGCCCGCCAGTTCTCCCGTCTTGCCGCCATGCATCTCGGCACGCGCAAGGACCTGGTGGCGCTGCCCATGCAACACGACTCGCCCATGGCGCTGGCGCAGCCCCTGGGCGAGGTACGCGACTGGAAACGGGGAGAATGCGAGCCCATCCCCGGTAAGACCCTCCCGCTGCTGAAGGTCATCGAGCGCGACTACGCCGACACCTACAAGAAGTTCACCGCCCTCGGCCCGTTGATGACCCGGCTCGGCAACAACATCAAGGGCATCGACTGGAACACCGAGGAGGAATACGCCCACCTCAAGGAGCTGAACGGCGAGGTGGTCGAGGAGGGCATCAGCAAGGGCATGCCCCGCCTCGACAACGACATCGCGGTCTGCGATACCGTGCTTGCCCTGGCCCCGGAAACCAACGGCGAGGTGGCGCACAAGTCGTGGAAGGCGCTCGGCAGGAAGACCGGCATCGACCACAACCACCTGTGCGATCCTCGGCGCGACGATCGGATCCTTTTCCGTGACATCCAAGCACAGCCGCGCAAGATCATCACGGCGCCCACCTGGTCCGGAATCGAATCGGAGCATGTCTCGTACAACGCCTGCTGGACCAACATCCACGAGCACATCCCCTTCCGCACGCTCACCGGCCGGGCGCAGTTCTACCAGGACCACGAGTGGATGCTCGACTTCGGCGAGGCGCTGTGCGTCTACAAGCCGCCCGTCGATCTGAAGGCGCACGAAACCGTGCCCGACAGCGTGCGCGCCAAGCCGCACCTGGTGCTGAACTGGATCACACCCCATTCCAAGTGGGGCATCCACAGCACCTACAACGACAACCTGCGCATGCTGAGTCTGTTCCGCGGCGGCCCCACCCTGTGGATATCCGAACTGGACGCCAAAAGTATCGGACTCAAGGACAACGACTGGGTGGAGGCGGTGAACGGCAACGGCGCGACCGTGGCGCGTCTGGTGGTGAGCCAGCGCGTACCCCGCGGCATGGCGCTCATGTACCACGCCCAGGAGAAGATCGTGAACGTGCCGGGTTCGAACACCACCGGCAAGCGCGGCGGCATTCTCAACTCGGTCACCCGCATCGTGCCCAAGCCGACCCACATGATCGGCGGCTATGCCCAGTACGCCTACGCCTTCAACTACTACGGCACGGTCGGTTACCAGCGCGACGAATATGTGGTGATTCACAAGATCGAGGACCACGAAGTCGACTGGCTGGAACGCCCGCTGACTCCGGAACGCGAGGTGCAACTGAACCCGCCCGGGATCGAGAACTGAGGTGGACACATGAGACACGACGCTCAGAACACACGCCGTATCGCGTGCCGGAACCGTTTGAACACTTGGGGAGCGAAGCCATGAAAGTGCGTGCGCAAATCGCGATGGTGCTGAATCTCGACAAATGCATCGGATGTCACACCTGCTCTGTCACCTGCAAGAACGTATGGACCAACCGCAAGGGCGTGGAATACGCCTGGTTCAACAACGTGGAATCCAAGCCGGGCATCGGTTATCCCAAAAACTGGGAAGACCAGGGCAAATGGCGCGGCGGCTGGACACGCGCCAACGGCAGGCTGGAACTGCTCAGTGGCGGCCGCGCCACGCGCCTGCTGAACATCTTCGCCAATCCGGATCTCCCCCAGATTGACGATTACTACGTGCCCTTCGATTTCGACTATGCCCACCTGCAGAAGGCGAGGCTCTCGGAGGCGGCGCCGACCGCCCGGCCCCGCTCCCAGCTCGACGGCAGCCGCATGGAAAAGATCGAGTGGGGTCCGAACTGGGAAGACGACCTGGCCGGCGAGTTCGCCACGCGCAGCGCGGATACGAACTTCGCAGGTGTCCAGAAGCAGATCTACTCGGAGTTCAAGAACACCTTCCACATGTATCTGCCGCGGCTGTGCAACCACTGCCTGAACCCGGCGTGCGTGGCGGCCTGCCCGGCCGGGTCCATCTACAAGCGCGAGGAAGACGGTATCGTGCTGGTGGACCAGGACAAGTGCCGCGGCTGGCGCATGTGCATCTCGGGATGCCCTTACAAGAAGGTGTACTACAACTGGGAGTCAGGAAAATCGGAAAAGTGCATCGGCTGCTATCCGCGCATCGAATCCGGCATGCCGACCGTTTGCGCGGAATCGTGCGTGGGGCGCATCCGCTACCAGGGCGTGATCCTGTACGACGCCGACCGCATCAGCGCCGTGGCGGGCACCGAAAAGGAGCGCGACCTCTACCGTTCCCATCTCGGCATGTTCCTCGATCCCAACGATCCCACGGTGATCGCGCAGGCGCGCGCCGACGGCATTCCGGAGAGCTGGATCGCCGCGGCGCAGCGGTCCCCGGTATGGAAGATGGCCATGGAATGGCGGATCGCCTTCCCCATCCACCCCGAGTTCCGCACCCTGCCGATGATGTGGTACGTGCCGCCGTTGTCCCCGGTGCAGAGCCAGCTCGACCAGGGTGCGCTGCCCACGGAAGCGGACGGCGTCATCCCCAAGGCCGAGGCCTTGCGTTTCCCGGTGCGCTACCTCGCCAATCTGCTCACCGCGGGCGACACCGGTCCCATCGAGAGCGCCCTGAACCGATTGATCGCCATGCGCAGTTACCAGCGCATGAAGCGCATCGAGGGCCGGGAGGACGCTTCCGTGCTCCACGGCGTCGGCCTCAGCGCCGCGCAGGCGGAGGAGATGTACCGGTATCTCGCCATCGCCAATTACGAGGATCGCTTCGTCATTCCCACGGCGCACGAGGAGTACCGCCGCGAGGATTACTACACCTTCCAGGGACACGCCGGGCTCCAGTTCGGAAATGCCGTGCCCGGGGGCGCGGGGTTTTCCCTGTTCCCGACCCGGCGCAGCGCGAGCGCGGTACCCATCGAGTTCGTGCCGCCGGCGCGGCGCGAGAAGGTGGGCGAGGAATGAAGCGCAGCAAGTAGCGGAGAAACCACCATGCTCATCTACAAAGTCCTTTCCCTCCTGCTCGATTACCCCGACAGGGAGTTGCAGGAAAACCTCGACGCCATGGCCGAGGTCGTGCGCTCGGAACCCGGCCTTGGCGCCACGGAGCAGCGCGAACTGCTGCGGGTCATCGACTGGATGCGCAGCAAGCCCTTGCTCGAACTCCAGGCCGGCTACGTGGAGACCTTCGACCTGACGGCCGAGCAGCCTCCATCTCACCCATCA
>JBFXES010000033.1:0-21890 GCA_050179875.1 Thiohalomonadaceae bacterium
GCGCCTCGGCCTGCGATTGGTGAGCAGCCTGGTGAACAGCCTGGCCATCATCCAGAGCTTTTCCTTTGGCGGGCCCGACATGCAGGCCCGGCTGCGCGGCATCTCGGAGCACAGCCTGGACGTGGCCGCGCTGAGTCACGCCATCACCGCCGAGGCAACCGGGCTGCGGGCCGACGAGGCCCTGCTCGCCGGGCTCATCCATGACGTGGGCAAGCTGCCCATGCTGCGCCGCGCCCAGGAACTGCACGCCGGCAGGCAGCTGTCACGGGCGACCTGCATGCGGGTGCATCCCTGGGTGGGTGCGAAGGTGCTCGAGTCGTGGCGTTTCCCGGCGGAACTGGTGGCGGTGGCGGCGGAACACGAGAACGTGTTGAGGGATTCCGGCACCGACGTGGACTACGTGGACGTGGTCATCGTCGCCAACGTGCACATCCATCGCGGCACGGCTGACGATCCGTACCGGCATATCGCGTGGAAAAGCATCCCGGCGGTGCGCAAGCTGGGCCTGTGCGAGGGCCTGCCTGACGCCCTGCTGGAGCGCTATGAGACGAGCCGGGAGATGCTGCGCATCAGGTAAGCGAGGGCGCGGAATCCGCGCCCTCGTGCAGCGGTTCTCTTCCACCGCACTCCCTACGAAAACAGTGGATCCAGATTGAGCGCCGGCGCGGCCTGCTGGGGCGCATGGCCGTGGAGATAGGGGATCACGCCGAGCAGCGGTGCGGGCAGGCGCACGGACAGGTCCTGCACGTTCTCGGTGACCATTTCCATCTGCGGATCGACCAGGTTGGCCACCCAGCCCGCGAGCGGCAGGCCGGAGTGCTCGATGCTCTCCACGGTCAGTAAGGCGTGGTTGATACAGCCGAGGCGCAGCCCGACCACCAGGATCACGGGCAGGCCCAGGCGCACGGCCAAGTCGTTCACGCCCACGGCCCCCGCAAGAGGTACGCGCCAGCCGCCCACACCTTCCACCACCAGACAGTCCGCCTGCGCGGCGAGCGCGCGTGCCGTGGCCGCGATGTGCTCCAGGTCCAGCCGTACGCCCGCGCGGTGGGCGGCGATGTGCGGCGCCACCGCCGGCTCGAAGGCATAGGGATTCACCTGCGCATAAGGAACCGGAAACGAGGCGGCTTGCAGCAATTGCTCTGCATCGCCGTTGCGCAGGCCCGCGGACGTGGCGGTGCATCCCGAGGCGACGGGTTTCATGCCGAGCACGCGCTTTCCGCGCGCGCGCAGGGCGTGCATGAGCGCCACGCTCACGCAGGTCTTGCCCACGCCCGTGTCGGTACCGGTGACGAACCAGCCCGTCACGGCTTGCCCCTGCGCAGGCTGTCGAGCGGGATGCGGGCCTCGCCGGGCGTGTCACGGACGGGGCGTGCGGCGCTCGCCCAGGCATGGCCGTACAGCACCTCGTAGGTCGCCGGCAGGCGTTCGTCGTGGCGAAACCGTTCGTAGGCTTCGGTCATGGCAGCGAGCCGGCGGCGGCCGGTGAGTCCGCGCGTGCGGCCTGCGTTGACGTTGTGCGCGCCGATGGCCTTGAGGTCGCGCAGCAAGCCGTCCACGCGCTCGTAGGTCACCACGATGTCCTCCCGTTCCATCACGGGATCGGCGAGGCGTGCGCGCACCAGCGCATCGCCCACGTCGTGCATGTCCTGGAAGGTATTCACGTGCACCGCGCCGTCGGCCGCCGACCAGCTGGCGCGTAATTCCTTGAGGGTGTCGGGACCGAAGGTGCTGAACATGAGCACGCCGCCGGGGGCGAGCACGCGCCGGAATTCGGCGAAGGCCTGATCGAGCGGGTTGCACCATTGCAGCGTGAGATTGGACACCACCATGTCCACGCTGGCGTCGGCCAGCGGCAGGCGCTCCACGTCGGCGCACACGAAGCCGTGGCCACGAAAGCGCCGCGCGAAAAAGCCGAAACGCGCACGCGCGCGCCGCACCATGGCGCAGGCCAGATCGAGGGCGATGATCTGCGCCTTGGGATAACGGCGCGCCAGCGCCGCGCTCACATGGCCGGTGCCGGCGCCCGCATCCAGGATGCGGCGCGGCTGCACGCGCACCACATCGAGCCGCTCCAGCAGGCGATCGGCTACCGCGCGCTGCAATACCGCGGCCTCGTCGTAGGCGGCAGCGGCCCGTTCGAAGGAGCGCCGCACCTCGGCGCGTGAAATGCGGTGGTCGTCAGTCATGCAGGAAGGCCAGGAGTTCGCGCTCGAATGCATCGGGATGGGAAAGGAACGGGGCGTGGCCGGCGCCTTCGATGAGGGCGAGCCGCGCACGGTGCAAGGCGGCTGTCGTCTCGACTGCGGCCTGGACCGGCACCAGCACGTCGCGGGAGCCGTGGATGACGAGCGCAGGCAGGGTGACGTGCCCCAGCGCCGCGCGCAGGTCCGTGTCGCGCAGCACGTCGAGTCCGCCGCTCAAGGCCGCGGTGGCGGGCTCGCCGCGCGCGAACACGGTCTCGCGCAGGGCGCGCAATTCCTCGCGCGCACGCTCCGAGCCGCGCGCCTGCAGGGCGAGGAAGCGCAACACGGTGGCGCGCCAGTCCGCCGCGAGTTCCGCGGCGAATCCGGCGAGCACCTCGCCGGCCATGGCGTGCGGCCAGTCGGGCGCCTGCACGAAGCGCGGCGTGGCGCCCACCAGCACCAGCCGGGACACGGAAGCGCCCATGTGCGCCGCCGCCAGCACCACCAGGCCGCCCAGCGACCAGCCTGCCCACACGGCCCCGGCGGGCACGCGCGCGGCGACGGCCTCAGCCAGGGTCTGCGCGGTGTAGCGCCCCGCCAGCGGTGCGCTGGCGCCGAAGCCCGGCAGATCCACGCGCCACACCTCATGGGAACCCGCCAGCGCCTGCGCAGTGCGCGCCCACACGCCGCCATGCAGGCCCCAGCCGTGGATCAGCACCACGGGCGGGCCGTTTCCTGTGATGTCGATGTGAATGGTCAAGTCGGAGACCTTCGGCAAGCAAAGCTGTCAGAGGCCGTCGCGAGCAGAGGCTCGCTCCCACAGGGTTTCCCGGGCGGCGGCGTCCAGCGCCTCCAGCAATCGATCCACCTGCGCCTCGCTGTGTGCGGCGGACAGGGTCACGCGCAGGCGCGCCGTGCCTTCCGGCACCGTGGGCGGGCGGATGGCGGAGACGAGGATGCCGTGCCGCTCCAGCGCCGCGCTCATGGCGAGCGCATGCTGTGGATCGCCGATGAGGATGGGCTGGATGGGCGTGGACGAGTCCATGAGCGGCCGTCCCAACTGGCCCGCCCCCGCGCGGAAGCGCGCGATGAGGGTCTGCAGTTTTTCACGCCGCCAGCCCTCCTCCCGCACCAGCCGCAGACTGGCGCGCGTGGCCTCGGCCACGGCCGGCGGCATGGCGGTGGTGAAGATGTAGGTGCGTGCCTGCTGGATGAGGGTTTCGACGAGGTCCTCGTCGCCGGCGACGAAGGCGCCGAAGGTACCGAAGCCCTTGCCCAGGGTACCCACCAGCACGGGCACCTCCTGCGGACCCAGTCCGCACACCTCCAGGCTGCCGCGGCCTGTGGCGCCGATGACCCCGAGGCCGTGGGCGTCGTCCACCATGAGCGCCGCATCGTGCGCACGGCAGGTCTCGGCCAGGGCGCGCAGCGGCGCGATGTCGCCGTCCATGGAGAACACGCCGTCACTGACCACCAGCTTGCGCCGTGCCTTGCTGGCCGAGAGGTCCTGCGCCAGCGCCTGCGCGTCGCCATGGGCGAAACGCGCGAAACGGGCGCGCGACAGCAGGCCCGCGTCCAGCAGCGAGGCATGGTTGAGGCGGTCCTCGAACACGGCGTCGCCCGGGCCCAGGAGCCCGCCCACGGCGCCCAGGTTGGCCATGTAACCCGTAGAGAACAGCAGCGCGCGGGGGTAGCCGGTGAACTCGGCCAGTTCCTCTTCCAGGGCGTGGTGCGGGCGCATGTGGCCCGCCACCAGGTGCGCCGCGCCGCTGCCCACGCCCCAGGTGTTGGCCGCCGCCTGGAACGCGGCGATGACCGCCGGGTGATTGGCCAGGCCCAGGTAGTCGTTGGAGCAGAAGGTCAGCAGCTCGCGGCCATCCACCGCCAGCACTGGCCCCTGCGGCCCGTCCACGGTGCGCCGGCGGCGGTACAGGCCCGCCGCCTCGCGCCGCGCCAGTTCGTCACGCAGGTCCCACATCAGACGGCGAGGGCGCGCAGGTCCAGGCGCTGGAACAGGTCGCGGTCGCGGTCGGTGGTGGCGTTGTCGGTGGTGAGCAGCTTGTCGCCGAAGAACAGGGAATTGGCGCCGGCGAAGAAACACAGGGCCTGCGCCTCGTCGCTCATGGCCTCGCGGCCGGCGGACAGGCGCACGTAGCTGCGCGGCATCATGATGCGCGCGGCGGCCACGGTGCGAATGAACTCCAGGTCGTCCAGGTCCGGCAGGTCGGCCAGGGGCGTGCCCGGGACCTTCACCAGCTTGTTGAGGGGCACGCTCTGCGGGTGGCTGGGCAGGTTGGCCAGCTCCACCAGCATGCCCGCGCGGTCGCGGCGCGTCTCGCCCAGGCCCAGGATGCCGCCCGCGCACACGTTGATGCCGGCCTTGCGCACGTGCGCGAGCGTGTCCAGGCGATCGTCGTAGCTGCGCGTGGTGACCACGTTGGGGTAGTACTCGCGCGAGGTGTCCAGGTTGTGGTTGTAGTAGTCCAGCCCCGCTTCCTTGAGGCGCTGGGCCTGGGCCTCGGTGAGCATGCCCAGGGTCACGCAGGACTCCATGCCCAGCTCCTTCACGCCCTTGATCATGGCGATGACCCGATCCAGGTCCTTGTCGCTGGGCTTGCGCCAGGCCGCGCCCATGCAGAAGCGGCCGATGCCGGCCTCCTTCGCCCTGCGTGCGTCCGCCAGCACGGCGTCCACGTCGAGCAGCTTTTCGCGCGTAATTTCCGCGTCGTGGTGGGCGCTCTGGGAGCAGTAACCGCAGTTTTCCGCGCAGCCGCCGGTCTTGATGCTCAGCAGGGTGCTGACCTGGATGGTGTGCGGATCGAAGTGCCGGCGATGGACCGTATGGGCCTCGTACAGCAGGTCCATGAACGGGCGCGCGATGAGGGCTTCCACTTCGTCCACGGACCAGTCATGACGAAGTTCGGGCTTGGCGTTGGCTGCGTGGGGCATGGCTTCTCGTAGGGTATGGGGGGCATTTAGACTGGCGCGAGTATTCCCGGGCCAAGGATGGCTGTCAAATGCAAAACGGACCGACGGTTTACCATCGCTCATTTCTTGTTCATGTGGGCGCATGCGCCCTGTGCGGCGTCCCCGGCACCCTGCTTTGTGCCGGTTGCCATGCCGACCTGCCGCGCCTGGACGCCGCCTGCGAGCGCTGTGGCGAGCCGCTACCCGTGGCGGGGGTGTGCGGCCATTGCCTGCGTGAACCGCCACCCTTCGATCGCACGCGCGCGGCCTTCCGCTATGCCTCGCCCCTGAGCGAACTGGTGCTGCGCCTCAAGTTCCAGGGCGCGCTGCACCTCGCCCTGCTGCTGGGGGAGCTGCTGGCCGGGCGCCTGGTCGCCGCCGATCCGCGGCCCGACCTCATCGTACCGGTACCGTTGCATCCTGCGCGCCTCGCCTCCCGCGGCTACAACCAGGCGCTGGAGCTGGGTCGCCCGCTGGCGCGCGCCCTGGGCGTGCCCCTCGCCCACGACCTGTGCCGGCGGGTGCGCGACACCGCCGCCCAGTCCAGCCTCGACCCCGAGGGGCGCCGGCGCAACGTGCGCGGTGCCTTCGCCGTATACGGCCCGGTACCGGCCCGCGTGGCCATCCTCGACGACGTGATCACCACCGGCGCCACCCTCGCCGAACTGGCGCGCGTGCTGCGCCGGGCCGGCGCGCGCCACGTGGAGGCCTGGGCCCTGGCCCGCACGGGGCGGTGAGGCAATGGGCGGATTAACACAGAGGCGCAGGGCTCCGGAGGCCCTGCGCCTCTGCGCCTCTGCGTTGGTCTCTTTCTTCCTAGCGCAGGGCTTCGGCGCGTTCGCGGGCGTAGGCGGCGAGTTTGGGGTCGAGGCCGGTTTCGAGGGCGCGGCGGTAGGCCTGGGCGGCATCGGCGCCGTTGCCACCCGCTTCCAGGGCGATGGCGAGGCCGAGCCACCAGGAACTGCGCCCCGCGTCCAGGCCGAGGGCCTGGCGATAGCGCTCGGCGCTGCGCGCCGGGTTGCCCAGGCGCTGGTGCAGGGCGGCGGCGGTGGCGAGATAGTCCCCGTCGGGGCGCACCAGGGCGAGCCCCTCTTCCAGGACGTCCAGCGCCCCCTGCGCCTCGCCCTGCTGCAGGCGTACGCGGGACAGGTAGACACGGAACCGGGCATGGTCCGGGTGCAGGCGGATGCCCTCTTCCAGCAGCCCGCGCGACTCCACCCAGCGCCCGGCGGCGAGCCACAACCCGGCCAGGGCCTCGCGCGCCTCGGGATAGCCGGCGTCGTGGCCCAGGGCCTGTTCGAACAGCACCTCCGCCTCCGGCTTGCGGCCGTCCTTGAGGGCGGCATAACCCAGCTGGTAAGCCGCAGCCGCCTGCTGGCGCGGAGTGAGCGCTCGCAAGGTCTTCTCCACGGGCGTCGGCGCGGCCTCGGCCACGGCGGGTGCCGGCCCGGGCTGGGGCCTGGCGGCGGGCTCCGGGGCGACGGCCCGCGGGATCTGCGCGGCGGCGGGCGGGGCGGCCACGCTAGGCGCCGGCGCTTGCGCGGCAGGTGCCGGCGCCACCCGGGGCGTCGCGGGCTCCGACGGGGCAACCGCCATCGGCGCCGCGGGCACGACCACGACCGGGCTCGGCGCCGCAGGCGCGATGATCACCGGGGCCGCGGCCGGTGCAGTCGGCACCGCGACAGGCTCGGCCGCGCGCCCGCGGTCCCACAACACGTAGCCCAGCGCGCCCGCCAGCAGCACCACCAGGGCGCCCAGCACCATCAAAGGCCCGCGTGACGGCCGGGTCGCGTGGGTGCTGGTGAGGCCCCGAAAGGGACTGGCCTGATGACGTTCGGCGGCGCGGCGCCGTTCCAGGTCGCGCAGCATTTGGTTGATGAGGCTCATGGCAGGACTCCGGCAAGCAGGCCGCCCTCATAGGCGGCCGCAGCGAGGACGATCAGCGCGGTCAGCAGCGTGATGGTGAGCAAGGGCACGCCGAGCTGCGGGCGCTGCACGTCTTCCGTGTCTTGCACCGCCAGGCGCACGTGCGCGGACCCGATGGTACGACCGCCCTGGCCATAGCAGGCCATGAGCGACTTGTGGGCGAGGATGTTCACCAGGCGCGGGATGCCGCGGCTGGCGCGGTGCAGGTGGCGCAGTGCGCCCCGGGTGAACTGCACGCCGCCCTGGGAACCGGCGACGAGCAGGCGGTGGCTCACATAGGCCGCCATGCCGCGGAAATCGATGGGCGCGAGCCGGTAGGAGAAGGTGATGCGCTGACGCAACTGGCGCGCGGACGGGCGGGCCAGCCGGGCATTCAGTTCGGGCTGGCCGAACAGCACCACGTGCAGCAGCTTGCGTTTCTCCGTCTCCAGGTTGGTGAGCAGGCGCAGGGCTTCGAGGGTCTCCGCAGGCATGGCCTGGGCCTCGTCGATGCACAGCACCACGTGCCGGCCCTCGGAGGCCAGCTGCACCAGCCGGGCGTTCAATTCCTTCACGATGCGGTGTTGCCCCGCGTTGCGTGGCAGTTCGAGCCCCAGCTCCTCGGCCACCGCCAGATTGAGCGCGCTGGGCGTCAGGAACGGATTGGGGATGTACGCGGTCTGGAACTCGCCTTCGAGCAAGCCGAGCAGCTTGCGGCACAGCAAGGTCTTGCCGGTGCCCACCTCGCCCGTCACCTTGATGAAACCTTCGCCGCTGCGCAGCGCCACGAGCAAGGTGTTGAGCGCCTCGCGGTAATGTCCGTACTCGAAGAAATAGGCGGTGTCGGGCGTGAGTGAAAACGGCGGCTCACGCAAACCGAAGTGCTCAAGGTACATGGCCTGGACCAACGGATCGGCACAGAGGCGCAGAGACGCAGGGAAACGGTCTTCGCAGCTCCTGCGTCTCCGGGTTGAACCTCTTCATGCTACTGCGCCATGGAGCGGATGGTGGGCGAGGCCTGCTGGATCTGATCGGTCCACACCTTGTTCGAACCGACCACCGTGGGCTTGAGCAGGATCACCAGTTCGCTCTTGCGCTTGCTCAGGCTCTTGTGTTTGAAGAGATAGCCGAGCACCGGAAGGTCGCTGAGGAACGGCACGCCCGCGTCTTCCTCGATCTGGCGCGTCTGCATGAGGCCGCCGAGCACCACGATCTGGCCGTCGCGCGCGCGAATGACCGTATCGGATTCGCGGATGGTGCTGGCGGCCAGCGGCAGGGTGAAGGTGCCGCCGGCGGCGTTGATGTTCTTCACCTGCTCGGTGACCTCGCTCACCGAGGGATGCACGTGCAGGATGATGTCACCGTCGCGGCCGATCTGCGGCAACACGTCGAGCGCAACGCCCGAGAAGAACGGCGTCAGCTCCACGTTGACCTGCTGGGTGGTGGCGGCGCCGGTGGTGGTGGTGCTGTCCACGTTGGTGACGAAGAACTCGTCCGAGCCGACCTTGATCACCGCCTTCTGGTTGTTCACGGTGGATACGCGCGGGCTCGACAGCACCTGCACCTCGCCCTGGGTCTTCAGCAGGTCGATGAAGGCGGTGAAGTCCTGCGCGAACAGCCCGACGGTGAACGGCCGGCTCAGACTCGCCGTCAAGGAATCCGCGAAACTCTGCGTGACGTTCGATGCGGCGGGTGACGTGTTGGCGCTGCCGGAGTTCGAAGAGTTCGAGCTCACCGTGCCCGACAGGTCACGGCCGAAACCGAACACGGCGGTTTCCTTTGCGTCGTTGCGCAGCGCCGCCCAGTTGATGCCCGACTGATAGCCGTCCGACAGCTCCACCTCGAGGATGCGCGCCTCCAGGATCACCTGGCGTTGCACCGTGGTCTGGGTGGCTTCGAGGAAATCCGCCACCGCGCGCAGTTCCCCGGGCAGGGCGCGCACCACCACCACGCCCGATTGCGCGTTCACGGTGACGCTGCGGCCTTCGCCGCTCACGATCTGGCGCAGTGACTCGGTGAGATTCGCCCAGAACTGGGCGTCCGAATCGGTGTTGATGCGGGAGTAGCTGTTTGCCGCGCTCACGGTGCGCGCCTCGGCCAGCTGCGTACCGGCGCCCGTGCCCGAGACGGTGGTGCCCGCCTGGCTCACCTCGCCCGGCGCCGCGCTCATCTGCGACTGGCCGGTGCGCTTCATGTCGATGTAGTCCACGTGGAAGATGCGGGTCTGCAGGCGCTCCGGCAGCACCGTGAAATGCCCCGCACCACGCTCGTATTCGAAACCGTGCGTCTTGCGCACGATCTCCATCACCTCGGGCACGGTCACGTTCTTGAGGTCGAGGGTGATGCTGCCTTTCACGTCGGGCGGCACCACCATGTTCCAGGCGGTGCCTTCCACCAGACCCAGGAAGAAATCGCGCGCGGGGACGCCGCGCACGCGCACGTCGAAACGCGGCTCGGTATCCGCGCTCTCCACCCCGGGCAACTGGATGTTGATAGGCGGCAGCAACGCTTCGCTCACCTCGGAAGGCGGCACCGCTGCGGACTGCGCCGGTTTTTCCTCCAGGGCGGCGCGCATCTCCTCGGCGGGCGTGGGTCCGCGCGTCGCGCAGGCGGTCAGCAGGGCCACGGCCGCAAGGGCAACGGGAAGTCGGGAATGTCGCGTGTTCATTGTTGTTCCTGCTTGTCCGATGCCGCCGGCTGCTTCACGCGCGTGGGCAACAGGCGCACGATGATGTCGCTGCCGCCGCGGCGCAGCAGCACCTGCGTGGCCTCGATGGATTCCACGCGGGCGCCTGCGACGTGATCGCCGATGTGCACCGTCTTGCCGTTGAGCACGGCGCGCCGCTCGTCGCGGGCGATGAAGGTGGAGGTCAGGGTGAATCCGGGCGACGTGCGCGCGGTCTTCGCCGCCGACTGCACGACCTGCGGGGGTCGCATGGGATCGTCGAGCGCCATCGCGTCCAGCGCGAGCAGCCAGGCCGGAAGCAGCAACAGTGACAGCGTGCGCCTAGACACCGATCCATGCCTCCGTGAGTCCGAGGCTGTGCACCTCGATGGTGATGCGCGTGCGCGGGTAATCGATGGTTTCCAGCGCCACCGCATCCCAATACAGCGCGCGTTCGAGCCCTTCGAGCGCCTGCAGGTAATCGAGCCCGTCCTGGAAGCTGCCTTCCAGCACCAGGCGCAGGCCATGGCGGTACACGCCGGAACCGGTCTCGGGCTGCGCCGCCACGAGCGCTTCGGCGGGCAGGCTCTCCACGCGCACCAGCCGCAGCCCGCGCTGGCGCGCGAGCACATCCTCGAGCACCCGCGCCATCTCGGGTGGCGCGATCAAGCTGCTGACGGCACCGCCGATGCGTTCGTCCGCGGCGCGGATGCCCGCTTCCAGTTCCGCGAGGCGCCGGCGGTTTTCGGCATCGGGATCGCCGGTGCGCGCGGCGATGAGCAACTGCATCTGTTCGTCGATGGTGCGCACGTCCTGCTGGATGCGGTCGACCTCGGCGAGCAGGCGCTTCTGGCGCGCCTCCAGCGGATCCATGAGCACCACCTGCCAGAGGAACACCAGCACGGCCAACATGGACAGGAACACGAGCGCGCGCTCGCGCAGGGAGAGCGCGTCGATGCGCACGGCGAGGGCGGAGAGACGCTGTTTCACTTCTCCTCCTTTTCCGGCGGCGTGCTCTGCACGGTGAATTCCACGCGATCCGACGCCTCCTCGCGCTGGATCTGCAAGTGCCGGAAGCCCGCTCCGGCGAATGCCGGCTCGGCCGAGAGGCGCTGCAGGAACCGGGGCACAGCCTCGGGCTGCAGGGCGCTGCCCGACAGGCGCAGGCGGCTGCCGCCGCCTGCAATGCCGATGTGCGTCAGCCACAGCGGTTCGGGACGCTGGCGTGCGAGACCCGCCAGATGGGCCGAGAAGCCGCGGGTGTTGCCTTCGGCGCCGCTGCCGAGCTGCGTTGCGATGCGGGTACGCGCGTCCAGTTCCCTGGCGAGCTGCTGCACGCGGGCCTCGAGCGCGGCATCCTTGCTGCGTTCGGGATAAAGCTGGCGCAGCGATTCCATGCGGGCGACGGCCTCGCTGCGGCGCTGCTCCACCTGTTCGCGCTGGGCCTCCAGGGCGCTCAACTGCCAGACGCCGAACCCGTAGAACGCCAGCAGTCCCACCACCACGACCGCGGCGCTCTGGGCCATGGCCTTGGCCGAGAACACCTTCTCCTGCTTGCGGAAGATGGGCTGGTAGAGGTTGATCTGCTGGAAACTCACAGCGCCTTCTCCTCGCGCCGCAAGGCGGCGCCGATGGCGGTGAGGCAACGCGCCTGCAATGCGTCCGGAAGGGTGCGCCCGGTCTCGAACACGGCATTCAGGTCGAGCACGCGCACGGGGATGCCGAGGCTCGCGGCGAACTGATTGATCACCCCCGGCAGCGGCTCTTCGGTGGGCGCCATCACCAGCGCCGAGATCGGCGGGAGCGAGAAATAGCTTTCGTAGTAGTCCAGCGAGCGCTGCACTTCGAGCACCAGGGCCTCCACCAGGCGCTCGCCGTCTTCCTTGAGCTGCGCGACGCCGAAATCGATGGTGCGCGCGAGGTACAGCGCGCCGTCGCGCGTGAGCGTGAGCAGGCCGTCGCCATGTCCGAGGCGCAGGAAGGCCACGCCGTTCTGATCTTCCGGAAGCTGGGCGGCCAGGTTGCGCTGGCACAGCTCGGGGATGTCGATGACCTCCAGTTGCGCGCCCGCGCGCTCCAGCAGGCCGATGTGCTGCTTCACCGCGGCCATGCGTGCCGCCACCACATACATGAGCTTGGGCCTGCCGCGCTCGCGCTGGCCCGGGATGTCGAACACGTCGATCACCGCGTCGTCGATGTGGAAATCGAGGAGTTCGCGGATGCGCCAACGCACCGCCGCCTTCAATTCGGTGGGATCCACCTGCGGCGCCTCCACCAGCAGCAGCGAAAAGTCGCGCTGGGCCGCCACGCTCACGCAGCGGCAGTCGCCCAGCCGGTGCTCGCGCGCCAGTTCCCCGAGCACCTGCTCCTGGCGCAATGCCGCCGCTTCGCGGAACTCGCAGCGGGCCAGCACCGGGACCTCGCCGGGACGCTGGAGTACGTGGGCGACGGCGATCCCATCCGGCGACAGGGCGATGCCCGCCACGCCTTCAACCCGATTGCGCTTGCGAAGAAAGCCGAACAGAGGAAGCTCCTCGTTACACCCGTGGTGCGAGACCGATTCTAAGGACGCGAACTTCGAAATAAAAGCAGGATTATCGCCTAAATCATTGTTAAGAAACGATTTAAGACTTCTGTCACTAAAAAAGTGGAACGAATCCACGCCATTATAACCAAAAGAAAATGCGAAACGCATCACATTTTCTTCGAAGACGGCGGGTGGGCGGGAAAGACCGGGGTTCAGACGGCCGGCACGGCGCAGGCGCAAAGGAAGTGGGTGCCCAGTCCCGCGAACACGGCGGCGCCCCACCACATCTGCAGGACATAGGCGCCGGGGCCATCGTCGCGGGCGAGGCGCAGCACGGACCCGACCGTGAGCAGCCCGGCGACGGCGAGACCGAGGCGATGGAACACCCCGAGCCCGGCCTGGTTACCGAGCATGTGCAGGGCGAGCAGGGCCGAGCCCAGCAGGGCGGCCACCAGCAGCGGCACATGGGGGCCGAACGCGCCCGCCAGGCTGGCGCCATGGCGGTCGGGCAGGCGCGTCACCAGGGCGGCGAGCACCCACAGGAAGGCGGCGAGTCCCAGAAGTCCCAGCGCCTTGCCGGGGGCGGCCGCCTGGGCAGACCACGCCGCCGCCACCGCCAGGGCCGGCGCCGCGGCCAGTGCCGGCTGGGCCAGGTAGCTGTGGCGACGCAGGGCGAACCAGGCCACGCACAGGGCCGTGCTCAGGGTAACCATGAGCACGGGCCAGCCCAGCGGAACGGCAAAACACAGTGCAGCGGTGAACAGCATCAGCCCCATGCGGCGCCGCTGCGGTGGAATGCCCTCGGGCGATGTCGCCCCCGGCACGTACCAGGCCCACAGGGCGGCGCGGGCCAGACCATACGCAAGCATCAGCGCGACCAGCGCGCTCACGTTCGGGGCGCCGCGGGAGGCGAGCCAGGTGGCCCACAAGGCGGGAAGCAACAGCAGCCAGGCGTCCGCGTGGCGATCCAGGGCGAGGATCGCCGCCGCCAACCGCAGGCGCTCGCGGTGCACGGGGTCGAGACGGAAGGCCGCGGGCATCACAACGTCCCCGTGAACGCCGGCAGGAAGTATTCGGTGACCAGGAGCGGACGGCCGTCCACGCGGAACACGGAGCGGCGGCCCCAGCTCCCCGCAGCCGCCCCGCCGGCATCGGCCTGTGCGATCTCCAGGTCGGCGCGCTGCAGACGGGGCTGGGCGAACAGGAAGGCGCCGATGGGCCGCTCGCCCATGCGCCGCAGGCGTCGGTAACGGCCCGCGGCGGTGGTGTCCGGGATGACAGTGCGCGCATACACCCAGCGCTCGTCCCCGCAGCACAGGTAGACCTCGCGCACCAGCGCGAAGGCGCCGCCGCGCAACCCGAGCGCGCGCGCCTCGCTGGGTTCCGGCCGGGCGCGCCGCTGGCGGATCAGCTCGACGCGAAAACGGCTACCGCATCGCTCCATGAGGCGCTGGGTGAGCGAGGAATCATCCGTCAGCCACGGCAGCAACGCCGCGGGCGGGCACCGGCAGAAGGCCTGGTGCGGCGTGCGCCAGACGGGTTCGCGGAAATGAGGGCGGCGGTCCATGGATGGCGCGGATTATATACGCCGCCGGGAGATCCGGATTCGGGGAACGCCAGCAAGAAAAGGCAAAAAAGCATTGACCACGGGGGACACGGGGAACACGGGGAGAAGATTTCAGGGTTGGTGTGGGAGCGAGCTTCCGCTCGCGATACTCGACCTGAGGGACCCAAGCCTGTCGCGAGCAGAAGCTCGCTCCCACATGAGCCCAGAACATTTCTTCGTTTCCCCGTGTTCCCCGTGTCCCCCGTGGTACGGCTTTTTTCAATCAGACATGGGCATAGCGCTGGTCGTCGCCGACCCAGCGCGCCACCAGGGGCGGGACGTGGGCGGGGTAGTCGCGCAGCAGTTGGGCGGCAACCGTGGCGACGCGGGGCAGCAGGTCTTCGTCGCGTTTCAGATCGGCGATGCGCAGTTGTTGCAACCCGGTCTGGCGTGTGCCGAGCAGCTCGCCGGGGCCGCGGATCTCCAGGTCCTTGCGGGCGATGACGAAGCCGTCGTTGGTCTCGCGCATCACCGCCAGGCGCTCCCGCGCGGTCTCCGAGAGCGGGCCGTGATACATGAGCACGCAGGCGGACTTCGCCGCGCCGCGGCCCACGCGGCCGCGCAACTGGTGCAGCTGGGCCAGGCCCAGGCGCTCGGCGTTCTCGATGACCATGAGACTGGCGTTAGGCACGTCCACGCCCACTTCGATGACCGTGGTGGCCACCAGCAGGTCCAGCTCGCCCGCCTTGAAGGCGCTCATCACGGCCTCTTTCTCGTCCGGCTTGAGGCGGCCGTGCACCAGGCCCACGCGCAGCATAGGCAGGGCCTCGCGCAACAGCAGCGCCGTGTCCTCCGCGGCCTGGGCCTGCAGCACGTCCGATTCCTCGATGAGGGTGCACACCCAGTAGGCCTGCCGCCCTTCCGTGCAGGCGGAATACACCCGCTGCACCACGGCCTCGCGGCGGCTGTCGGGCACCACCACGGTCTCCACCGGCGTGCGGCCCGGGGGCAGTTCGTCGATCACTGACAGGTCCAGGTCCGCATAGGCGGTCTGGGCCAGGGTGCGCGGGATGGGGGTGGCGGTCATGATGAGCTGGTGGGCATGGCGGCCGGCCCTGGCGCCCTTCTCCTTCAGCGCCAGGCGCTGGTGCACGCCGAAGCGGTGCTGCTCGTCCACCACGACGAGGCCGAGGCCGGCGAACTCCACGTCCTCCTGGAACAGGGCGTGGGTGCCCACGGCCACCTGCGCCGCGCCCGCGGCCACCGCCTCGATGGCCTCGCGCCGCGCCTTGCCCTTCTGCCTGCCGGACAACCACACCACGTTGACGCCCAGAGGTGTCAGCCAGCGGGCGAAGTTGCGGTAGTGCTGTTCCGCCAGGATCTCGGTAGGCGCCATCACCGCGGCCTGGTAGCCCGATTCCACCGCCATGAGCACGGCCAGCGCCGCTACCACGGTCTTGCCCGAACCGACGTCACCCTGCACCAGACGCTGCATGGGCGCCGCGCCGCGCAGGTCGGCGGCGATCTCCTGCATCACGCGCCGCTGCGCCCCCGTGAGCTTGAAGGGCAGCGCGTCGAGGAAGGCCTTGGTGAGTTTGCCCGTGGGCTTGAGTGGATGGGCGGCCTCGCGGCGGGTGAGCTCGCGCAACCGGCGCAGGCTCAGGTGATGGGCCAGCAGTTCCTCGAAGGCGAGCCGGCGCTGGGCGGGATGACGGCCCTCGACGAGCGCCGAGAGCGCCACGTCCGGCGGCGGCCGGTGCAAGAGCCGCAAGGCGTCTTCGAGGGCGGGAAAGGCCAGTTCCTCGCGCAACGCGGCGGGCAGCCAGTCGACCAGCGCGTGGCCGTCAAGCCGCGCCAGCGCGGCGTCGATGGCGCGGCGCAACGACGGCTGCTGCAGGCCTTCAGTGGACGGATAGATGGGCGTGAGGTGTTCCTCCACCGGCGCGTCATCGCCCACGCTCCGGTATTCGGGGTGCACCATCTCCAGAGTGGTCGCCCCGGTGCGCACCTCGCCGAAACAGCGCAGCCGCGTGCCGCGCGCGAGCGCCGCCTGCTGTGCCGCGGTGAAATGGAAAAAGCGCAGCGTCAGGCTGCCGGTGCCGTCGGCGATGCGCGTGAGCAACATGCGCCGCCGCCCAAACTTGATCTCCGTGTGCAACACCTCCCCTTCCACCACCGCCTGATCGCCCGGCCGCAGCGCGCCCATGGGCACCACCCGCGTGCGGTCCTGGTAGCGCATGGGCAGATGAAACAGCAGGTCCTGCACCGTGCGCAGCCCGAGCCGCGCAAACCGCTCGGCCTGGCTCGGGCCGATGCCTTTGATGGCGGTGATGGGCAGAGTGTCGAGGGAGGTCATGGTCTGCAGGGGAAGAAAAAAGCTTTAACCACGGGGGACACGGGGTGAAGAAGAACATGTATGGCCTTATGTGGGAGCGAGCTTCTGCTCGCGAAGCTCATGTCCTTCAGGCCGCGTATCGCGAGCGGAAGCTCGCTCCCACAACACACCTGAATTCTTTCCCCCCGTGTTCCCCGTGTCCCCCGTGGTCAGTCTTTTCTCTTCTCTTGGCTCACCCCAACACCATCACCGCGTCCATTTCCACGCCGGCGCCCTTGGGCAGGGCGGCGACGCCGATGGCGGCGCGGGCGGGATAGGGTTGCTGGAAGTAGTCGGCCATGACCTGGTTCACCAGGGGGAAGTTCGCCAGGTCGGTGAGGAACACGTTGAGCTTGGCCACGTCGGCCAGCGAGCCGCCTGCCGCCTCGGCCACGGCCTTGAGGTTGTCGAACACCCGGCGCACCTGCGCCTCCATGTCGCCCTGCACCATTTCCATGGTCTCCGGCACCAGCGGGATCTGGCCCGACAGGTAGACGGTATCGCCGATCTTCACGGCCTGGGAATAGGTGCCGATGGCCTTGGGGGCCTTGTCGGTATGGATGATCTCGCGCTTCACGCCGGAGCTCCCTTGAGAGTTGAACCAGCGGCAAAGGATAGGGATCCATCGCCGCGCGGGCAACGTGGTGCCGGCGCGGTGAACACCGACCCCACGGCTATCGCGCGTGGCGTTCGATCACGTCGTAGACCTGCGCCGGCTCCAGGGCGACGCCCGAAGCCCAGATGCCAAACCCGCCCTTTGCATTCACAGCCTTCACCCAGGTGTCCAGCGCAGCGCGTTTGGCGCGGTTCTGTTCCGAGTCCTGGCCCTTGATTTCGAGCACCAGTGTCTTGCCATTGGTGAGCCTAATCAGGTAGTCGGGAATGAAGCGCCGCCGGGATCCGCCCCAGAGATAGTAAATCTGGAATCCCAGGTGGTCGTTCTTCGCGTAGGCGCTCACATGCGGGCTCTTCTCCAGCACGTCTGCCGTATAGTGCTCCCAAGTGCTGTCAACAACCACATGGCTAATCTGTGACCGGCCGGTCGGCCGACACGGTTTGGTGGTGTACCACACGCGCATGGCCGCCGTGGAACCGATGGGAAAGTCCTCATCGAAGACCGGCTCCATGTGTTCGAGGTTCTGTTCGGTCACAAATCGCATCAAGTGTTGGACCACGAGGTCCAGGTTCAGGGCGATGAGAATGCGCTTGCGCAGCGGCTCTTGATGGTAGAGCGTAGGAATGTTCAGCTTTTCCGAATCGAGAAACTGCTCCACCAATCGAATCAACTGGAAAGCCAGGTATTCACGACTGCCACGGTAGGCGGTCGCCGTGTTCTCGAACGCCTTGGCGGCCGCGCGGAATACCAGCCGCTGCAAGCGGAACTCCTCCGGCAGCATCTCCAGATTGATTTCCCTGGCCTTGCTCAGGTCGGTTGCCCCGCCCAGGGCGGGCGCAAGTTCCGCGGAGATCATTGTCTGTGCCGGATCGAGTGTGAGCGTGTCCACCCGCTCCCAGTCAACCACCAACGTGGACCGCGTGACTGCATCGACGCGCAACACGTTCGGCCAGCGGATCTCGAAGGCATTCCGCTCGGGAAGCGCTTCCACCTGCACGCTCGGCTTGGGCGGTGGAGGCGCTTCGCCGCCCTCGCCCATGTCCTGGAAGATGGAGAGAGGCACGCCAAATACATTGACGTACTCCGGCTTGAACAGCTCACGCTCTACGCCATCTGCACCGAACACCGTTTCCGTTTCGTAGCCGACACGACGCAAACCACGTCCGATGACCTGCTCGCACAGGAGCTGGCTGGTGAAGGCGCGCAATCCCATGATGTGGGTGACGTTCTTGGCATCCCAGCCCTCTGACAGCATGGCCACAGAAATGACGTTCTGGAGGTCCTGCCCCGCCGTACCGCGCTTCCCCACGTTGTCCACCATGGCGCGCAGCAGTTCTTCCTTCTTCATGTCGCGCAGCCGTTGCTTACGACTATCGTCAAGGTCGGTGGCCTCGACGATGCGGCGCAATGTGTCTTCGTAATCCTTGTCGGCGCTCGCCGTCTCACCGATTTCCGCCTTTTCCAGCACCCGCGAGTCCACCCGGAGGGTACGGGTGGGCGCATACAGCTCCGGCCAGAAGGCATGGCCTTTGGTGAAGTAATGCTCGATGCGTGCCGCGGTCTCCGTGCGATTGCAGACCGTAAGCATCACCGGCGGCAGTGTATGCCCGGCTTTGCGCCAGTCCTCCAGCGTGGCCCGCCAGTCGGCACCCAGAAGCGTGTAAGCGTCCTGAACCAGTTTCGGAAGACTCTCGTGGGGCTCGGCACCACGGCGGTTCAGGTCGTCGGCCACCCCGTCTGCGCGATAGATGTGGTAGAGCTTGGAGCGGTATGTCTTGGCATCTGGCAGGGCGTCGTCGCGGATAACCACGCGTGGGGTCTTGACCAGACCCGCCTCGATGGCGTCATTGAGGCCGAAGTCGGAAACGATCCATTCGTAGAGGCCTTCGTCTGTGCTGGCCTTGCCGGTGGGTGCGAACGGCGTGGCGGAGAGGTCGAAGGCGCGGGTGATGCGACGTGTCTTGTGAATGCGATCCAACCCCTCAATCCAGCGGGTAGCCTCGTCGAGATCGATGCCCAGTTCCTGCGCCTGTTTCTTGCTGATCTTCGTTTCCGCGGGCTTGCGGTAGGCGTGATGGGCTTCATCGTTGATCACCACGATGTCTTTGTAGGCGGCGAGTTTGCCCAGCACGCGCCGGGTGAACGCCTCGTCGCTCTCGGCACCCTTCTTCACCACGGAGCGATCGGGCTCTTTGAGCGGCATCAGGGTGTGCCAGTTCTCGACAAGGATTTCCGCCTGATTGAGCCGCTGGCGCAAGGACTCGGAAGGGCACAGTTCGAAGGCGTCGTAGTAGTTGTCCGGCTCGCCGGGATAGAGCACCCGCAGTCGTTCCTTCACCGTCAGGCCGGGGGCGACGATGAACACTGCCCGCGAGAAATCCTTCGTGCGCTTCGGGTAGGTCAGTGCATTCAGCACCTGCCAGGTGATGATCATGGCCATCACCGTGGTCTTGCCGGTGCCCGTGGCCATTTTGTTGCACAGACGCTCCCACGGGCCGCCGTCGCCGTGCACGAAGATGCCCTGCCGGAACTCGGGTGCGGCCTCCACGTACCAGATCAGGGTCTCCACCGCTTCGAGCTGGCAGAAGTAGAAAGGGAACTGCCGGGCAGAGCGGTCCTGCCAATGTTCCAGCAGACGACGGGTCACGCTGGTCACGCCCGGATAGTCGGCCGCGCGCCATTGATCCACGCGACCACGGATCTCGTTGACCAGGGTGAGCTCTTCCGTGCGCCGGGTATTGTTGCGCACGTCGAAGATCTCGTAGCCCGCGGGGCGGCGCGAGGGCACCAGCACGAGTGTGCCGTCGCGTGCTTGTTGCCAATGCTGCTGAGGGGGCTCGTAAGGTGAGTTGATGATCAGTGATTTCACACCTACGTCCCCGTCATTTCTTGCGCCGCAAGCTCTCGGATCCGGCGACGTGTGCGAGCAAGGCTTGGTGACCGCTGGGCGGCACGCTCCGGGCTCCATTCGGTCCCCACGAAACGACCGAGCACCTCGTTATAGCCAAGCCCCTGCGCAGCAATTGCATAAGGAGGCTTAAGTAGTTCGTCGCGAATCCTTCTAGGGGCTTTTTTTGCCAGTTCAAGAAGGGTCCGCTTCGGATCGATCTCATCATCGGGATTCCGCGGGAATCGCGCCTCGGAAACTCGCAAGAACTGGCTCATCGCATGCGCATCCGCCAGAAGCCACGCCTCCACTTCCCGGACCGCCACCCTTAGAAGCATCTTGTTGGGCAATGGCCTATTGCTGGTCCACTGGTTTATTAACGTAGGGGCACAATGCACCTTGTCGAGGTCCGTAAGCAGCAGGACAGGGATGTGCTCCGCCGTTCGCAAGAGCCCCGGCAGCTTTCTCTTAAGGCCGCCATAGCCCCCACCCGGGATTCGGGAGCTAATACACAGCCCTCCCGGTTCTACAACCAGGCGTTCCGCGGTTTTTTCCGAGAGAGCATCCTCAGTGGCAAGGATCACCGAAACCATTTACCACAACCCCAATTGCTCTATGCCCTTGGGCCGAGTCTTCGGCAGCAACACATCGGCCACGGACAAGCCTGCATTGAGTGCTATCGCCTCTTCTTCGGTTACCGTACGGGCGTTGGTTCCCTCGTGGGCCGGCTCAAGCACGATGACACCCCTCGCATCAATACCAGGGTTGCTCAGCAGCGCAACGCTGTGAGTGGTCATGATCACCTGCCGCCGGATCTTGCTAGCACGTTGAATGCGTTCCACGAGGAGCGGGATCTGTTCGACGACCGCCGTATGCAAAGACAGCTCGGGCTCTTCCAGAAGCAGCAACGAATCGTTTTCCAGCAGTGACCAAAGGAGCCCAAGCAAGCGTAGGGTTCCGTCGGAGAAATGTTCCTCCCTCTGCCAGCCTGCGTTTGGACGAAAATGCTCGTACCGCGCCTCGAGGTGTGGTCGCCCAGTCGCCTCGTCAGGTTTGTACCTGATCTCTTTGAACTGTGGCACTGCGGCAGACAAGGCATCTCCGATTTTCTTGAGCCGCGAGTCCCGGACCCGGCTCGGTGCTTTTGCGATTCGCTCGAGGAAACCTTGCCCAAACGGATCATCCTCCAGTCGATTGCCACCGATGCGATCGCCGTATTTCAGAAGCTGGGGGACCAGATGGAGATACGTTATTCCACTGAAAAAATCGGCAAGCTCGCGGAATTCGGCATTGGCCTGGATTTGTTCAAGATGAGTCTGGGTCAGCAGCTGCTTATCTTCCTTGTCTGCACTGTTGGGCCGCTGGAGCAGGCATCGTTCCTTCATCCATACCTCTTCTGTGGAAACGAGCAGTCGCTGTGCCCCGGTGCCTTCCGGCTTGAAGCCGAGGACGTAGCGCCACAGCGCCCCATCCTCATGTGACGGGTCAGCAAGATGAATCTCAATCCTGACCTCGATATCCCGGCGCGCGTGGAGGCAGCGAAGGCGTGAAATGCCGCCGCGGTCGGTGACAGCCTTCTGCAGACCGCCGCCGTAGGGCTTGCACACGTCCCGAAGGAAACGAAACACATCGAGCAGGTTCGACTTACCTGAGGCGTTCGGTCCGATAATGTAAGTGCGCATGGAGAGCGGGATGTTCGCCTCTCGGAAGTTGCGCCAGTTCTTGAGCACGACTCGTTCAATTCTCATTGCAGTCGTCCGTTAGTCCAAGGGGATAATCTTCAGCGACTCGATGCCTCAGTCGTCCACGATCTTCACGGCGATTCCTATTCTCGCCCGCCTCGAAGGGCACGAAAACGGTGCCGTGGAACGGCGCACGTCGAAGATCTCGTAACCGGCGTGCCGTCGCGCGCCTGTTCCCAATGTTGATGAGGGCGCTCGTATGGTAAGTTGATGATCAACGACTTGGGGGCATGCATCTCTTGGGCCATGATATCTCGCAAGTTTCCGGTTACAGTGGAACGGGCATCTGGTCCCAGGTACGGCCAGCGAAAATACGCCCGTTTTTCTTTTTCGGTCTTTTCTTCCCATCAGCACCCCAGCCGCCCCATAGCTTGAAGAAAAAGGCGACGCCAGCCTTTTCGCATATCACCATGATCGGCTCAACCCACACCGGCATCATCGGTCGCGCCTATGGGCCCGATACACCGCCAACAAA
>JBFXES010000034.1:0-21604 GCA_050179875.1 Thiohalomonadaceae bacterium
CGATCCACCGGAAGCTTGAACACCTCCGTGAGCAGTTCCCAGGCATAGCGGATGGCGTCCTGTTTGAAGTAGTCGCCGAAGCTGAAGTTGCCCAGCATCTCGAAGAAGGTGTGGTGACGCGCGGTATAGCCCACGTTTTCGAGGTCGTTGTGCTTGCCGCCGGCGCGCACGCACTTCTGCGCCGTGGCCGCGCTGGTGTACGGGCGCTTGTCGAAGCCCAGGAACACGTCCTTGAACTGCACCATGCCCGCGTTGGTGAACAACAGGGTCGGGTCGTTGGCGGGGACGAGCGGGCTCGACGGCACGATCTCGTGGCCGTGCTTGCGAAAGAACTCCAGAAATGCCTTGCGAATCTCGCTGCTTTTCATTGGCTCAACAATCCAGACCGGCGCCTGCCGGCCATCTCAATCCGAATCTCGTTCTCTCAGCGCGCGGCAGATCTGCTCGGCGCTGAAGCCGCGGTATTGAAGAAAACGCGCCTGGCGGGCGCGTTCCTTCGGGTCGTCTGGAAGTGCCGCGCCGAAGCGCTTGCGCCGCACCTGTTCCACCTGCGCCAGCCAGTCGGCCCCGCAGGCGGACAGCGCCGCGTCCGCCACGGCTTCGTCGATGCCGTGCTCGCGCAGCGCGGCGCGAATGCGCACCAGCCCCTGCCCCCTGGCGACGGCGGAGCGGACGAAAACCTCGGTGAAACGCACGTCGCTCTGCAGCCCGGCGGCGGCGAGTTCCGCCACCACGTCCGCGGCGACTTCGGGGTCGGCGCCCTTCTCGACCAGCTTGGCGCGCAGCTCCCGCGCCGAATGCTCGCGGCGCGCGAGCAGCGCCACGGCGGCGCGGCGCACCTCCGCGGGCGTGCTCACGGCAGTGCTCAGGCCTCGGATTCCGCCAGGTCCTCGGCTTCGCCGGCAACCAGGGTCTTGGGCAGGAAGTTGGCGCGCACCTGGGCCTCGATCTCGCCGGCGATGTCAGGGTTGTCCTTGAGGAACTGGCGGGCATTGTCCTTGCCCTGGCCGATGCGGTTGCCCTTGTAGCTGTACCAGGCGCCCGACTTTTCCACCACGCCCGCATTCACGCCCAGGTCGATGATCTCGCCCTCGCGGGAGATACCCTCGCCATAGAGAATCTCGAACTCGGCCTGCTTGAATGGCGGGGCCACCTTGTTCTTGACCACTTTCACGCGGGTTTCGTTGCCGACCACCTCGTCACCCTTCTTGATGGAGCCGGTGCGGCGGATGTCCAGGCGCACCGAGGCGTAGAACTTGAGCGCGTTGCCGCCGGTGGTGGTCTCGGGGTTGCCGAACATGACGCCGATCTTCATGCGGATCTGGTTGATGAAGATCACCAGGGTGTTGGAGCGCTTGATGTTGGCGGTAAGCTTGCGCAGCGCCTGGGACATGAGGCGCGCCTGCAGGCCCACGTGGGAATCGCCCATCTCGCCTTCGATTTCGGCCTTGGGGGTGAGCGCGGCCACGGAGTCGATGACCACCACGTCCACGGCGCCGGAGCGCACCAGCATGTCGGCGATCTCCAGGGCCTGCTCGCCGGTGTCGGGCTGGGACACCAGCAGGTCGTCCACGTTCACGCCCAGCTTCTGGGCGTAGAGGGGGTCGAGGGCGTGCTCGGCGTCCACGAAGGCGCAGGTGCCGCCCTGCTTCTGGGCCTCAGCGATGACCTGCAGGGTCAGCGTGGTCTTACCGGAGGATTCCGGGCCGTAGATCTCGATGATGCGCCCGCGCGGCAGGCCGCCCACGCCGAGGGCGATGTCGAGCCCCAGCGAGCCGGTGGAGATGACCTGCAGATCGCGCTGGGCGGTGTTGTCGCCCATGCGCATGACCGAGCCCTTGCCGAACTGCTTTTCGATCTGGCTGAGGGCCGCGGAAAGGGCCTTGCGCTTGTTGTCGTCCATTGTCTTCCTCCCATCGAGAGCCGGCGGCTCCCTGCCGCCCTGCGAAAAAAGGGCATTATTTCACAGCGCTTCCGGGCAGCCTAGCCCCGGTTCCCGGCATCACTGCCCGCCTGGAGCGGCCGGCGCCGCCCGGCCGCCTGCAGGGGCCAGCGCCGCAGCACCTGGTAGCTGGAGCCCTCCGGGGAGGTCACCGATTCCACCAGGACAAAGTCGTCCACGACCCAGGGGACGGGTTCGAAGGGCTCGGTTGCAGGCGCCCGGCGGGCCTTGCGCATCACGGTCAGATGGGGACGGAACGGCCGCTCCTCCGGGACCAGTCCGCAGCAGGCCACGCCCGCGTGGAGGTGTTCGTAGATCCGGGTGAGAGCCGCCGGCACCTCGGCGGGCCCCAGCCACACGATGCCCGTGCGGTTGAAACTGCCGGCGCGGTCGATGACCAGGCGGAAACCCTCCCCCGTGTAGGCGGAGCCGCAGCCCAGCAGGCAGTCCAGGGTGGCGGCGGGGACGTTGCCGAGGAATTCCAGAGTGAGGTGAAGGTTGCCCGCGGGCACGGTGCGGCCGCCGCAGGGCGGGCCCACGGCACGCGCCACGCGCGCGAGGCGGGCACGGGTCTCGTCGTCGGGCCAGAGCGCGAAGAACAACCGGCGCGTGGGGGCCGCTTCGGTCATGGCGCCGCGAGCAGGTCCAGCAGGCCCTGCCAGGCCGTGGCCACCGAGGCGCGCCGGACGGCATCACGATCGCCCTCGAAGCGGACGCTGCGGGCGACAGGCGCGGCCCCGCGCCGCGCCCACGCGAACCACACCAGGCCCACCGGTTTGCCCGGCGTGGCGCCGCCGGGGCCGGCGATGCCGGTGATGGCCAGGCTCACCTGGGCACGGCTGCGTGCCAGGGCGCCCCGCGCCATTTCGCGTGCGGTGGCCTCGCTCACGGCGCCGTGCTGCGCCAGGGTGTCCGCCGCGACCCCGAGCAGTTCCTGCTTGGCCTCGTTGCTGTAGGTGACGAAGCCGCGCTCGAACCAGCGGGAGCTGCCGGCCAGATCGGTGGCCGTCTTGGCCAGCCAGCCGCCGGTGCAGGATTCGGCGCTGGCGAGCATGAGCCCTTGCGCCATCAGCACGTCGGCGGCCTGCCCGGCCAGGGCATTGAGCTCGGCATCGTTCGGAACCATGGGACTCCCGTGGCGGTTTTGGGCAAAGTGTAATTCGGCGCGCGGGTGACGCTCAGTCGCCGCCCATGGCAGTGATCACCACCGCGGTCTCGTAACCGCCGTCGCCCAGGTCCCGGGCCCGCACCACCTCGACCGTGGCGGTCAACGGCGGCACCAGCGCCAGGCGCGGCGCCAGGGTCACCGTCATCCGGGTCCCGGCCGGATAGGACCGGTTCAGCACCATGAGCATGCCGCTGCCGCTCAGGTTGCGCACGGCGCCGGCGCCCTCCTCGCCCGAGGCGGACAACCGGTAGCTGCAAGGACAGTCGTCCAGGTCCATGCGGCGAAAACCTCGCTTTTCCTCGTAAGCCCTCGGTCCCACGGCGGTTCCTCGCTCGATGTTCAGGTCTGCGCCTCCTCCGTAGGAGCCCACATTGTGGGCGAATGGCCTTTCCAACCACCCTGCGGGTCGTCGGACCGCGTCGCCGACAATGTCGGCTCCTACAAGGAAAGCCACATGGAGGTGGTTAGTAACATCGCCGCGCCGGGGTGCGCAACCCCGAGGCGCGCCGGTAAACTTGCGCGGATGAATGCCCGCCCCGAAGACATCCCCCAGCACACGCCCATGATGCGGCAGTACCTGAGCATCAAGGCGCAGCACCCCGACATGCTCGTGTTCTATCGCATGGGCGACTTCTACGAGCTGTTCTATGACGATGCGCGCCGGGCGGCGCGGCTGCTGGACATCACCCTCACCACCCGCGGCCAGTCCGCAGGCGAGCCCATCCCCATGGCGGGCGTCCCCTATCACGCGGTAGAGGCCTATCTGGCGCGCCTGATCCGGCTCGGCGAATCGGTGGCCATTTGCGAACAGATCGGCGATCCGGCCACCAGCAAGGGTCCGGTGGAACGCAAGGTGGTGCGCATCGTCACCCCGGGCACCGTGACCGACGAAGCCCTGCTGGAGGAACGCCGCGACAACCTGCTGTGCGCCGTGCATGAACGGGCGGGCCGCTTCGGCCTGGCGGTGCTGGACGTCACCAGTGGCCGCTTCACGGTGTCGGAACTGGAGGGCGACGAGGCCCTGCACAGCGAGCTGGAACGCCTGCAACCGGCCGAACTGCTCTACGCCGAAGCCAGCGCAGGCGCGCGCCGTTTCGAACAGCGGCGCGGCGCCCAGCACCTTGCGCCCTGGCATTTCGACGAGGACAGCGCGCGCCGCCAACTGGCCGACCAGTTCGGCACGCGCGACCTCAGCGGTTTCGGCTGCGAACACCTGGGCCTCGCCGTCTCGGCCGCCGGCGCGCTGCTGCACTATCTGAAGGAAACCCAGCGCAGCGCCCTGCCCCACATCCGCGGCCTGAGCGTGGAGCAGCGCGAGAGCGCAGTGCTGCTCGACGCGGCCTCGCGGCGCAACCTGGAGATCGATCAATCGCTCTCCGGCAACCCCGACCACACCCTGGTCGGCGTCATGGATCGTACCGTGACCGCCATGGGCAGCCGCTTGCTGCGCCGGTGGTTGCACCGGCCGCTGCGCGATCAGGCGCTGCTGCGTGAGCGGCACGACGCCATCGAGGCGCTGCTCGACGGCCACGCCTTCGAAAACCTGCGCGGGCAGTTGCGCGGCATCGGCGACGTGGAGCGCATCCTCGCGCGCGTGGCGCTCAAGTCTGCGCGCCCGCGCGACCTCACCCAGTTGCGCGTCGCCCTCGGTCGCCTGCCCGAACTCCACGCGCGCGTGAGCGGCTTCGACGCGGCGCTGCTCGCCGCCCTCGCCGCGCGCATCCAGGCCTTCCCCGAGGTGGAAGACCTGCTCGCCCGCGCCGTGATCGAAAACCCGCCGGTGCTGATCCGCGACGGCGGCGTCATTGCCGCGGGTTACGACGCCGAGCTGGACGAGCTGCGCGCCCTCAAGGATAACGCCGACCAGTTCATGGTCGACCTGGAGAACCGCGAACGGGAGCGCTCCGGCATCGCTGCGCTGAAGGTGGGCTATAACCGCGTGCACGGCTTCTACATCGAAGTGAGCCGGCGCGACAGCGAGCGCGTGCCCGACGACTTCATCCGGCGCCAGACCCTCAAGGGCGTGGAGCGTTACATCACCCCCGAGCTCAAGGCCTTCGAGGACAAGGTGCTGTCCGCCAGCGAACGTGCCCTGGCGCGCGAAAAGCAGCTCTACGACGAATTACTGGACACCCTGGGCATTCATCTGCCCGCCTTGCAGGATACCGCCGCCGCCCTGGCCGAGCTGGACGCGCTCGCCAACCTGGCCGAACGCGCCGCCGAGTTGCGCCTGGTGCGCCCGCAACTGACGGCCGAGCCCGGCATCGTCATCCGCGCCGGCCGCCACCCGGTGGTGGAACACGCCAGCGATGCCCCCTTCGTGCCCAACGACCTCGCGCTCACCGACGATACGCGCATGCTGCTGGTCACCGGCCCCAACATGGGTGGCAAGTCCACCTACATGCGCCAGACTGCGCTCATCGTGCTGCTGGCCTACGCAGGCAGCTACGTGCCGGCCGATGCGGCGCGGATCGGGCCAGTAGATCGCATCTTCACGCGCATCGGCGCCTCCGACGACCTCGCCAGCGGACGCTCCACCTTCATGGTGGAAATGACCGAGACCGCCAACATCCTGCACAACGCCACGGCGGAAAGCCTGGTGCTCATGGACGAGATCGGCCGCGGCACCAGCACCTTCGACGGCCTGTCCCTGGCCTGGGCCTCGGCGGTGGAACTGGCGCGCCGGCGCGCCTTCACCCTGTTCGCCACTCACTACTTCGAACTGACCGCCCTGCCCGAGCGCCTGCCGGGCATCGCCAACGTGCACCTGGATGCGGTGGAGCACGGCCACGACATCGTGTTCCTGCACAGTGTCAAACCCGGACCCGCCAGCCAAAGCTACGGCCTCGCCGTGGCCGCCCTCGCCGGCGTGCCGCGCCACGTCATCGACGAGGCGCAGGCCAAGCTGCGCGAGCTGGAGGACGGCAGCGTCATCGAGACGGCCCCGTCCGCGACGCAACTGGACATGTTCGCCCGCCCCGATGCGCTCCGCGAGGCGCTGGATCGCCTCGACCCCGACCAGCTCACTCCGCGCGACGCCCTCGCCGCCCTGTACGAGCTCAAGCGCCTGGCGTCCGGCTAAGCTCTGGGAGCCGAGAGCAGAGAACAGCCAACGCAAAGGCGCTGTTCTTGGACGTGGTGTTCACCCGGGAGAGCGCAATGACCTATGTGGTTACGGAGAACTGCATCCGCTGCAAGTACACGGACTGCGTGGACGTGTGCCCGGTGGACTGCTTTCACGAGGGACCGAATTTCCTCGCCATCGACCCGGAAGAATGCATCGACTGCGGCCTCTGCCAGCCGGAGTGCCCGGCGAACGCCATTTTTCCGGAAGATGACCTGCCGAGCGATCAGGCCGCCTTCGTGGCGCTGAACGCGGAGCTGGCCAAGGTCTGGCCGGTGCTGTCGCAGAAGAAGGCGGCCCTCCCGGACGCCAAGACGTGGGACGGCGTCACGGGCAAGATGATCTACCTGGAACGCTGAGGCGCACAGGGTGCGCCGCGGGACGGTCGGACGAACCGACCTGCGAAACGGATACGATGCGATCCTGCAAGCCCGACCGGCCGCAAATAAAAAGGGCGACCATTGGTCGCCCTTCAATCCATCAGGCATCCAGCCCCTCGTCACATCGTGTGACGCGTCATCCCTGGCTTTCCCTGACTACCCCTCCGTGCGGGGTTAAAACTAGCATTCTGGTTGAGGCTGACAAGCCCCTTTGGGCGCCTATGACCCACGTCAAGAGCATAAAACGTGGCCATATTCCTTCGCGCAATCAATGTGTTGCAGACACGACGCAACACAATCATCCTACGCAACCGACACGAAATCACAGAACACGCCTACGCATTTTTCAGACAATTCCTACAACACCCACGGAAGAAATTCGGCAGTTGAATCCGTCCGCGGGCGCCCCCACTCAACAGCGCCCCGTGCTGCAATCACACCATGGAACCACCGATGACCCGTTCTCACATCCTTGACGTCACCATCGAAAACTTTTCCAGCGCCGTCATCGAGCAGTCGCGGCGCGTCCCGGTGCTGGTGGACTTCTGGGCTTCGTGGTGCGGACCCTGCCGCATGCTGCTGCCCGTCGTGAGCCGACTGGCAGAGGAATACGCCGGCCTGTTCGTGCTCGCCAAGGTCAACATCGACGAACAACCCGAACTCGCCACCCGCTTCGGCGTGCGCAGCGTCCCCACGGTGAAGCTGGTCAGGAACGGGCAGGTCGTGGACGAATTCCTCGGCGCCCAGCCCGAATCGGCCGTGCGGGCCTTCCTGGATCGTCACATCGAACGTGAATCCGACAAGGCCGCGGCCGAAGCGCAGGCCTTGCTGGCGGCGGGTCGCGTGGAAGAAGCCACGCGGATGCTGGAAGGCGCGCTGGCGGCCGAACCGGCCAGCAGCAAACTGCTCGTCGCCCTGGCGGACGCGGTACTGAGGGCGGGCGACAGCGCCCGGGCGCGCGTGCTGCTGGAACAACTGCCCGCCGGCGCGCGCGACGACGAAGCCGTGGCCAACGTGGAAGCGCGGCTGGAATTCGCCGATCGCGCCGCGGAAGTCCCGCCCGCCGAGGTCCTGGCCGCGCGCCTGCAAGCGAACCCCAACGACGGCGAGGCCCGCCACCAGTTGGCGACGCGCCAGGTCATGGCCGGCGACCACGAGGCCGCCCTGGAAAACCTGCTGGAACTGCTCAAGCGCGACCGCGCCTACCGCGACGCGGCCCGCACCGACATGCTGAAGGTCTTCACGATCCTGGGCACCAGCGAAGTGGCCAGCCGGTATCGTGGGTTGATGTTCAACGCGTTACATTGACCTCGTAGTAGATGTTCTCCAGGGCTGCTTTAAGCTGCCGGAGCTAACCCGTTT
Source organism: Thiohalomonadaceae bacterium (assembly GCA_050179875.1). Taxonomy (GTDB): domain Bacteria; phylum Pseudomonadota; class Gammaproteobacteria; order Thiohalomonadales; family Thiohalomonadaceae; genus JALOAT01. The sequence goes on from JBFXES010000034.1 coordinate 7,977, forward strand.
AGATGCATTGCCGCGTGGTCACGCGTTCCAATAGCCGCAAGAGGCAATTCTTGTTTCGACAGGACTCGCTCTACGAGAGATTGCGTTCCCGTGCGATATGAACGTGAACAGATCGTCCGGCTACTCATCGAACTGGATTCCGGCCACGTGGACAAGGCGGAATTCCTCGCCCGCCATCGCATCACCGAGCAGCAGCTAGCCGACTGGCGCGACCAAAATCCGCTCGCCGAAGCAGTCTCCCGTCATTCACCCCAACCTACGCCCGCCAGCGACCGGTTCCTTGTCCTCGCCCTCCTCTGTCTGGCAGGACTTTTCGGCGTGAAGGATTTTGGATCGTCAGCTTTAAAGGACTTGCTCACGCCTGCGCTTCTGCTGGCGCTAACGCTTGGGATCCTGGGGCTGGTGTACGAGGATGCCCGGAAAGGAACGGTCCGGGTGGGACGGCGGCACACCGTCGCCCGTGGCGACCACCCGTTCCTTTTTTGGCTCGTGATCGTCTTCCAGGCATCGCTCCTATTGGCATTTGGCGGCGTCATGCTGCGTTCCATGCTCTGAAGCAACTGCCTGCGGGTTTTCGGTTCGCAGCTATTGGTCCGCAATGGTTGGATCTGCGGCACGCGAGAATCAAAAACGACCGCTGTACCCTCCAGCGCAGTTGAATAGTGCGCTCATACAGCTCGCCGTCCGCACTCCATGGACTCGCTCCGGCGCCTGTGCCTTTGCTTGACGCGAGGCGAATCCAGTCACCTTGGGCTGTGGTTTGGTGGCGGCAATCTCCAGGTCCAATCCTGCGGGAAGTGAAATCCCCGGATCGTGGCGCAGAGCTGCGCGTGCAAGGAAGGGAAATGAAAAACGGTGTGCGGTCTTGAGTTCGTGGGGTTCGCTCAGCCTTTGCCCCATCGTCCTCTGCAACCAAGAAATGGGGACGAGATGAGCGCGATGCCCACTCACGCGGGCACCGCGTTTGCGATCCTTAGATCTTCCCTTCGAGCACCTGCAACAGCCGATCCGGCGGCAAATAGCCCGGCAGCATGCGGCCGTCCTCGAGCACCAGGGCGGGGGTGCCGTTGACGCCCAGGGCCTGGCCGAGGGCCATGTGTTCGGCCACCGGGTTCGCGCACTTGGCGGGCGTGATTTCGCCGTTGGCCTTGGCGATGTCCATGGACTTGCGCTGGTCCTTGGAGCACCACACCGATACCGCCTTGTCGTACGACGGCGAGCCCACGCCGGCGCGCGGGAAGGCGAGATAGCGCACGGCGATGCCGAGGTCGTTCATCTCCTTCATGCCGCTGTGCAGCTTGCGGCAGTAACCGCAATCGATGTCGGTGAACACCGTGACCGTGTGCTTGGTCTCGCCCTTGGGCGAGTACACGATCATGCTCTTCTCCGCTTCCTTGAGCGCGGCGAGGCGCGCGCCGGAGCGGCGGCCTTCGGTGAGATTGGTGCGGGATTGCAGGTCGACCATGTCGCCCTGCAGCAGGAAACGTCCATCGGCGCTCACGTAGAAAAGATGCGTGCCGTAGCTCACCTCGTAGAGACCGGCCACCGGGGTCTTCTGCACGGCGTCGGGGGCGTCCGGAATGACCTTCGCGAGCGCCTGGCGGATACGGGCCTGGTCGTCCTTTTCGGCCGCGGCTGCGCCGAAGGTGAGGGCCAGACCGGCCAGGGCGACGATGATGCTTTTCTTCATGGGGTTTCCTTGGATTCGTTAGTCAGCGGTTCGACCCGCAATCAGTCACGGAAGTTCTGGTATTGCAGTGGCAGGCCCAGGCTGGCGCCGCGCAGCAGGGCGATGGCCTCCTGGAGATCGTCACGCTTCTTGCCGGTGACCCGCACCTGCTCACCCTGCACGCTGGCCTGCACCTTGAGCTTGCTGTCCTTGATGAGGGCGACGATCTTCTTCGCCAATTCCTTGTCGATGCCCTGGCGCACCTTGATGCGCTGGCGCGCGCGCTGGCCGGTTTCCTCCAGCGCTTCTTCTTCCAACGCCTGGATGTCGATGCCGCGCTTGGCCAGGCGCTGGTGGAGGATATCCTTCATCTGCTTGATCTGGAATTCGTTCTGCGCATGCAGCACCAGCGCATCCTTCTCACGCTCGACCTTCGCGTCCGATCCCTTGAAGTCGAAGCGACCGGTCACGTCGCGGTTGGTCTGGTCGACGGCGTTGGTGAGTTCGTGCTCGTTCACTTCCGAGACGATGTCGAACGACGGCATGGACACCTCGTATGGTTGTTGGCCTGTACGCGAACGCCCAATGATAGGCCCTCGAACCGCCGGTTCCTACCCGTCGGCTGCACCTGATTGTGGATATCGGCAGTTTGTGATCAAGTCCTCACATCGCTTCAACCACGCGGGTGGTGCATGCGGTGCAAGGTCTTCAGGCGCTCGCGGGCGACGTGGGTGTAGATCTGGGTGGTCGACAGGCTGCTGTGCCCGAGCAGCATCTGCACCACGCGCAGGTCGGCGCCGTGATTGAGCAGATGGGTGGCGAAGGCGTGGCGCAGGGTGTGGGGTGAGAGTTTCCCGGTGATGCCCGCGCTGCGCGCGTGGCGCTTGATGAGGTGCCAGAAGGTCTGGCGGGTCATGGCGTCGCCGCGCAGGCTCACGAACAGGGCCTCACTGGGCTGTCCCTGCACCAGCGCCGGACGGGCGTGCGCCAGGTAACGGTCGATCCAGGCCACGGCCTCCTCCCCGAGCGGCACGAGCCGCTCCTTGCTGCCCTTGCCCATGACCCGCACCAGCCCCTGCGTCAGGCTCACCTGGGTCAGGCTCAGGCCCACCAGTTCCGAGACGCGCAGGCCGGTGGCGTACAACACCTCCAGCATGGCGCGGTCGCGCAGGCCGAGGACGTCGTCGATGTCCGGCGCAGCAAGCAGCGCCTCCACCTCGGCCTCGGTGAGGGTCGCGGGCAGCGGACGGCCGAGGCGCGGCGCGTCGATGCGCGCGCTGGGGTCGTCCCCGCGCAGTTTTTCCCGCACCAGGTAGCGGTAGAAGCGCCGCAGGGTCGAGCGCAGCCGCGCCGTGGTGCGCGGCTTGGCGCCCTGGGCGTTGCGCCCTTGCAGATAATCGATAAGGCGCTGTCGCGACGCCGCGGCCAGGCTATCGCCGCGGTGCGCCAGCCACAGTCCGAAACCCTCCAGGTCGCGGCGGTAGGCCGCGAGGGTGTTTTCGGACAGGCCGCGCTCCATCCAGAGCGCGTCGAGAAACCGCTCCAGCAGCGCCCGGTCCGCGTCAGAGAGCGCCTTCATGCCGCAACAGCCAGGCCTTGAGCTCGAGCGGGTCGCCGTACAGCGCGCCCATGTAACCGCCCAGGCCTGCGCGCGCCACCACGCGATGGCAGGGCGTGAGGATGGCCACGGGATTGGCGCGGCAGGCGCCGGCCACAGCGCGCGGGCCGCTGTGCAGCTGTTCCGCCAGTTCGCCATAGGTGCGCACTTCGCCCACGGGAATGGCGCGCATGGCGGCCCACACCCGTTCCTGGAACGGGGTGCCGGCGGTACGCAGGGGCACGCGCATGCGTTTCTTCGGGTTGTCGAAATAGGCCTTCACCGCCGCCACCGCCTGTTCCGCACGGGCGGCGGGGCGCTTGAGCGGATGGTCGGCGGGCAGGAAATCCAGGTGGGTGATGGCGCCGTCAACTACACGGATACCGAGGCGCAAGCCGCCCGGCAACGGGGTGGCGATCACCGCGTCAAAGGTTTCATTCGCCGTTTTCATCGCCGTTCCTCCTGAGCCGCAGTTGCTCGATCTCGCGCCCGAGCAGGGCGCGCCGTGCGGCGTCGTCGGTCACCGCCAGCAACTGGCGCAACATGTTCTCGGCGTCCTCCGGCAGTCCCGCCTTCGCCAGGGCCTGGGCCGCCTGGTAGCGCGCCGTTTGCGCCCACGGGTCCATGGCATCGGCCTGCTCCAGCGTGGCGGAACGCAGGTAGAGCGCCGCGGCCTCCCCGTGGCGTGCCTGGGCAGTGCGCGAATCTGCCATCCAGTACAGCAGTTCGCGACGCTGCTGGCCCTGGCTCAGGGGATGGAGCCGCTCGAAGGCGGCGTAGGCCGCCTCATGCTCGCCCACCGATTGCAGGTCGAACAGCAACTGCATGAGTTGATCGTAACGCTCCGGCGGCGCCTCGGCAGGCGGCGGCACCAGGGCGGCGACGGCCGCCACGGCCGCGCCGCGGCGACCGCCCAGCAGCAGGATGCGGGCGCGGCGCAACTGCCAGCCGTAGACATCGGCGACGCCCGGCGGCGGTACGTCGATGGCATCCACCAGTTGCGAGGCCAGCGCCATGTCGGCACGGCGCAGGGCGCGATCGAACAGTGCCCAGCGCACTGCCGTCGGCATGGCCGCATCGGCGGGGCGACCGCGCAGATAGAGCGCCTCCAGCAGCGCCGGCCCCTGCTCCAGCGCCAGCAGGCGTTCGACCAGGGCATGATGGGCGCGCTCCCGCAGTTCTTCGTCCGCGGCGTTCTGCGCCAGCCAGGCGTACAGGGAACGGGCGCGGACCGGATACATGGGACCGGCGGCCTCGGCCTCGGCCAGCCAGCGCGCGTCCTCGCCCACCAGCAATTCACTGTGATTGGCCACGCCCAGGGCGTAGCCGTGGTAGGCCTCCCAGAGGTGGTGCGCGCCGAGATCGGACAGGCCTTGCAGGGGCGCCGCCGTGCGCGGCAGCACCTGTTCCAGCGCCAGCACCTGGGCGGCGTAATCGTTCATGGCGATGGCGGCCTCGGCCGCGACCGCATGGAAGGCCGGACGCAGTTCACCGGGAAGCTTCTCGTCCTTGAGCCGCTTTCGCGCGGCCTGGAATACCAGGCGCGGCTCCTCGCCACGACGCAGGCTGGCATAGAGCCGCAACGCCTCGGCCTCAGGCACGGCGGCCAGCTGCGCCAGCACGGCTTCCGCCTCTCCCGCGCGCCCGTTTTGCAGGAAAACGCGCGCGGTGAGCAGCCGCTCCTCGTCCGTGCGCTCGGGATGCTCCTGGCGATGACGCACCATGACCGTGAAGGCATCCGCGGCGCGGCCCTCGTCCAGGTAGCTGCGGATGAGCAGGCGCTGCCAGCGGGCGGCGTCTTCCCCGTCGGCGTCGTGTTCGGATGCCCAGAACAACTGCGCGATCAGCCGTCGCGCGGCCTGGGCCTGCCCCGTTTCCACCAGCGCGATCGCGCGCTGTTCGAGGGCCCAGGATTGATGTTCAGCGGGAATATGGGTTGCGACCTGCTCCAACCGCCGGTGGACGTCCTGCCAGCGACCGCGCTCGGCGAGGAGCGCGATGCGCGCCTGCTCCCATTGCATCCAGTGGGGGTTGGCGGCGGGTTCACCCTGCTCCGCGTCCAGGAGTTGCAGCGCCAGTGCCGGCGCGCCCGCGCGCGCGAGCGCCGCCAGTTCGGCGAGGCGATCGGGGGCTTCCTGCGCAGGGCCGAGGCCGGGCCAAAGCACGGCCAGAAAAACGAAAAGGCGGATGCCGTGACGGCATCCGCCCTTCAAACGCGCGGCGGGAGCGGAAAGCGGGCGCTTCATCGCCCCGCCGTCGAAGCCCTTAGAGCTTCTCGCGGATACGCGCGGACTTGCCGGCGCGCTCGCGCAGGTAGTACAGCTTGGCGCGGCGCACGTCGCCGCGGCGCTTCACTTCGATGCTGTGCACGGCGGGGCTGTAGGTCTGGAACACGCGCTCCACGCCTTCGCCGTGGGAGACCTTGCGCACGGTGAACGCGGAATTCAGGCCGCGGTTGCGCTTGGCGATGACAACGCCTTCGAAGGCCTGCAGACGCTCGCGGTCGCCTTCCTTCACCTTCACCTGCACGATCACGGTGTCGCCCGGGCCGAAGGCGGGGACCTCGCGGGTCATTTGTTCTTTCTCAAGTTCTTCGATGATGTTGCTCATTGCTGCTCGCTCCCAAAAGGCTGCGCGGATTGTATCCGATTCAGTCCTGTTCGTGTTCCCGAATAAATTCCTGGAGCAGCATGCGCTGCTCGTCGTCCAACTCGATGGCGGTCAGCAGGTCCGGTCGCCGCAGCCAGGTACGCCCCAGCGCCTGTTTGAGACGCCAGCGGCGGATGGCCGCGTGATCGCCGCTGTGCAGCACCGCCGGCACCGCCCGCCCGTCGATCACCTCGGGGCGCGTGTAGTGCGGATAGTCCAGCAGGCCGTCACTGAACGAATCCTGCTCCGCCGACTGGTCGTGGCCGAGGGCGCCGGGCAACAGCCGCACCACCGCATCGATCACCACCATGGCGGCCAATTCACCGCCCGAGAGCACGTAGTCGCCGATGGACAGCTCTTCGTCCACCTCGCTCTCGATGAGGCGTTCATCCACGCCCTCGTAGCGTCCGGCCACCATGATGAGCCGTGGCAGCTCCGCCAGCTCGCGCACCTTGGCCTGGTTCAGCAACCCGCCCTGGGGCGAGAGGTACACCACCCGGGCATCGCCGTTCCCGCCACGCGCTGCGCGGATGGCCTCGCGCAGGGGCTCCACCTGCATCACCATGCCGGGGCCGCCACCGTAAGGCCGGTCGTCCACCCGCCGGTGCTTGTCGGCCGTGAAATCCCGCGGATTCCACAGCCCGAATTCGAACAGTCCGCCGCGATACGCCCGGCCGGTGATGCCGTGCCCGGTGACCGCCTCGAACATCTCGGGGAACAGGGTCACCACATCGATGCGCATGCTAGAACTCGGGATCCCAGTCCACCGTCAGCCGTCCGGCCGCCAGATCCACCGACTGCACCGCCTCGCCCGGGGTGTAGGGAATGAGGCGTTCGCGCTCCCCTTCCACCACCAGCACGTCGTTGGCGCCGGTTTCCATCAGGTCGGCCACGGTCCCGAGCTCCACGCCCTGCAGGTTGATCACCTTCAGGCCGATGAGATCGGACCAGTAATATTCGCCTTCCGCGGTCTCGGGCAGTTCGCTGCGCCGCACCGCGATGGTGGTGCCCACCAGTGCCGCGGCCGCATCGCGATCGTCATACCCCTTCAGGTGGGCGACCACGCCCTTGCCCTGCCCACGCCCGCCGGCCAGCTGCGCCGGCACCCAGCCTTCCTGCCTGCGCAGGTGCCAGGTGGCGTAATTCAGGATGTTCTCGCGCGGTTCGGTGTAGGAGTACACCTTCACCCATCCGCGCACACCGTACAGGCCGGAGATCCGGCCCATCTCGATGTATTCGTCTTCCTGCGTCATGCGGTATGTGTTGCCGCGGACGCGCGGTCGACGCCGTTACTTAGGCAGCCGCCTGCTTCTTCAGGAGGCTGGCAACGCGCTCGGACACCTGCGCACCGTTGCCCTGCCAGTAGGCCAGACGCTCGCCGTTGATGGCGAACGGCTGCTCGCCGCCCTTGGCCACCGGGTTGAAGAAACCCAGGCGCTCGATGAAGCGGCCGTCGCGACGGTTGCGGCTGTCGGTCACGACGATGTTGTAGAAGGGGCGCTTCTTGGCACCGCCGCGGGCGAGACGAATGATCACCATGGTGTAACTGTTCCTCGTCGTACAAACGAACCGGGCCGCACAGGGCGACCCGGGCTAAACGAAAGCCGGGTATTGTACGCAAGCGTCTTCCCGGTGGCAAACGGCTGCGGGGAAAAAGATTTCACCACGGGGGACACGGGGGACACGGGGAACACGGGGTTTGACGGGCCCGGCCTGAACGCGTTCCGGCGGCTGCCCCCGGATAAGCCAAACCATTGCAACCCCTGAATCCTTTCCCGTGTCCCCCGTGTCCCCCGTGTCCCCCGTGTTTCCCGTGGTTAGTGCTTTTTCTTGGAATTAGAAAGGCATGCCGGGGAGGCGGCCCTTGAGGTTGCGGAGCATCTTGGCCATGCCGCCCTTCTGCATGGACTTCATCATCTTCTGCATCTGGGCGAACTGCTTGAGCAGGCGGTTGACGTCCTGCACCTGGGTGCCGGAGCCCATGGCGATGCGGCGCTTGCGGGAGCCCTTGATGAGGTCGGGGTGGCGGCGCTCGCCGGGGGTCATGGAGTTGATGATGGCGACGACGCGGCCGAATTCCTTGTCGTTGACCTGGTTGCGCACGTGCTCGGGCACCTGGGACATGCCGGGGAGCTTGTCCATGATGCTCATGATGCCGCCCATCTTGCCCAGCTGCTGGAGCTGGTCGCGGAAGTCCTCCAGGTCGAACCCCTTGCCCTTGGTGATCTTCTTGGCCAGCTTGGCGGCCTGTTCCTGATCGACCTTGCGCTGCACCTCCTCCACCAGGGTGAGCACGTCGCCCATGCCCAGGATGCGGGAGGCCACGCGGTCGGGGTGGAAGGTCTCCAGGGCGGCTGTCTTCTCGCCCACGCCCATGAACTTGATGGGCTTGCCGGTGATGTGGCGCACCGACAGGGCCGCGCCGCCGCGGGCGTCGCCGTCGGTCTTGGTCAGCACCACGCCGGTGAGCGGCAGGGCGTCGTTGAAGGCCTTGGCGGTGTTGGCCGCGTCCTGGCCGGTCATGCTGTCCACCACGAACAGGGTTTCGGTGGGCTGGAGGGCGGCATGCAGGCGCTGGATCTCGCCCATCATGGCCTCGTCCACGTGGAGGCGGCCGGCGGTGTCGAAGATCAGCACGTCCTTGTGGTGCTTGCTGGCGTAGTCGGCGGCGGCCTTGGCGATGGCCACCGGGTCCTGGTTCGGGTCGGAGGGGAAGAAGTCCACGCCGACCTCGCCCGCCAGGGTCTTGAGCTGGTCGATGGCGGCGGGGCGGTAGACGTCGCCGCTGGCCACCACCACGGACTTCTTGCGCGTCTCCTTCAGCATACGCGCCAGCTTGGCCACGGTGGTGGTCTTGCCCGAACCCTGAAGGCCGGCCATGAGGATGGTCACCGGCGGGCGGGCGTTGAGGTTCAGCTCGACGGTTTCCGCGCCCATGATGCGGACCAGCTCTTCATGGACGATCTTGACCAGGGTCTGGCCCGGGGTGAGGCTCTGCAGCACCTCCTGGCCCACGGCGCGTTCACGCACGTGGTCGATGAGTTCGCGGATCACCGGCAGGGCCACGTCGGCCTCGATCAGGGCCATGCGCACCTCGCGCAGGGTCTCCTTGATGTTGTCCTCGGTGAGGCGGCCGGCGCCGCGCAGGTCGCGAAGGGTTCGGGTGAGTCGCTCGGTCAGGCCGTCGAACATGGAAAACCTCGGGAAAAATGGCGATCCCGGGCCGGCGGGACCCGGGTGCGCGCCATCGCGCGCAGCGACAAGCGCGGAATTATAGCGTGAAGACCTCGTCGCCGGAGAGCTGGCCCACGTCGCGGTCGCGGATGAGTTCGCGACATTCCTGCGCGATGGTCTGCTCCTCGCCCGGTTTGGCGTGGGTCAGGAAGATCCGCGGATGGTGCCGGAGCTTGCGCAGGTCCTCGGCGAGCAGGCTCGGGCAGTAGTGCCGCGCCATGCGGCAGAGCTCGATCTCCTCGTTGGAGAAGGCCGCTTCCACTACCAACAGGTCCAGGCGCGGTTCGGCGTTGAGCGCCTGCCAGAAGCCGTCGTTGGTGGTGGTGTCGCCGCTGAAGGCGAAGGTGCCCGTGGGGCCGCTCACGCGATAACCCACGGTGGGCACGATGTGGTTCACCCGGATCATGCGGAACTCCAGCCGGCCGGCGCGCACCGGCTCATCCGGGTCCATGGGGATGAAGCGCAGCACCGGCCGCTCGGGATGGGGCAGGCGCGTGAAGTCAGGCCAGATGACGCCGTTGAACAGGTGTTCCTCGAGGGCGCGCAGGGTTTCGGGCAGGGCGTAAACCTCGATGGGTTCACGGATCATGTCGAAGATGCTGTCGACCATGAGCGGGATGCAGTGCACGTGGTCGAGATGGGAATGGGTGAGAAAGATGCGGCGGATGCGCGCCATCTCCTCCAGGGTGAGGCTGCCCACGCCGCTGCCGGCATCGATCAGGTTTTCGTGATCGACCAGAAAGGATGTCGTCCGGTGTCCGGCCCCGATGCCACCGCTGCACCCCAGAACGCGAAGCTCCATACGAACCCGACTCTCCATACCGCCTACCCGCGGCGCAGCCCGTGGTTTTGGCGGGCGACCCGCCCCCTTGTTGGTCACGATTTGTAGCACGCCGGCAGGGCATTTGTCACAGGCACCGCCCGGCGAACCCATTTCATCACTGAATGGACACGATTTCCGGGAAGCCGTTCCCATCGGTCGACGGAGTTTAAAGACCGCGCCGAAGTATGCCATCATGCGCGTCCGTATCGGACAAACGCCATGAACGCGAGCCTGCCCCTCATCGCTGCCCTCCTTTATCTCGGTGCCGCCGTGCTCCTCGGCCTTCGTCTGCACAAGGGCGTCGATGCGAAACTCACCTCCAAGGTCTTCCCGCTGGTGCTGTGGTTCGCCGGCCTGGCGGTTCACCTCCCCAGCCTCTACGCAGACATCCTGACGCCCGCCGGGCTGCACCTCGCCTTCTTCAACGTGCTGGCCCTGGCGATGGACGTCATCGCCCTGGTGCTGCTCGCCACGGCCGTGGTGCGGCCCGTGGAGAACCTGGGCGTGTTCGTGCTGCCCATGGCCGCGCTCACCGCCATCGTGCGCATGCTCGCACCCGTGAACGGCAGCCCCATCGGGTACGCCAACCCGGGACTCCAGGCCCACATCCTGCTTTCCATCCTGGCCTACAGCCTGTTCGCCATCGCCGCGGTGCAGGCCCTGCTGCTCGCCATCCAGCACCAGCACCTGCGCAACCGTCATCCGGGCGGCTTCATCCGCGCCCTGCCGCCCCTGGACACCATGGAACAACTGCTGTTCCAGATGATCGCCGTGGGCTATGTGCTGCTGACCCTTGCGCTGGCCAGCGGCGCGCTTTATCTGCACGACATCTTCGCCCAGCACCTGGTGCACAAGACGGTCCTGTCCATCTTTGCCTGGCTGCTCTTCTCGGTGCTGCTGTGGGGCCGCCGCTACTTCGGCTGGCGCGGCCGTACGGCGGTGCGCCTGACCCTGAGCGGCTTCGTGGTGCTCATGCTCGCCTACTTCGGCAGCAAGTTCGTGCTGGAACTCCTGCTCGGCCAAGGTTGACTTGGCGGCGACCTGCCTTTCAAATGACCGCTCCACATCACAGCTGACCGCGCGTTGATAAGCGAAATCCCCACGGGCGCCCTGGTGGCGGCCCTCATTTTCCTGTTGTTGCTGTCCGCCTTCTTCTCGGGCTCGGAAACCGGCATCTTCAGCCTCAACCGTTACCGCCTGCGCCATCTGGCGAAAACGGGCCATCGCGGCGCCCGGCGCGCCCAGGGCCTGCTTGAGCGTCCGGACCGGCTCATCGGCGTGATCCTGCTCGGCAACAACTTCGTCAACATCCTCGCCTCGTCCGTGGCCACGATCATCGGCCTGCGCCTGCTGGGCGATGCAGGCATTGCTGCGGCGGCCGCATTGCTGACCGTCCTGGTGCTGGTGTTCGGCGAAGTGACGCCCAAGACACTGGCCGCGCTCAATCCCGAGCGGGTGGCCTTCCCGGCGAGCTACGCGCTGCGCGCCCTGCTGAACGTCCTGCACCCGCTGGTGTGGACACTGAACGGGATCTCCAATGGCCTGCTCCGCCTCATGGGCGTCTCACCCGAGAAGACGCCGCACCACCACCTCTCGGCGGATGAACTGCGCACCGTGGTGCACGAGGCGGGGGCGCTCATCCCGCGCGGGCACCAGCAGATGCTGCTCAGCATCCTGGACCTGGAAAAGGTCACCGTGGAAGACATCATGGTGCCGCGCAACGAGATCGTGGGGATCGACCTGGAGGAACCCTGGGACCGGGTCGTGGAACAGCTCACGGGAACCCAGCACACGCGCCTGCCCGTCTACAAGGGCGACATCGATCACGTCATCGGGATCGTGCACGTGCGCAGCGTCCTGGCGCTGCTGCGCCGCGCAGACTTCACCCAAGAGGATTTGCTCGGCATCGTCCGGGAGGCCTATTTCATTCCGGAAGGCACCCCACTCAACACCCAGCTGCTGAACTTCCAGCAGCAGCGCCAGCGTGCCGGCCTGGTGGTGGACGAATACGGCGATATCCTCGGACTGGTCACCCTGGACGACATCCTCGAGGAGATCGTCGGCGAGTTCACCACCGATCCCTCGGCCGGCAGCCGCGCCATCCATCCCCAGCCCGACGGCACCTACCTCATCGACTGCTCGGTGGGCATACGGGAACTCAACCGCGCCCTGGGCTGGTCGCTGCCCACCGACGGCCCGAAGACCCTGAACGGGCTGGTCATGGAATACCTGGAGACCATCCCGGAACCGGGCACCACGTTCCTGCTGGAGGGCCAGCCCCTGGAGGTCGTGCAGGCCGGCGACAATGCGGTCAAGACGGTGCGCATCGACCCCACCTATCGCCCCAAGGGCGGGCCGGCTACCCGCGCCGCCGGGGAAGTGTGACCCCGCCAGCAAAAACCCCTCGGGCATCTCACGGGAAGGCCGAGCGAGTTGTACAACCTACCTGAGACAATGCATATAATGCCTTGTCAGACTTTGAGTTATACGTGAGGAAAGGGGTCCGGTGTCCACGCTGACACTGTCATTCAAGGGCATGGAGCTGAAGGTCATTACGCTCGCCCCGGGCGAAATGATCATTGGTAGCGATCCCACCTGCGCCATTCACATCGACAGCCTGGCCGTACAGCCGCGCCATGCCAGCGTGATCACCCGCGGCAATGAAACCGTGCTGCGCGATCTGGGCTCGCCCGACGGCACCTTCGTCAACAACGAGCGCGTGACGGAACGGGTGCTCAAGGATCGCGACAACGTGCGCGTGGGCAAGCACAACCTCGTCTTCAGTTTCTCTCCCATCACGGAACCGGCCACGCGTCAGGCGGCGACCGCTCCCGCAGCATCGCCCAGCGTTCCCGCGTTCGCCGGGGCCGAGCCCGAACCCGAACCGGAAGTCAATCTCGAGGAAATCGCCGCTGCGACCAAGGTGAAGAATGCGTGGCTGCAGATCATGAGCGGTCACAACGTGGGAAAGAACATCAGCCTCAACCGCAAGCTCACCAATCTGGGCACGCCCGGCATCCAGACGGCCGTGATCGCCAAGCGCAACGACGGCTATTTCCTTTCACATCTGGAAGGCGACCAGACCCCGAAGGTGGGCAACGTGCCCATCGGCGACAAGAGCTGGCCGCTCAACGACGGCGACATCATCCAGATCGGCAACGTGAAGATGCAGTTCTACTTCGAGTGAGGCCCATGAACCCACCGGCCGAAAGACGCCATTTTTTGCGCTTCGCCATGGAGGCGGAGGTGCAGATCGAAGACGAGCATGGCGCCTACCAGGCCAGGCTGCTCGACATCTCCCTCAACGGCGCGCTGGTGACCCTGCCGCTGCAATGCCCCTGCGCGCTCGGCGATGCCGCACGGCTGTCCATCCGCCTGCCGGAGTCCGACGTGGTCATCACCATGGAAGGCCGCGTCGCCCACCGCGGCAAGGACGTGCTGGGCTACCGCTGCGAACACATCGACCTCGCGAGCATCTCCCACCTCAAGCGCTTGATTGAACTGAACCTGGGCGACGAAGGCCAACTCGAACGCGAGCTCAGCGAGCTCATCGCGGTTCATTCCAGCTAAGACGTATCAACGCGGAGGGCGCGGAGACGCGGAGGACGCGGAGAAACGATATTGTTGCTCAGCGCCTCAGATACCTTCGGCGGGGT
>JBFXES010000035.1:0-21363 GCA_050179875.1 Thiohalomonadaceae bacterium
ACAATAATTCTAATAATGAAGTTTCTTAAGTGGTACTGGAGGGAAATAACCGATAGAGAATAACCACCACTAAATTCAAACCTATCGTACGTAACCGCGAGGTATCCAGACCTGATAGCATCCGCTTCCACCATCCTTCTTTGCGCAGTTTTTCCTGCCCCTCGTGGTGCGAGCACTATTCCGGAAGATGGTGATGAAGCATCCCCGATGATCGCCTCAAAATATGGAGGCGGAACGAAGTATTCGTGTAGCGACTCTTCTTCATCAGCATTGGTCTTAGAGAACGGGTGCTGATTGAATCCTAAGGTCTCGTAAACAGCCATTGTTTCTCCATTTTGTGGCTAACAGTTGATTAGGCCGACGCGGCCTTTCTCTTATTAGTAAGGACGCAGCCTAGTACGGCGGGGGATGGGCAGGATCTGGCCGTCTCCCTTGGCGCTGACGCAGGATGGGTCCCTCGGTTTTACGGACGATACCTGAGGAGGAGCCCATGGCGGAAGGGATGCTGGCCGAGCAGGAGCGTCGATTTTGGGATGGCCTCATACAACGCCTTCATAAACAAGGAATTAGGCCGCCGTTCGACCGCTGGTATGTGGTGCGGGCGGAGCAGTTCACCAGGGCTTTTCCGGGCCGCCGGCTGGCCGAAATCACGGCCGGAGAGGTAACCGATTATCTGACCGGGATTGGTCACGATACAAAGCTGAAGCCCTGGCAGTTCGAGCAGGTGGTCGCTGCTATACAGACGTTGTATAGCATGGTGAACACTGCGTGGTTCGCCGGGTTCGATTGGCAGTTGTGGAAGGATTCGGCGCGCAGCCTTGAGTCGCAACATGCGACCACCGCGCGCGAAGCGCTATCGGTATCGCCGCGAGGATCGGCGCGGGGGTTACCTGCGGTGCACTATCACCCACATGATTTGCGGGACGGTACCCTTAGACTCGATTCAAGGGTACTGCTGGCGAGCTGCAATACAAGACCATAGGGCAGCCCCGCCGTGGCGCGCTCATTCAACCGTCACAGACTTCGCCAAATTCCTTGGCTGATCCACATCGGTCCCCTTGAGCACCGCCACATGATAGGCCAGCAACTGCAAAGGCACGGTGTAAACGATGGGCGTCTGGAAGGTCTGCACGTGTTCGGGCATGTGCATGACTTCCACTTCCGGTGAGGGTTCGATGCCAGCCTTGGGGTCGGCGAAGACGTAGAGCTTGCCGCCGCGGGCCTTCACTTCCTGGAGGTTGGATTTGAGCTTTTCCAGCAGTTCGTTGTTGGGCGCCACGGCGATGACGGGCATGTCGGCGTCCACCAGGGCGAGGGGGCCGTGCTTGAGTTCGCCGGCGGCGTAGGCCTCGGCGTGGATGTAGGAGATCTCCTTGAGCTTGAGCGCGCCTTCCATGGCCACCGGCCAGGCGGCGCCGCGGCCGAGGAACAGGGCGTGCTGCTTGGTCTTGAACTGCTGGGCCCAGTCGCGGATCTGCGGTTCCAACTTGAGGGTGTGCTCGATCATCTCGGGCACGTGCACGAGCTGGGCAAGCAGGTCGGCCTCGCGCTCGGGGCCCATGCCGTTGTGGCGGGCGAGGATGAGGCCGAGCAGACCGAGGGCGGCGAGCTGGGTGGTGAAGGCCTTGGTTGAGGCCACGCCGATCTCGGGGCCGGCGCGGGTCATGAGGCTCAGGTCAGCCTCGCGCACCAGGGAGGACGCCGGCACGTTGCAGATGGCGAGCGTGGCCAGGTAGCCAAGGCGCTTGGCCTCGCGCAGAGCGGCCAGGGTGTCGGCGGTCTCGCCGGACTGGGAGATGGCGATGAACAGCGTGCCGGCAGGCACCACCGGCTGGCGGTAGCGGTATTCGGAGGCGATCTCCACGGTGGTGGGGAGCCGGGCGTACTGCTCCATGTAATAGCGCGCCACCATGCCCGCGTGCCAACTGGTGCCGCAGGCGACGATGTGCACGGCGCTGATTTGGGGCAGGAGTTCCGCAGCCTTCGGGCCGAGCACGGCGTCGAGGGCGCGGCCGTTGGCGAAGCGTTCCACCAGGGTGTCGGCCACGGCGCGCGGCTGTTCGTAGATCTCCTTCTGCATGTAGTGGGCGTACTGGCCCAGTTCCACGTCGTCGGCGGAGAGTTCGGATTCGTGCAGCGCGCGCTCCGCGCGGCTGCCGGTGCTGTCGAAGATGGTGATGGCGTCGCGGCGCAGCTCCGCCACGTCGCCCTCTTCCAGGAAGCGGAAGGCGCGGGTGACGGGCAGCAGGGCCTGCACGTCGGAGGCGACGAAGGATTCGCCGTCGCCCTCGCCCACCACCACCGGGCAGCCCTGGCGCGCCACGATGAGGCGCTCGGGCTCGGAGCGGCTCATGACCACGATGGCGTAGGCGCCGTGCAGGCGCCGTACGACGTCCTGAACGGCCTTGAGCAGGTCGTCGCCGGCCTTGATGCGCTCGTGGATGAGGTGGGCGATCACTTCCGAGTCGGTGTCGGAGTGGAATTCGTAGCCCGCGGCCCTGAGCTCGGCGCGCAGGGCCTCGTGGTTCTCGATGATGCCGTTGTGGACGAGGGCGATGCCCTCTTCGGAAAAGTGCGGATGGGCGTTGCGCTCGCACACGCCGCCGTGGGTGGCCCAGCGGGTGTGGGCGATGCCGCGCTGGCCTGCGAGGGGCTGCAGCTCGATGGCCTCGGAGAGCAGCTTGACCTTGCCCACGGTACGGCGGCGGTCCAGGCGGCCTTCGCCGTTCAGCACAGCCACGCCGGCCGAGTCATAGCCGCGGTATTCGAGACGGCGCAGGCCTTCCACCAGGATGGGCACCACGTCCCGCTGCGCTATGGCGCCGACGATTCCACACATGTTCAGGTTCTCGGTTGTTCAGCAGTGTCGTTCTTGCGCGGGTATCAACGCGGAGTTCGCGAAGGCGCGGAGGACGCGGAGAATAACAAAATTTCTCCATGGTCTTGGACTCGCTACACCGCGTTGAAGGACCAGGTGATTGCTTTTCCTCTACGTCCTCCGCGCCTCCGCGAACTCCGCGTTTCACTTGGCCTTGGCTCAACCTGCCGTCTTCGGTTGCTTCACCGGCCGCTTCCAGCCGGCAATGCTCTTTTGCGGGGCGCGGCTCAGGGTGAGCTCACCGGGCGGCGCGTCGCGGGTGACCGTGGAGCCGGCGCCGATGGTGGCGTCGGCGCCAATCTCCACCGGCGCCACCAGCTGGCTGTCCGAGCCGATGAAGGCGCGGTCGCCGATGACCGTGCGGTGCTTGTTGGCGCCGTCGTAGTTGCAGGTGATGGTGCCCGCGCCCACGTTCACGTCGCGGCCCATGAAGGTGTCGCCCACGTAGCTCAGGTGGTTGACCTTGGAGCCCTCGCCCACCTGGGCGTTCTTGAGTTCCACGAAGTTGCCCACGTGGGCATGGGCGGCGAGCACCGTGCCCGGGCGCAGGCGCGCGAAGGGGCCGATGCGGCAGTCGGGGCCGACCACGGTCTCCTCCAGCACGCTCATGGGGCGCACCTGGGTGCCCGCGCCCAGCTCCACGTCGCGCAGGTAGCAGTTGGCGCCCACTGTCACGCCGTCGCCGAGCGTCACGTGGCCTTCCAGGATCACGCCCGCGTCGATGACCACGTCGCGGCCGCACTGCACGGTGCCGCGCAGGTCGAAGCGTGCCGGGTCCATGAGGGTCACGCCGGCGCGCATCAGGGCATCGGCCTGGCGGCGCTGGTACACGCGTTCGAGATGGGCCAGCTGGAGCTTGTCGTTCACGCCCAGCACGTCGTCCTCGTCCGCGGCGCAGTGCGCCAGCACGGGGACCTTATCGGCCACGGCCATGGCCACCACGTCGGTGAGGTAGTACTCGCCCTGGGCGTTGGTGTTTTTCAGGGCGCCGAGCCAGGCGCGCAGGCGCGCCGCCGGCGCGGCCAGGATGCCGGTGTTGCCTTCCCGGATCTGGCGCTGTTCGGGGCTGGCGTCCTTTTCCTCGACGATGCCGAGCACCGCGCCCTGGGCGTCGCGCAGGATGCGGCCGTAGCCCTTGGGGTCGGCCAGCTCCACGGTGAGGATGGCCAGGGCGCCGCCCGAGGCCTCGGCCACCAGGGGTTCCAGCAGGGCGGCGGGCACCAGGGGCACGTCACCGTACAGGACCAGCACCACCGCGTCGTCCGCCACGCCGGGCATGGCCTGCATGACGGCATGGCCGGTGCCCAGCCTTTCGGCCTGTTCCACCCAGGTGACCGGGGCGTCCGGGAATTGGGTAAGCACTCGCTCGCCGCCGTGCCCGTACACCACATGGGTGCGCGCCGGGTTCAGGGCCTGGGCCGTGGCGATGGCGTGGGCGAGCAACGGGCGCCCGGCCAGCGGGTGGAGGACCTTGGGCAGGTCGGACTTCATGCGGGTTCCCTGACCCGCGGCGAGCACGACGATTTCCAGGCGTGCAGTCATGATTCGGCTCTGTCAGATGGGGCACACCGTGTACCCCGGGGCGCCACACAGAATAGCTTTGTCCCTTTCGGCAAACCACCGCCCGGGACACAAACGAAAAAAGGGGCAGCGGTTCCGCTGCCCCTTTTCGATACACCTATGCGACCAGCCTCAACGGCGGGCGCCACCCGTGCGCTGACGCAGACGCTGAAGGGTCTGGAGCTGCGCCACGGCCTCGGCCAGTTCGGCCTGGGCGCGGGCGTAGTCCATGTCGCCCTTGCGGTCCTTGAGGGCCTGCTCGGCGCGCTCCTTGGCCTGCAGCGCGGCGGCCTCGTCCACGTCCTTTGCACGCAGCGCGGTGTCGGCGAGCACGGTCACGTGGTGCGGCTGCACTTCGAGCATGCCGCCGGACACGTAGTAGTACTCCTCCTCGCCGCCCTGCTTCACGACGCGGACTTCGCCCGGGTTGAGCTGGGTCAGCAGCGGACTGTGGCGCGGCATGATGCCGACCTCGCCCAGCACGGCGGGGGCGAACAGCGCCTCCGCAGTGCCGGAGAAGATCTGCTTCTCCGCACTCACGATGTCCACGTGGATCGTCATTGCCATGGCTTACCCCCTGGGCGCCATTACAGGCGCTTGGCCTTCTCGACGGCCTCTTCGATGGAGCCGACCATGTAGAACGCCTGCTCGGGCAGGTGGTCGAACTCGCCTTCCACGATGCCCTTGAAGCCGCGGATGGTGTCCTTCAGGGAGACGTACTTGCCGGGCGAACCGGTGAACACCTCGGCCACGAAGAACGGCTGCGACAGGAAGCGCTGGATCTTACGGGCGCGGGCCACGATGAGCTTGTCGTCTTCGGACAGCTCGTCCATGCCTAGGATGGCGATGATATCGCGCAGTTCCTTGTAGCGCTGCAGGGTCTGCTGCACCGCACGGGCCGTGTTGTAGTGCTCGTGGCCCACCACCAGCGGGTCGAGCTGGCGGGAGGTGGAGTCCAGCGGATCCACGGCGGGGTAGATACCCAGCGCGGCGATGTCGCGGGACAGCACGACGGTGGCGTCCAGGTGGGCGAACGTGGTCGCGGGCGACGGGTCGGTGAGGTCGTCCGCAGGCACGTACACGGCCTGGATGGAGGTGATGGAACCGATCTTGGTGGAGGTGATGCGCTCCTGGAGCACACCCATTTCCTCGGCCAGGGTCGGCTGGTAACCCACCGCGGAAGGCATACGGCCGAGCAGTGCGGACACCTCGGTACCGGCCAGGGTGTAGCGGTAGATGTTGTCGATGAACAGCAGCACGTCGCGGCCTTCGTCGCGGAAGTACTCGGCCATGGTCAGGCCGGTCAGCGCCACGCGCAGACGGTTGCCGGGCGGCTCGTTCATCTGGCCGTACACCAGGGCCACCTTGTCGAGAACGTTCGACTCCTTCATTTCATGGTAGAAGTCGTTGCCCTCGCGGGTACGCTCACCCACGCCGGCGAACACGGAGTAACCGCTGTGTTCGATGGCGATGTTGCGGATGAGCTCCATCATGTTCACGGTCTTGCCCACGCCGGCGCCGCCGAACAGGCCGACCTTGCCGCCCTTTGCGAAGGGGCAGATGAGGTCGATGACCTTGATGCCCGTTTCCAGCAGCTCGGTGGAGGCCGCCAGTTCTTCGTAGCTGGGCGCCTTGCGGTGGATGGAGGCGCGGGCCTCTTCACCGATGGGACCCTTCTGGTCGATGGGATTGCCCAGCACGTCCATGATGCGGCCCAGGGTGGCCTTGCCGACCGGGACGCTGATGGGCGCGCCGGTGCCGCTCACGGCCATGCCGCGGCGCAGACCGTCGGAGGAACCCATCGCGATGGTGCGCACCACGCCGTCGCCGAGCTGCTGCTGGACTTCGAGGGTCAGGCCCGCTTCGTCCACCTTCAGCGCGTCCAGGACCTTGGGCATCGCATCGCGCGGGAACTCGACGTCGATGACGGCGCCGATGATTTGTGTGATCTTTCCAGAACTCATGTTCAGTTCCCCTTAAGTACTCGAATTCGTATCCGGCCGGTCAGACCGCCGCGGCGCCCGCGACGATCTCGGAGATCTCGCGAGTGATGGCCGCCTGGCGCGCCTTGTTGTAGGCCAGCTGCAGTTGGTCGATGAGGTTGCCCGCGTTGTCGGACGCCGCCTTCATGGCGACCATTCGCGCCGCCTGCTCGCAAGCGATGTTCTCCACCACGCCCTGATACACCTGGGACTCCACGAAGCGCGGCAGCAGCTGGTCGAGCACGACCTCCGCCTGCGGTTCGTAGATGTAGTCCCAGTGATGCTTGAGCTCGGCTTCCGTGGCCTCGGCCTTGATGGGGAGCAGCTGGCTCACCTGGGGCTTCTGGGTCATGGTGTTGACGAACTCGTTGTGCAGGATGTGGAGCTGATCGATGCGGCCTTCGTTGAAGGCATCGAGCATCACCTTCACCGTGCCGATGAGCTGATCAAGGCGCGGGGCGTCGCCCAGGTGCGAGGCCTGGGCGACGATGTTGGCGCCAAGGCGACGGAAGAAGCCCGTCGCCTTCTGACCGATCACGCACAGGTCCACCTCGAGGCCGGCCTTCTGCCATTCCTTCAGCTGGCGCAGGGCCAGGCGGAAGAGGTTGGCATTGAGGCCGCCGCACAGGCCGCGATCCGAGGAGACCACGACCAGACCGACGCGCTTTACCGGGCGCTCGATCATGTACGGGTGGCGGTACTCGGGATGCGCGTGGGCCAGGTGACCGATTACGCCGCGGATACGCTGTGCGTAGGGGCGGGAAGCCGCCATGCGATCCTGCGCCTTGCGCATCTTGCTGGCGGCAACCATTTCCATGGCGCGCGTGATCTTCTGAGTATTCTTGATACTCTTGATCTTGCCGCGAATCTCTTTTCCGCTTGCCATCGCTGCCTACCCCGTTACCAGGTGTGGTTGGCTTTGAAGTCTTCGATCGCGGCCTTCATGCTCGCCTCGATCTCCGCCGTCCAGTCACCGGAGGCGTTGATCTGATCGAGCAGCGGCTTGTGCTGGGCTCGCATGTAGTCCTGCAGCGCGTTCTCGAAATCCACGACCTTCTTCACGTCGATGTCGTCCAGGAAGCCCTGGTTGACCGCATACAGCGACACCGCCATCTGCGCGATGGACATGGGCGCGTACTGACCCTGCTTCATGAGCTCGGTCACGCGCTGGCCGCGGTTGATCTGCTTGCGGGTGGCCTCGTCCAGGTCGGAAGCGAACTGCGCGAACGCCGCCAGCTCACGGTACTGGGCCAGGTCCAGACGCACACCGCCGCCGAGCTTCTTGATGACCTTGGTCTGCGCGGCGCCACCGACGCGCGATACGGAGATACCGGCGTTGATGGCCGGACGGATACCGGCGTTGAACAGGTCGGACTCCAGGAAGATCTGGCCGTCGGTGATGGAGATGACGTTGGTCGGAACGAACGCGGACACGTCGCCGGCCTGGGTCTCGATGATGGGCAGCGCGGTCAGCGAACCGGTCTTGCCCTTCACCTCGCCGCCGGTCATGCGCTCCACGTAGTCGGCGTTGACGCGTGAGGCGCGCTCCAGCAGACGGGAGTGCAGGTAGAACACGTCGCCGGGATAGGCTTCACGCCCCGGCGGACGGCGCAGCAGCAGGGAGACCTGACGATAGGCCCAGGCCTGCTTGGTGAGGTCGTCGTACACGATCAGGGCGTCTTCGCCGCGATCGCGGAAGTACTCGCCCATGGCGCAACCGGCGTAGGGGGCGATGTACTGCATGGCGGCGGAGTCGGACGCGGAGGCGGCCACCACGATGGTGTGCGCCAGGGCGCCGTGCTCTTCCAGCTTGCGCACCACGTTGGCGATGGAGGAGGCCTTCTGGCCAACCGCCACATAGATGCACTTAACGCCGGTGCCCTTCTGGTTGATGATGGTGTCGATGGCGACGGCGGTCTTGCCGGTCTGACGGTCGCCGATGATCAGCTCGCGCTGGCCGCGGCCGATGGGGATCATGGAGTCGACGGACTTCAGGCCGGTCTGCAGCGGCTGGTCCACGGACTTGCGATCGATAACGCCGGGGGCGATCTTCTCGATGGGCGAGGAGGTCTTGGTGTCGATGGGACCCTTGCCGTCGATGGGCTGGCCCAGGGCGTTCACCACGCGGCCCAGCAGGGCTTCGCCGGTGGGCACTTCCATGATGCGACCGGTGCAGGTGACCTTGTCGCCTTCGGAGATGTGCTCGTAGGAACCCAGGATAACGGCACCGACGGAGTCACGCTCCAGGTTGAGCGCCATGCCGAAGGTGTTGCCGGGGAACTCCAGCATCTCGCCGGACATGACGTCGGAGAGACCGTGGATGCGCGCGATGCCGTCGGTCAGGCTGACCACGGTGCCCTCGGTGCGGGCCTCGGTGGTGACCTGGTATCCGGCGATCCGCTTTTTGATCAGATCACTAATTTCGGAAGCATTGAGTTGCATGTGTCTGTCCTCTAGAGGGCGATCAGCGCATCAGCTCGGCGCCGAGCTTCTCGAGCCGGCTGATGGCCGAGCCGTCGATGACCATGTCGCCCGCGCGAATGATGGCGCCGCCCAGCAACGATCCGTCGACTTTGACGTTCAGGCTGACTTCACGACCGAGGCGCTTCTTGAGAGCGGCCGCCAGATCTTTCTTCTGGCCGTCGGTCAGTTCCATCGCCGTGACCACTTCCGCCTCGATCGTGCCTTCGGCCTGCGCACGTTCGATCTCGTAAAGCGCCGCGATCTCGGGGAGCAGGTTCAGGCGGCCGTTGTCGGCCAGTACCCGGACCATGTTCTGCCCGTACTCGTCGAGGCCCTTGCCGCACACGCCCAGGATGATGTCCACCACCTGGGAGCGGGAGAAGCGGGGGTTGTCGATGACCTTCGCCATTTCGGGATCGGCAGCCACGGCGGCCGCCCGTCCCAGCATCTCGGACCAACGCTTGAGCGCCTTCTGCTCGCTGGCGAGCTTGAAGACGGCCTGGGCGTAGGGGCGCGCAATCGTCGTTATTTCAGCCATTGCCGCTGACCTTAGATTTGGGCCACGAGGTCTTTGAGCATCGACTCGTGGGACTTGGCGTCGATCTCCTTGCGGAGAACCTTGCCGGCGCCTGCCACAGCGAGCGATACCACCTGGCCGCGAAGCTGTTCCTTGGCACGGAACACTTCCTGCTCGATCTCGGCGTTGGCGGCCGCCTTCAGGCGGTCACCTTCGGCGCGGGCGGCATTCTTCGCGTCTTCGATGATCTCGTTGGCGCGTTGCTCGGCCTTGGCGATGATCTCGGCGGCACGGTCGCGCGCCTCGTGGATCACCTCGGCGGCGCGCTTTTCGGCGAGCTCCTGCTGGTGCTTGCCACGCTCGGCGGCAGCAAGGCCATCGGCGATCGTGTTCTTGCGTTCGTTCAGTACGTTGATGAGCGGAGGCCACACGTACTTCATCACGAACCAGACAAACACGAAGAATGCGATGGCCTGACCGATCAGCGTCAGATTGATGTTCATAGTCGCACCTCGTGCTGTGTTTCACGGACGGAAAGTCTTGACGGGTCGTCAAGAACGGGGGCCCTTAGCCTCCGACCACCGCGAACAGCACGTAGAAGGCGATACCGACGGCGATCATCGGCACGGCGTCCACCAGACCCATGATGATGAAGAACTGGGTGCGGAGCAGCGGGATGAGCTCGGGCTGGCGGGCAGCGCCGTCAAGGAAGCGGGCGCCGAGGATGGCGATGCCGATGGCGGCGCCGAGGGCACCGAAGGACAGCATCAGAGCGCCGGCGATGTAGATCAGGGCTTGTTCCATGGTTCTCTCCTACAAGGTTTCAGAAGTTGTTGGTAATACGAAATCAGTGGTGTTCGGCGTGGGCCATATCCAGATACACGATGGTCAGCGTCATGAAGATGAACGCCTGCAGGGTGATGATCAGGATGTGGAAAATGGCCCAGCCAAGCTGCAGCACGCCGCCGAACAGGCCGAGCGCCCAGCCCGCGCCGTACATGAGCGCGATCAGGATGAAGATCATCTCGCCGGCGTACATGTTGCCGAAGAGTCGCAGCGCGAGCGAAACGGGGCGCGCCAGCAGCGAGACGCCTTCGAGGATAAGGTTGACGGGAGCGAGCCACTTGGGGAACGGCTGGAACGCCAGTTCCGCGGCGAAGCCGCCGAGGCCCTTCACCTTCACGCTGTAATAGAGGATCAGCCAGAACACGGCGATGGCCATGCCGAAGGTGATGTTCGGGTCGGTGCTGGGCACCACCTTGAAGTAGACGTGATGCGGGTCCATGCCCAGGAAGGTCGCGCCCACCCACGCCGCCACCTGGGGCAGGAAGTCGATGGCGATGAGGTCCATGAAGTTCATCAGGAAGATCCAGGCGAACACCGTGAGGGCGATGGGCGCCACGATGTCGTTCTTGCCCGAGAAGGAACCGCGCACGCTGTGGTCGATGAACTCGACGATCCACTCGACGAAGTTCTGCAGGCCGCCCGGAACCCCGGCGGAGGCCTTCTTGGCGGCGGCGCGGAAGACGAAGAAGAACAGCAGGCCGAGGACGAGGGACCAGCCCATGGAGTCGACGTGGATGGCCCAGAAGCCCATTTCCTTCGCTTCCGCGGCGGTGTGGGCGAAACCCCAGTGGCCGTCGGGAAACCGGCCGTAGGTGAGGTTTGTCAGGTGGTGCTGGATGTACCCTGATGAAGTCAGCGCTTCGGTCGCCATATCTTCTTCCCAGAAACAAATGCCGTAGAAACCAGTTGCGCCGCCAGGCCCACGACGAAGCCCAGCATGAGGGCCAGTGGCGGCAGGCGCAGGATCGCGATGCCCACAGCGAACAGGCCGGCGGCCGTCGCCAGGCGGGAAATCGCAGTCCCGTAAATCAGGGCGGCATTGGCGGCAGGGTTCGAGCCCGTCCGCTCGGCGCGACGTGTGGCACGGATGAGGATCAACGTCCCGGCAATCGCGATGAAACCGCCGTACAACACCGCCCCCGTCGTCGGCGCTCCATGCCGGAAATGCCCGATCACGGCTGCCGCCGCGACCGCCAGCACCTGGATGATCAGGATTCTGCGCGTGTATTGCCGCAACTGCGGGTGAGCGATGCTCATGGGCATCCCTTGGGTTCACCGGCCACGAGAGGACTCGTCACGGCATACATCCGATCCGGTCGACTTCGGGCGACGACCAGGGGTATGTCTTTTTAGGCGGCGCGGAGTATATAGACGCCGTCTCAGGGGGTCAAGGAAGTTTCGAATATCCTGATAAAGGGAATCTTGGCAGGACGCCAAGGCAGGGCCGATCGCCCCGCCAGGGCTCAGTCACGCTGGATGTGAGACAGGATGCCGTCGAGCTCGTCCAGGCTGTTGTAGTGGATCACCAGCTTGCCCTTGCCCTTGCTGTCCTGGATGAGCACCTTGGCGCCGAGGCGCTCGGAGAGGTCCTGTTCCAGGCGGCGCACGTCCGGGTCCACCTTGGGGGTGGGCGCAGGTTTGGGGCCGGCCTGGAGCTGGCGCACCAGGCGTTCGGTCTCGCGCACGGACAGGCCCTTGGCCACCACGGTGCGCGCGGCCTGGCTCTGCAGCTCGCCCTCGACGCCGAGCAGCGCGCGGGCGTGGCCCATTTCCAGGTCGCCGTTCTCCAGCAGGCGCTTCACGTCCTCGTTGAGGCTGAGCAGGCGCAGCAGGTTGGTCACGGCGGCGCGCGAGCGGCCCACGGCGTCGGACACGGCCTGGTGGGTCATCTGGAATTCCTCGATGAGCCGGTGCAGGGCGTGGGCCTCCTCCATGGGGTTGAGGGCCTCGCGCTGGATGTTCTCGATGAGGGCCATGGCCATGGCGGCATGGTCGGGCACGTCGCGCACCACTGCGGGGATCTCGTGCAGGCCGGCCATCTGGGTGGCGCGCCAGCGGCGTTCGCCGGCGATGATCTCGTAGCGGCCCCCGGCGATGGGGCGCACCACGATGGGCTGCACCACGCCCTGGGCGCGGATGGAAGCGGCCAGGTCTTCCAGGCTCTCGGGGTGCATGTCCACGCGCGGCTGGTAGCGTCCGCGCTGGATCAGGTCCACGGGCAAGGTGCGCAGATCGCCCTCGGCGGGCAGATCGGGGGAAACCTCGGCGCCGTGGCCGAGCAAGGCATCGAGTCCGCGGCCGAGACCGCGTTTCTTTCCTGCAGCCATGATGTTCCTCAGACGGCCACGGCCGTACGCACGCTGTCGCGCCGCAGGATCTCGCCGGCGAGGGCGAGATAGCTGATGGCGCCGCGCGAGGTGCGGTCGTAGGTGATGACGGGCAGGCCGTGACTGGGCGCCTCGGCGAGGCGCACGTTGCGCGGCACGATGGTGCGATACACCTTGTCGCCAAAGTGGTTGAGCAGTTGGGTGGATACGTCGTTGGCCAGGTTGTTGCGCGGGTCGTACATGGTGCGCAGCAGGCCTTCCAGTTCCAGGCGCGGATTCACCGAGCCGCGGATCTGGTTGATGGTGTCGAGCAGCGCGCTCAGGCCTTCCAGGGCGTAGTACTCGCACTGCATGGGAATGAGCACCGAGTCCGCCGCCACCAACGCGTTCACGGTGAGCATGTTCAGCGACGGCGGACAGTCGATGAGGATGAAGTCGTAGTCGGCGCGCACGGGCTGCAAGGCCTCGCGCAGGCGACGCTCGCGCTGGGGCAGCTGCAGCAGCTCGACCTCGGCGGCGGTGAGATCGGCGGTGGTGGGCACCATGTCGTAACCGGCCTTTTCGGCGCGCACGATCACCTCGCGCGCGCTGGCCTGGCCGAGCAGCAGGTCGTAGCTGGAACGCTCCAGGGCGTGCCGATCGATGCCGCTGCCGGCGGTGGCATTGGCCTGGGGGTCCATGTCCACCACCAGCACGCGGGCCTTGGTGGCGGCCAGGGAGGCGCCGAGATTGATGCAGGTGGTCGTCTTGCCGACGCCGCCTTTCTGATTGGTTACCGCAATGACCTTGCCCATGGCATTCACCCCTCTTGGCCCGCAGGCGCGATGCGCACCAGGTGGCGGGCGCCTTCCAGTCCGGGCACGTGCAGCTCCAGGACATCCTGCACGCGATACGTCGGCGGCACGGCCGCCAGTTCCTCCCGCGGGTATACGCCCTTCATGGCGAGGAACACGCCGCCCGGGGCGAGCAGGTGCCCGGAGGCGGCGAGCATATCAGCTAGCGTGGCGAACGCGCGAGTGACCACGGTGGTGCACCGCTCTGCGGGGCGGTGCTGTTCGGCGCGGGCGTGGACCACGGTCACATTCTGCAAGCCCAACTCCGCCGCCGCCTGCACCAGAAAGCGCGTCTTCTTGCCGTTGCTGTCCAGCAGGGTGAAGCGCCGCCCGGGCTGGACAATGGCCAAGGGCACGCCCGGCAGGCCGCCGCCGGTGCCCACGTCGCAGATGCGATCGCCGTGGAGATACGGGGCCACGGACAGGCTGTCGAGCAGGTGCTTTTCGATCATCTCCGCCGGGTCGCGCACCGCGGTGAGGTTGTAGGCGCGGTTCCACTTGGCCAACAGGTCGCGGTAGGCCAGCAGCCGGTCCAGGGCGGAGGCATCCAGTTCCAGGCCCAGCGCGCGGGCGCCGGCGGCCAGGCGCGTGCGATCGTCGCTCATGCGCTGCGCCGCTCCGTCTTCTTCAGGTGCACCAGCAACAGGGAAATGGCCGCGGGCGTCACGCCCGGGATGCGGCCGGCCTGGCCCAGGGTCAGCGGGCGATGCCGGGCGAGCTTTTCGCGCACCTCGGCCGACAGGCCGAGCACCTCGGCGTAGTCCAGGTCGGCCGGGAGCGGCAGCTCCTCGTGGCGGCGCTGGCGCGCAATCTCCGTCTCCTGGCGCTCGATGTAGCCGGCATAGCGGGCCTGGATCTCCACCTGCTCGGCCACCTGCGGGTCCTCCGCGGCAGGTCCTGCGCCGGGCAGGGCGGTGAGCGCCGCGTAGCCGACCTCGGGGCGCGCGAGCAGCTCGGACAGGCGGTATTCGCGCGCCAGGGGCTGGCCGAGCAGTCTGCCTGCGGCCTCGCCGAGCGGCTGGCCCGGGCGCGCCCAGGTATCGCGCAGGCGCTGCTGCTCGCGCTCGATGGCCTCGCGCTTCTGCTCGAAGCGGGCCCAGCGTGCGTCGTCCACCACCCCCAGCTCGCGGCCGACGGGCGTCAGGCGCAGGTCAGCGTTGTCCTCGCGCAGCAGCAGGCGGTATTCGGCGCGGCTGGTGAACATGCGGTAGGGCTCGCTGGTGCCGCAGGTGATGAGGTCGTCCACCAGCACGCCCAGGTAGGCCTGGTCGCGCCGCGGCCACCAGGGATCGCGCCCGGACACGCGCCGGGCGGCGTTGATGCCCGCCAGCAGGCCCTGGGCTGCGGCCTCCTCGTAGCCGGTGGTGCCGTTGATCTGGCCGGCGAAGAACAGGCCTTCCAGGGCGCGGGTCTCCAGGCTGGGCTTCAGATCGCGGGGGTCGAAGAAGTCGTATTCGATGGCGTAGCCGGGGCGCACGATGTGGGCGTTCTCCAGGCCGCGGATGGAGCGCACCAGGGCGTACTGGACGTCGAAGGGCAGGCTGGTGGAGATCCCGTTGGGATAGATCTCGTTGGTCTCCAGTCCTTCGGGTTCAAGGAAGATCTGGTGGGATTCGCGCTCGGCGAAGCGCACCACCTTGTCCTCGATGGACGGGCAATAGCGCGGGCCAATGCCCTCGATGCGCCCCGCGTACATGGGCGAACGATGCAGGCTGCCGCGGATGATGTCGTGGGTGGCCGCGTTGGTGTGGGTGACGTAACAGCTCACCTGGCGCGGGTGTTCCTGCGCGCTGCCCAGGAACGAGAACACCGGCACCGGGTCGTCGCCGGGCTGGGCCTGCATGACGCTGAAATCGATGCTGCGCGCATCCAGGCGCGGCGGCGTGCCGGTCTTGAGGCGCCCCACCCGCGGCATGAGTTCGCGCAGGCGGCGGGCCAGGGCGTTGGCGGGCGGGTCGCCGGCGCGGCCGCCTTCGTAATTGGCCTCGCCGATGTGGATGCGGCCGGCGAGGAAGGTGCCCGCGGTGAGCACCACGCTGGTGGCCGCGAAGCGCAGCCCGGCCTGGGTGATCACACCCGTAACGCGCGTGCCTTCCACGGTGAGGTCTTCCACCGCCTGCTGGAACAGGCTGAGATTGGGCTGGTTTTCCAGCAGCGCGCGGATGGCGCGCTTGTACAGGGCGCGGTCGGCCTGGGCGCGGGTGGCGCGCACCGCGGGGCCCTTGCTGGCGTTGAGGATGCGGAACTGGATGCCGGCGAGGTCCGCGGCCTCGGCCATGGCGCCGCCGAGGGCGTCCACTTCCTTCACCAGGTGTCCCTTGCCGATGCCGCCGATAGCCGGGTTGCAGCTCATCTGCCCGAGGGTCTCGATGTTGTGCGTCAGCAGCAGCGTGCGCGCGCCCATGCGCGCGCTGGCGAGCGCGGCCTCGGTGCCGGCGTGGCCGCCGCCGATGACGATGACGTCGAAGCGATCCTGGTAGTTCATGGCAGTGTGGCGAAAGGGGGCGCGTATTTTACGCCGCCCCGGGCATGGGCACCAAACCCGTAGGCAAGGCGCGTATGCGGGCGGCGCGCGTTGGCGCGCACCTGCGAGTTCTCTAAGATCCGATCAAATTCGTTCTTCGCGGAATTTCATCATGGCAACCGACGCTGATCCGGTCGTAGGAAACTGGTACCGCCACCTGGACAAGGGCTACCGCTTCGAGGTGGTCGCGGTGGATGAGGACGAGGGCACGGTGGAGATCCAGCACTTCGACGGCGACATCGAAGCGCTGGACATCGATACCTGGTACGAGATGGACATCGAGCCCACCGAGCCGCCCGAGGACTGGAGCGGTCCGGTGGACGACTTCGAGGAGGAAGACCTCGACTACACCGAGACCGACATGGAGGAAGACGACTGGGACGAGCCCCTCGGCGAGCTGGAACGTCCACGCCGCAGCGGCGGGCGCAAGCGCAAGGACGAGGACCTGGAAGAGATCGAGGACCTCGGACGCGAGGACGAATACGAGGGTTGGCGCGAGGAGGACTGAAGCCGTTGCACCACTCCGTGATCACACCGCTGCGAACCACACACCCGGGGCGCTGATTCTCCGGGTCAGCGGGATCGCCGACATTCCTGCAAGCGCGCCCGCAGCCGTTCCTCCAGCCGTCCGAACGCCGCGCCATCGCTGCAACTGGCCAGCAGCTCGCGTCCATCCACGTCCATTTCCAGCGACTGCCAGCCGTCTTCGGTGGCGCATTCCACCTTCAGGCGCCAGTCGCTGCCGTCCGGCTCCACCTGAAACAGGTACGCATCCAGTCCGGCCGCGCGGAGCAGGCGGTCGGCGGCATCGCGCGCGTTCACGAAGGTGAAAGTGTCCAGGCTCATGGCGAAGACCTGTCGGCCCGTTTCACTGGGGCAAACTTAGCAGGGGTTCCGGCCGACTGCGCCGGGCCTTGTTATGATTAGGTGCCTTCGCCACGAACCCGCCTTCCCACATGAAGAAGAAACTCGACCAGGTCGCCGCGCGCTGCGGAGAGGTCATTCTCGGCAAGTCGCACCCGATCCGCCTGGCGCTCACCTGCCTGCTGGCCCGTGGCCACCTGCTCATCGAGGATTTGCCGGGCGTGGGCAAGACCACGCTGGCCCACGCACTGGCGGTGAACCTGGGCCTGCGCTTCAACCGCATCCAGTTCACCAGCGACCTGCTGCCGGGCGACGTGCTGGGGGTGTCGGTTTACGACCGCGAGCAGGGCAGCTTCAAGTTCGTGCCGGGCCCGGTGTTCGCGCAGGTGATCCTGGCCGACGAGGTGAACCGCGCCACGCCCAAGACCCAGAGCGCGCTGCTCGAGGCCATGGAGGAACACCAGGTCACGGTGGAGGGGGAGACGCGCGCCCTGCCCGAGCCGTTCTTCGTCATCGCCACCCAGAACCCCGCCCACCAGGTGGGCACGTTTCCCCTGCCGGAATCCCAGCTGGACCGTTTTCTCATGCGCATCAGCCTGGGCTATCCGGACCCGGCGGCGGAGCGCGAGCTACTGGCCGGCGCCGATCGCCGCCGGCTGCTCGCCACCATGCAGCCCAGCATGAGCCCCGATGAACTCATCGCCGCCCAGGCGCAGGTGGATGCCGTGCACGTCTCCCCCGCCCTGCTCGATTACGTGCAGGCCCTGCTGCGCTTCAGCCGCAGCGCCCCGTATTTCCTGTCGGGCCTTTCGCCGCGCGCCGGGCTGGCCCTGGTGCAGAGCGCCCGCGCCTGGGCCCTGCTGGAGGGCCGGGACTACGTGATCCCCGAGGATGTGCGCGAGGTCCTGCCCCACGTGGTCGGCCATCGCCTGGTCACGGCCGAGGGCGGCGGCAACGCCGCGCGCCATTTCGACGAAGTGGCCATCCCCTGAGCGTCATGATTCCGGCCCTGGTGCGACGCGTGCGAGAGGCCTGGGCGCGGCGCCGCCACCCGGCGCCCGAGATCGCCCACACCCTCACCCGCCGCAGGGTCTACATCCTGCCCACCCGCAACGGCTGGCTGTTCGCGCTGGTGCTGCTCGCCATGCTGATCGGCGCCATCAATTACGAAAACAGCCTGGCCTACGCGCTCACCTTCCTGCTCGCCAGCGTGGGCGTGGTTTCCATCCTCCACACCTACCGCAACCTGGGTGGATTGGGGGTGCGCGCGGGCCAGTGCCGGCCGGTCTTCGCCGGCGAGACCGCGGTGTTCCCCATTGGCGTGCACAACGGCGACGCGCAGGCGCGCTTCGCCCTGCAATTCATCCCCACCGAAGGCGCGCCCGTCACGGTGGACCTGCCGGCGCGCGCCACCACCTGGGTGGACATATGCCAGCCCACCACCCGGCGCGGCCGTCGCCCCCTGGGCCGCCTGACCATCGCCACCCGCTTCCCCCTGGGCCTGCTGCGCGCCTGGAGCCAGGTCCATCTGCGCCAGCACTGCCTGGTGTATCCACGGCCGGAAGCCGATGCGCCGCTGCCCGCGCCCGCGGGCGGCGCAGGCGAGGCCGGCGCCGGCAACCACGGCGCGGAGGAGTTTGCAGCCCTGCGGGCCTATCAGCCGGGCGACTCCCTGCGCCAGGTGCACTGGAAGGCCCTGGCCCGGGAACAGGGGCTGCTCAGCAAGCACTTCGCCGGCGGTGGCGGCGGCGAACACTGCTTCGATTACGCCAGCCTGGGCGGGCTGCCCACGGAGGCCAGGCTGTCGCGCCTGTGCCGCTGGATCCTCGATGCCGAGCAGGCGGGGCTGCGCTATGGCCTCGCCCTGCCCGGCGGCAGCATACCCGCCGGCTCCGGGCCGGCCCACTGTCAGCGCTGCCTTGAGGCCCTGGCGCTGTTCGGAGCAAGCGATGACGGCGACGCCTGAGGTCACGCGCCTGGCCTGGCTGTGGCTGGTGGGCGGTCTGGCCCTGGTGGTCGCACCTCACCTGCTGCGCCTGCCGCCCTGGCTCGGGCTGCTGTGTGTCGCCGCCATCGGTTGGCGCCTGCTGCGCGACCTGCGCGGCTGGGCCCTCCCCGGCCCGTGGCTGCGGCTGTTGCTCACGCTGGGTGGCATGGGTGCGGTGTTCGTGTCCTACGGCACCCTGCTCGGCCCCGAGCCCGGGGTGGCGCTGCTCGCAGTGATGCTGAGCCTGAAGCTGGTGGAGATGCGCGGGTTGCGCGACGCCACGGTGGTGATCCTGCTCGCCTACTTCCTGGTGGCCACCGGCTTTCTGTTCAGCCAGTCCATCGCCAACGGCCTCTACCTGTTCCTCGCCGTGGTGGTGCTCACGGCCGCACTGGTGGTGCTCAACCACCCCGCGGCCGAGGCGCGGCTCTCGGGCCAGTACCTGCGGCGCGCTGCCGACCTGCTGCTGCAGGCGGTGCCCCTCATGGTCATCCTGTTCGTGCTGTTCCCACGCATCTCCGGATCGCTGTGGGGCATCGCCGTGCAGGACGGCGGCGCACGCACGGGTCTGTCCGAGACCATGAGCGTGGGCGACGTCAGCCGGTTGTCGGAATCCCGCGAGGTCGCCTTCCGGGTGGAATTCGCCGGCACACCGCCCGTCCGCGAGGCCCTCTACTGGCGCGGCCCGGTGCTCTGGCACACGGACGGACGACGCTGGAGCGGGCTCGGCGCCGAGCTGGCCCGCCAGCTGCCGCCCCCCGAGGTGGACACGCGCGGCGCACCCGTGGACTACACCGTCACCCTGGAGCCCCACGGGAGGCATTGGCTGTTCCTGCTCGACCTGCCGGCCACCCTGCCCGGGGAGGCCTTCTTCACCCCCGATCTGCAGGTGCTCGCCGGGCGCCCCGTGGATCAGTTGCGACGCTACCAGGCCCGCTCCTTCCCCGAGGCGCGCAACACCGGATTGCCGCGGGTGCTCCGTTCCCTTGCCCTGACCTTGCCGCGCGGCATGCACCCGCAGGCCCGCGCCCTCGCCCAGACGTGGCTGGCGGAAGGCGCCGACGAGGCCGCACTGGTGCAGCGCGCCCTGGCCTTTTTTCGGGAGCAACCGTTTTTCTATTCCCAGGAACCGCCCGCCCTGGGTGCCGATCCCGTGGACGAGTTCCTGTTCCGCACGCGCACCGGCTTCTGCGAGCACTATGCGGCGTCCTTCGTGGTGCTGATGCGCGCCGCCGGGGTGCCTGCGCGCGTGGTCACCGGCTACATGGGGGGCGAGTTCAACCCCTTGGGCGGGCATTTCGCCGTGCGGCAGTCCGATGCCCACGCCTGGGCCGAGGTCTACCTGTCCGGCCAGGGCTGGGTGCGCGTGGATCCCACCACGGCCGTGCCGCCGCAACGGGTGGCCGCGGGCACCCGCCGCGCCGAGGCCGCGGCGGGCGAGCGCTCCGGGATCCACAGCACGTGGCTGGGGCCCGTGCTGCGGGGCGCACGCCAGCTCATGGACGCCGCCAATCATGGGTGGAACCAGTGGGTGCTGGGCTACGGGGCCGACAAGCAGCAACGCCTGCTTGAACGCCTGGGCCTGCAGGCGAGCGGCTGGCGCGGCCTGGTGGCGCTGCTGGGTGCGGCGGCGGTGGCGGTCCTCGCGGGCGCGGCGGCGCATCTGGCCTGGCGACGGCGCCAGGCGACGGACCCGCTGGTGCGCAGCTTCGACCGTCTGCTGGCCCGCCTGGCTCGGCGCGGCCTGGTCAGGGAGGGCCACGAAGGGCCTTTGGCCTTCGCCGCCCGCGTGCGCGCGAGCAGCGGGGAACTGGGCGTCCGCTTCGAGCAACTCGCCCGGCGCTTCGCCGAGCTGCGCTACGGCCCTGCGCCGACCCGCGAGGCCGTCCGGCGCTTCCACCGCGAGGCGCGGCAATTCCGGGTCTGAGCGGAGTCACCCGTAGGTCCCGCGGCGGCGTGGCAGCCGCCGCGGGACACACCGCCTACGGCTGATAGCCGTCGGTGAGGGTCTTCAGGAAGGCGACGATGGCATCCTCCTGCTCGTCGCTGAGGTGCAGGTTGCCCATCTCACGGGTATTCACGTTCACCGGGATCTCCGGCGCGGGCCAGCATCCCTGCGCCAGTGCATCCGCTTCCGTGGTATTCGGATCGATGCAGCGGGGCTTGGCGTCGCGCGTGTTGTAGAAGTGCACGACGAAAACGCTCGCTCGCAGACGCCGGCGTTCCGGTCCGTTTTTTCCAGGCCCGGCGATGTCCGGGCGACGACAAAGTTTGACGCTCGCGCAGCAGCGCACAAGGGTGGGATTTCGCCAAGACGTGTCGGAATCCGGCGTAATCCAGCGGCTGCGAACACTGTCTGCTGCTGTTCGGTTCAGGTGGAATGTTTCAGCTGCGAGTGTTGATTGCGCAGAATGCGTAGTGCGCACTAAGCGAAAGCGCATTGCGCCCTACGATGCAGAAGCTAGCGAACCGGCGCGAAGCCGCGCCGTTGCGTAATTTTTTGAAAGTGAATTCTCATCGTGGGAACAAACATGGGAACACCTCCTGAAAAGACCGCCCATTTTGCCCCATCCGGCACCCGC